>NZ_JAJEPT010000001.1:0-390080 GCF_020686995.1 Blautia fusiformis
GGGCTTGACCAAGAAACGCAGGTTAAGAATTGATTCAAAGAGTTTGATTAACGATCAACAAGCATGTATGTAGTTTTTAAGGTATAATCCTTAAATTAAATATTCCTCCTTAGCTCAGTCGGTAGAGCATGCGGCTGTTAACCGCAGTGTCGTTGGTTCGAGTCCAACAGGGGGAGCTACAAACCCAATAATTGTGCAAAATAACTAAATACGGCGCAGTAGCCAAGTGGTAAGGCAATGGTCTGCAACACCAGTATTCACCGGTTCAAATCCGGTCTGCGCCTCTTAAAAAGCCCAGAAAATCAAGGTTTTCGAGGCTTTTTCTTTTTTCAAAATCCTATAATTCTGTCTAAAAAAATAAGGTGGCAAAATTATAGGAAAGAAAAAGTTCACAATTTTTTCTACAAGTCCATTTTTCCATAATCCAATTCCCTTTTTTAAAAAATTAATTCTAAAATATAAGTTTTCATGCTTTAATATTTATAGATATGTCCGCCAAAAACCGTTAAAAACCTTATAAAATCAAGTAAAATCGTTTCGTAAGGTGGACGATAAGGTGGCAGAATTTTGGTTGTTACAGCCTGTGCCATCATACTGTAGACAACCATTACCTCTGTTAAGCGGATGATTTATGCAATCATAGCATCAATTAAACTTACCTTACGTTCACTGTCTGTATGAACATAAGTACGCATGATCACCTCATAGTTATCGCCAATGATTTCAGCAGCTTCCTTTATTTCTCCCATATTGTGAGTCTGCCGGATCAGATTTGTTGCAAAAGTGTGCCGTAGTGCATGAAGATTATATTCTGGAATCTCAGCACGCTTACAAATTTTCTTTAGCGTATTGGCTAAATTTTGGATTGTAGGGCTGACACCATTTTGCGTAGATAATATCAAATCTGGAAAAACCCGATTTTTATCGTATAGCTCCATCATACATGATAGTGAAAATTCAGCTTCCTTGTTTAATGGAATAGTCCGTAAACTATTTGGGTATTTTGGAGGAGTCAAAATCATTTTAGTCTTTTTTTTGGAACCGGCCTCTCTGTTTTTAACCCTGCTAAGCGTATGTGTGATTTTAATGCCACGCCGTCCTAAAAAGGGCACGATAGAAGATTGACCTAATGCAAGCAATTCACCACCACGTAAACCTGTGTTTAAAAGGAATACAATGGCAGGACCATATCTATACAAATAGCGTTCATTTTTATTTGGACTGGGTTCCATTGCAATTTCTTTTATGATCTGCTCATGTTCTGGTGGGATGATTGAGATTTCCTTTGTTTCTACAGGAAGAACGGATTCTTCCGGCATTATCACCCGATTTAAAATATCAGAAAAGTTTTTTGGCAGTTCGCCGAGAGAAATTGCTGTTTTAATCATTGCAGACCAAAATAAGTAAATTTTCTTTAATGATGAATAACTCAGGATTTCCTTTTTGGCATTAATCGTTGCTGTAATATCATCAGCAGTCAGATTAGAAAATGTTTTGCTAAAAGCATCCGTATCTTTTAAATGATTTTCGTATGTTTTTTCTAATCGATCTAGGCTGGTTTGTTTGAATTTGCCAGCTTCAACCATGAGACTTTTGCGGAATAAGTATTTGTTCGCATAGTCCTGTACTTTGATGTTTGAAGTAATTGCGTCTTGTATTGCCACTTTTATCTTCCAGTCATCTAATAATGCTTTCGCTTCTCCTTTGGTAGGAGCATTAAACTCCTTGTCCGGTAGCCCTTTTTTTCTATATCGGGCAGTCCATCCTCCTCTCTTATTTGGAAATAGTGATCCATCCCCTTTGGATCTTCTTTTTTGTTGTGTACCTTTCGTTGTTCTCGCCATGAATAGTTCCCTTTCTTTAATGAGATATTCATGCCAAATCAGGTATAAGGTCTATTTTAATATAGCCAAGCCTGATTGACAATAACTTTCTAAAGGGCCTAAAAGAATATTTGCTTTCCTATGTTTTTCTTGAGAAACTCCTGAATAGAAGCTGGTGAAGTAAAATATTGCCGCCCAACTTTTGTAACGGGAAGAATTCCACTGTCAAGAAGTTCCCTGGTTTTTGTTTTTCCAATGCCGAGCATGGATGCTATCTCCTGAACGGAGTATGCTTTAAAGAGATTGTCTGTTTCACTCAATATAATCACCTCTATAAATTAGATTAATGAAAGAGTAGACATATCAGGAAACCGTTTCCTATGCCATGTTTCATGCACGTATGAGGTGTTACTATGTAATCATCAAGCTGCAGGCGTGCATTTATGCGACACTATCTGCAGCACCTATATACATTTCCTGATAAGGTATAAAATTATCAAGGTACAATAGCGTAAGACTTGGTTTTGTCTTAACAATTTCATTAAGTAATTAACTGAGATTTTTTCAGATTGAACAGATTATGTACTTTTTATTAAAAATTTTTCTATAAACTTGAAAAAAGAGAGATGGGATACGTGATATTTCAATATTCTAATTGAAGTCATATATGCAAAGCATAGTATTTAAAAACATACAATATATTGTGCATGAAGATTGACATATACTATATCATGTGCTACTATACTGCTATAGTTAATTTTATGCGTACCCATAGGGGGAGTTTTGGATTTGTATAAATCCGAAGACTCAAGGAGAGCAGTAAGGCTGCTTATTCCGCATAAGTTGTTTATGATTGTATAAAGTGTCACTATCTGTCCTTATGGGGCAATAGCGGCACTTTTGTTTTTTCGGTAATATTATCAGGGATATGAGAATGGATAGCGAAGGAATACTTCACTTTTCATTCTTTTTTTATGCCCTAATGAAAGGCAGGATTGCCACAATCAGCTTTGGCTGTTTATGGATAAATAAATTTAAGAAAGGTGGTACACACATGAAAGAAACAAAGATTTATGCAGATGAGTTTTGCACTACATTTGCAAGTACAACGGAGATGCTGGAATTTCTGGCTGAGAGGGCAAAGCAGTCCAAGTGGATTCGTAAGCCTACCAGGATGCTAAAACTGGTTCCATTGGAAAAGGAGGCAGAAACCATTGAAGAAGCCTGTGAAAAAGAACTGGAAGGAATAGTAGAGGATACAGAAAAGAATACCCAGTTGGTATTAAAAGTGAACAAGGATTTTTATCCGGTTCGTGACTGTGCTATCCATACAATTCTGAAAAGAGCCGGCATTAATGGAACAGGATTAAAGAAACTGGAGAAAGCTACTTATGCAAAGGTAGTAAACTACTGTCTTCAGGTAGCGAAAGGAGATGCCTTAATCAAGGTGGCAGATGGAAAAGTATCTGCAGTACATGGCGGTGATGATCATGATTACTGTGTACTGGATATGCAGACAATCTTCAATATGACAAGTGATTATCTGAAAGCACATTTTAAGGGAAGTACTTATCTGGAGGGTTCTGGAAGTTTTGACCATTCCATTGTGTCTGCTATGTGGACTTTAGGAGGAAATCAGGAACTTTTGGATACTTATCACCAGGCTTTGGAAGATCATGGAATTGAGGATAAGAGCCTAGCTCCTGCACTGCGCCTGACTACTTCTGATGTAGCAGTAAGTGGTGTGAATCTGTATCCCATGATGCTCTCGCAAACCAGTAACCGTGTCATTAACCTGGGAAGTCCTATCAAACTGTCCCATGATAGAGGGGCGACCTTACAGGATTTCCGGAATAATCTGGACAAAATTTTTTCCCGTTATCAGGAAGCAGTTAAAGGAATTGTTGGTTTGATGGATATAGATATCCAAAACCCTGTAAACTGCCTGCATCTGATTATGAAGGAACTTAAAATCAATCAGAAAATCCGAAATGAAGTAGTAGATCTTTTTGTGGGACAATATGGAGAAGAACCATGTACCGCTCATGACCTTTATTTTGCCATGCACGAAGCTGCTTTCTTTGCTGCTTGTGAAGGGTTTTCTGCACCACGGATTTTAAAATTGGAAGAAGACATTGCAAAAACACTGGTCTTTGACTGGAAAGGGTTTGATGTATATGGAACGATTAAATTATAAGGAGGAAATGAGATGAATACAGCATTAAATTATCAGCCGGAAGTTCTTGTTGATACAGCAGATTTGAGCCGAGAAGAGTGGTTGGATTACCGGCGCCTTGGCATTGGAGGAAGCGATGCAGCGGCAATCATGGGCTTATCCCCATTTGCGACAATCAGGGATTTGTATTTCGATAAAATTGGTGTTACGCCAGTAATCGAAGAAGAGGAAGAAAACTGGGTAGCGAAAGAAGTGGGACACCGCCTGGAAGATTTGGTTGCCATGATTTTTGCAAAGAAGACGGGGCTTGAAGTTTTCCCTGTACGAAAAATGTTCCGGCATCCGCTATATCCGTTTATGTTGGCGGATGTGGATTACTTTATCCGTTTCCCAGATGGAAGCATTGGAATTTTGGAATGTAAGACCTGCAATTACAATGCAAAAGACAAATGGGCAGATGATGGGATTCCTGAAAACTATGTTTTGCAGGTTCGTCATTATCTTGCAGTCATGAATATGAATAAAGCATATATTGCCTGCCTTTATGGAAACAATGAAAATGAATTTGTTTATCGGTGTCTGGAACGGGATAGAATGGAGGAAGAAGAACTTATTGAACAGGAGAAATACTTCTGGGAAGAATATGTGGAGAAGAAAATAGAACCACCGTATTCCGGGAAGCCAGATCTCATTTTGGCTAGTATCCGGAAATATAAGGGTTACGCAGACAAATCAATTCCTGAAATCAGCATATCTAGCTTGGAATCACGCAGTCTTGAAAAATATCTTAAATTATCTGAAGAAAAATCCCAATTGGAAAAAAGAAAAAAGGAGATTGAAGCGGAACAACGTGCATTGAGCGTACCGTTTGTCGAGCTTCTTGGACAAGGGTGTAAGGCAGTGATCGAGGATGGGAGTTTCCGTTACCGGATTACTTATAATCCTACGATACGCACCCAGATTGGAAAAGAAAATATGGAGAAACTGAAAAATCAGCATCCGGATATCTACGAAGAATACACAAGTACTACAGAAAGCAGGATTTTCCGGATTAAAAAGGAGGTTGCATAATGTTACAAGGAAAAAAGGCATATATCTGTTCTCCGCTGTCTGCCCCGAATCCAGAGGGAGTGCAGCATAATATGGAACTGGCAAAATACTATCTCATGCAGATGAAAAGGCTGTATCATTGCCGTACTTTTGCTTCACATGCTCATCTTCCATTAATGTTAGATGACCGTATCCCGGAAGAACGGGAAACTGCAATGCAGATTGCAGTTTTGATGTTGGATTTATGTGAAGTATTGATCATTTGTGGTTCACATATCAGCGAGGGAATGAGAAGCGAGATTCAGACAGCATTTGTAAAAGGAAAGGATATTTATTGGTATGACTCCAAGATGAAACCAGGGGAATTGATGAAAGTAGAGAACTGGAGGGACATAGACGATGAGGTGCAAATATATACGTAAGATTTTTCAAAATGAGGAAAACGGATATACGGTTGCATTATTTTCCACACTGAATCAGGAAGTTCCTCTTTCTGCCAGGGATAAGTTTTGGGCAGAGAAAAAAATCATTGCGTTTACTGCCAAAGGATATGACCTTCCGCTTACGGATGAGATCGAAATTGAGATGGAAGGCGAGTGGGAAACAAGTTCCTATGGGACACAATACAAGGTGGAAACTTTTTTAGAGGTTGTACCTAGAACAAGGGAAGGTATCTTAGGATACCTTTCTTGTGGTTCTTTAAAAGGAATTGGTCCCAAAACGGCAGAAAGGATTGTCAATCGTTTTGGTCTGGATACCTTAGAGGTGATGGAAAAATATCCACAGGAATTATTAAAAATTCAGGGGATATCTCAGCAAAAACTGGACCGTATTGTGGATTCCTTTGGAAAAAATAAAGTATTCCGGGAATTGATGACCTTTTTATCACCATTTCATGTTACTCCTAAAAAAGCAAATATGATTCTTCAGAAGTTTCGGGATCAATCCGTAGAAATCATTCGGAAGCAGCCTTATATCCTTTGTGCTGTTAAGGGGTTTGGTTTTCTCACTGTGGATGCCATTGCAAGGCAGTGTTGTGCTGCAACGAATGATCCTATGCGCATTTCCGGCTGTGTCAGTTATGTGTTGCGGGAAGCCATGAAGCAAAACGGACATTTGTATCTGGAGCAGGAAATTCTGGTAAAAGATGCCTTGAAAGTTCTAAATAAAGAACCGGATCTTCAGCCGGTGACAGAAACAGAAATTTTAAAAGTGATCTATCGTCTGGTTATGCAAGACAGTATCGTGGTAGAAGAAAATAGGATTTACATTACCAAACAGTATCAGGAAGAAGATGACACTGCTTCTATGATTGCAAGAAAATTGTATGAGCGAATTCCAGTTCTTACGATTGAAAAGGAACTGGAGGAAGCACAGAAAGATTTAAACATAACATTATCCGAACAGCAGAAAGAAGCAGTACGTATGGTTTTTGCAAACCCGATCAGCATTATTACTGGAGGACCTGGAACCGGTAAAACAACGGTTTTAAAGGTCATTTTGTATATCTATCAGAAAAAATGCGGGAATAAAGTCCAACTGATGGCACCAACTGGTCGTGCCGCAAGGCGAATGGCAGAGAGTACCGGAAGTGGGGATGCAACTACGATGCACATGGCACTGGGGCTTTTTGGTGACGGAGATTATGAAGCACTTATAGATGAATTGTCCGCAGATTTTATTAATGTGGATGAGGTATCTATGGTAGATATGCACCTTGCCTATGAATTTTTTTACAAGGTAAAAGCAGGAGCCAGAGTGCTTTTGGTCGGAGATGTCCACCAGCTTCCTTCTGTAGGAGCAGGAGATGTGTTCCGTCAGCTTATTTTGTGTGGGAAAATACCGGTTACTGTTTTAAATCTGGTCTATCGTCAGGGGAAGGACAGCAATATCCCCATAAATGCCCAGCTTATCAACGAAGGAAAAACAAATCTGCAATGGGGAGATGATTTCCAGATGATTGAATGTTCAGGAGCAGATGCAGCAGCACAAATTGTTAAGAATATTTATCTCAAGGAAATTCAGGTGTATGGTATGGAGCAGGTACAGATACTTTCTCCATACAAAGTGCGAAGTGCAGCCGGTGTCTTGGAACTGAACCGCAGTCTGCAGGATGATGTAAATCCTCCTGTATCCGGGAAACAAGAGCTTCATCTTGGCGGTGAGATATTCCGAGAAGGTGACCGAATCCTTCAAAACAAAAATACAGAAGTTGCCAGTAATGGAGATTTAGGTACTTTGGTACAGATTTCTGAGGATGAGGATAACAACCCAATAGTTCAAATCGTATTTACAGACGGACGCAGGGTGAAGTATGAGGCAGAGCAGGTGGAGATGATGGAACATGCAAATGCCATAACCATACACAAAAGCCAGGGAAGTGAGTGCCACGTGGTTATCATTCCGTGGCTAAAAGCTTTTTATCCCATGCTGAAGCGGAATATTTTTTATACAGGGATTACCAGGGCGAAGCTGCGCGTTTATATTGTTGGGGAATGGAAAGCTGTTTGTCAGGCAATTCATACAGATGATACAGGTACCAGAAAGACGATGCTGGCGGCAAAAATACAACAGTATTGTGAACGGTATCAGCCACAGAGTAATAGACAGATCCCGACAACAATTTGCAACCGGGCTGTGTAAAAAAATAGCAAAATAGTTCAATGTTGAGAATTGGCAGGTTATTACTTTATAAAGGGATGTCCTGCCGGTTCCAAAGAAAGGAGCAGGCAATGAGCGAATTATTATATAACAAGTCAAAAGCAGTAGAAGAACTGAATAAAGTGGAAGGATTTTATCCTCTGGAACTTGCCAGAGTTATTTCTAATGAAGGGCAGGAGGAACAACGGTATCTGGATGTGAAATATCGGAAGCTGTGGTTCCGTCTGGTAAATCCTACAGGCAAGATTATCAGCCGGATTGTTCATTTTACAGAAAATATGGCAGTTGTAGAAGCCAGGATTTATCTGGATAAGTGTGATCAGGAGAATAATTATATTGCCAATTCCTTTTCGCAGAAATTTCGTACAACAGATACACAGTTTGGAGATAAATTTCTTGAAATGGCAGAAACCGCAGCGATTGGGCGAGCTTTGGCAGATGCGGGATATGGTCTGCAATTTGCTGATGTAGGGGAAGGTAATGATCCCATGCAGGTAGATGCAGGAATTCCTGTAAACCAGGGAACTTCGATGCAGGCTGCGATGCCGGCACAAAATCCGGCACCTGCAATGCAACAGACACCGAATCAGCCGGCAGGGGCGATGCCAGCATTTCAGACGCAAGCAATGCCAGGACAGCAGATGATGGAGCAGTTTTACCAGGAAGCACAAGCGAATGGAAATACAATTAGCAGGGCAACGGGGAGTGGACAGATGACTAATCCGGTAATGAGTTCGGCAAGTGGTGGTGTTGCACCAACTATGCAGCAGATACCTCACCAGCAGCAGATGCCATCTAAGCCGCAATCTCTGGCTCCCAATATGCCGGTGGAAGAACTGGTGAAATGGATGAGTTATGAGCAGGCAATCCAAGTTGCCATAACAGGAAAAGGAAAATTTAGCGGAAAAACTATGGGGCAGGTTGCGATGGAAAGTCCTTCCAGCTTGCAATGGTTCGCAGAGCAGTATCATGGACAGAACCATTTTATACCGGCAGCAGCCAGAGTAATTCTTGCAAAAGCATAACAAATAGCCGGTGATCATCATTCTTTCCACAGCCTTTATTGGCTGTGGAAGAAAGGAGGAGCCATAGAGTGTATGATATGTCAGGCTTTAACTACGATATCACAGATGTTGTACATTTACTGCAGCTTAGAGTACGGCATAAGAATTCTTCATCGATGGATGTGAATTGTCCATTTTGTGGAGAAACAAAAGGAAAAATGAATGTTAATCTTCAGAAAAATGTGTTTCGGTGTAATCGGTGTGATGCTTCCGGCGGAATGCTGGAATTATACGGAAGACTGCATGGTGTTTCCAGCGCAGAGGCAAATCGGCAAATCCGGGAAGCTCTGGGAAAGGGAGAGTACAGAACAAATTATCAGGTAGCTCCTAAAAAAGAGCCTGTAGTAATTTTCAATGCCGAGTTGGCAGATGCAGATGTCATTGACCGAACATATCAGGAGATGTTGTCCTTATTGACATTAAATGATAAACACCAGGAGGATCTTAAAAAAAGAGGGCTGACGGAAGAACAGATCGAGATACAGAGGTATCGTAGTGTACCGTTGTTTGGAATTAAAAATATGGTACAGAAACTGTTGGAATCCGGACAGACAGTAAAAGGTGTGCCTGGATTTTATGAAGATCAAGATGGGAAATGGACAATTAATTTTAGTTCTAAAAATTCCGGGATTTTAATACCAATTCAATCCCCGGAAGGAAAAATACAAGGATTTCAGATTCGGTTGGATCAGGTAATGGAGGGACGGAAGTATATCTGGCTTTCCAGTGTGAAATTTAAAAATGGAGTATCATCAGGAAGTCCGGTACATGTCATAGGAAACCTGGACGCAGAACAGATCTATTTAACAGAAGGCGCATTAAAAGGCACGATAGCTCACTATTTATCAGGGGATACGTTCATTTGTGTTGCAGGTGTGAATCAATACAGAAATTTAAAGCCAGTTTTGGAAATGTTGAAAAGCAGGCATCTGCAGCACCTATATGAAGCGTATGATATGGATAAAAAAATGAAGGTATATTGTGACGGGGATTCCGAAAAATGTGATGCCTGTCAACGTAAATCAGCCACTTTTTATTGTCCGCATAAGATGCAGAAACGGCAGATTCTACAGAACGCTTGTAGAAAGGTGTATGAAATCTGTAGTGGATTGTCTATTTCCATGAGCCGTATGGTTTGGGACATGGATCCTTATGGTGAGTGGAATGGACAGATCAAAGGAATTGATGATTATTACTATGTATTGAAAAATACAGGGTGAATATGGACCGGGCAAGTTGTCCGGTCTTATGGAAGAGGAGGATTCGATGAAACGAAAGAAAATTTACGGTATATTTATGCTTGTAGCCATTGCTGTTTTTTTATTTGCAGGAGGAAGGATACTGCAAATTTATTTGAATTATCAGGAAAGTCAAAAAGTCTATGAGCAGATGGAAGGGTTTACACAAAAGATAGAGGATCAAGACCTGTCACCAGAAGCGGTTCCAGGGGAAACACCAGAGGAGGTCGCAGAGCAGGGAGTCCTACAGGTGGATTTTAACAAGCTGGAAGAAATCAATCCAGATGTCATTGCATGGATTGAGATTCCTGGTTTGGAAATTAGTTATCCGGTAGTCCAGGGGAGGGATAATGACTATTATCTGCATCACCTGATTACGGGAGAAAATCATAAAAGTGGCAGTATTTTTATGGACTTTCACAACCAGGAGAATTTATCAGACAGAAATTCCATTATCTATGGGCATAATATGAAGGATGGGAGCATGTTTGGAACCCTGGATCAGTATCAGTCACAGGCACTTTATCGAAACTATCCCTGTTTTTATATGTATGTGCCAGGATATATTTATGAGTATCAGATTTTTTCCTGTTATGCAGCACCGACGGATCATCCAGCATATACTTATGATTTTCCTACTTCTGAGGACTATGAAGTTTTTCTGGAAACACTACAAAGAAGTGCTGAGTATAACACAGGGATGACAGTTACCGAGGAGGATCAGGTAGTGACCTTATCAACTTGTGTAAATACCCGAAAGGATTATCGCTATTTAGTACATGGAAAACTGAAACAGGAAATAAAAATGGAGGAATAACAGATGTTAGATTTTGAATATGCAAAGGCATTGGCAGAGGTTGTGCTGGATACAACTTGCAGCGAAAAAGAAAGAGAAGTACGGCTGGAGTGTTCAACCCAAATATTTGGCAGAGCAAATGCTTATTTAAAGAAAGGCTTCTTACCCGATGTGGTAGAGGCTTTTTTTGTGCGAAAAATGAAAGGTTTGCCACTGGTATCGACAAAGCAGGATATGCAGGATTTTTTGAAAGTCAGTACACCCCATTATTTTGGCGGGAAATTTACAGTTAGTAATATTCCGTATTATTCAGAGGAAGAAGAACTGCTACTTTGGTCAGAAACATCACTTCGTGGTCCATTGATTACAGCCGGATACGAACGCTATATGGAACTGTTTAAAAAGATTTTGCCTCAAAAGGCAGAACAGATTAATTTTTTATAAAGAGAAATAATTCGAATGAGGACTGGAAATATATGGTGGTTTAAAGATAAATGTTAAAAATTATTATATAGGAAGAAAGCATCTGTCTGTAGCAAAATGCTGCAGACAGGATATTTTTTTGAAAAAAAGTTGCTTTGTACGGAAGCTCTGCGTACAAGAGAAGTATAAAGAAAAAAAGGAGAGATGATTTTATGATAAAAAAAGTTCGGATTGCGGTAGACCATGGCAATAGAAATATGAAAACCTGTTCCCAGGTATTTACGACAGGGCTTACCATTCAGGATAAAAAGCCTGCCAGAGGGGAAAAGTTCCTGTTCTATGAGGGAAAGTATTATGTGCTGAGTGAAAATAGGATTCCTTATCAAAGAGATAAAACGCAGGATGATCGATTTTTTATCCTTACTCTATTTGCAATCGTAAAAGAGCTGGAGGAAAACCCTCAAATTCAGCCGGAGGATGTCATTCAGGTGGATCTTCCGATTGGGCTGCCACCCAAGCATTATGCAGAACTTTGTGAACGGTATGAAGCATATTTTAAAAGACAAGGGAAAATCCATGATATCAATTACTGTGGTAGGACATATCATATCACCATTGGAGAGGTAATGGCATTTCCACAGGACTATGCGGCTATGATGACTATGATTGAAAAGCTGCAGCAGATTCCCAAAGTAGTAGGAATTGATATAGGAGGATTTACTACAGACTATCTGCTGATGCGGAAAGGTAATCCGGATATGGAAGCCTGTGATTCTATGGAAAAAGGTGTGATTACCATGTATAACAAGATTATTTCCGGGATTAACAGTGAATATGATATTTTGTTAGAGGAAAGTGATATTGACAGTATCCTTCAGGGAAACACAGAGTTTTATGAAGAGGCTGTAGTCCGTATGACAGAAGGTATGGTGCAGGATTTTGTAAAGGATCTGCTGAACAGTATTCGAGAAAGAGGCATAGATACCAAAGCAGCATATACGGTATTTATTGGAGGCGGGGCAAAGCTATTGAGCCATTTTCTGGAACAATCGGACCGTCTGGGGAAATATACCTTTATTGAGGATATTTCTGCCAATGCCAAAGGATATGACAGACTGTTTCAGATTATGTAGAGGAGTGTGATAAATGTGGAGAAAAAGAATCCCTATAAATTCACACTTGGATTTGATAAAACAAAGCCGACACATGTATGTGCGGCAGAGATTTTAAATTCCGTAAGGGATAAAGCCGACTTAATCGCATCAGCAGTGGTTGCTCATATAGATGGCGGCAGTACAGAAAAAGGGGCTGTATTGAACCAAGAAGCTTTGCAGATTATGATGTTGGAATTGGTAAAGCAAGAAGTGG
Source organism: Blautia fusiformis (assembly GCF_020686995.1). Taxonomy (NCBI): domain Bacteria; kingdom Bacillati; phylum Bacillota; class Clostridia; order Lachnospirales; family Lachnospiraceae; genus Blautia; species Blautia fusiformis. The sequence goes on from NZ_JAJEPT010000001.1 coordinate 12,600, forward strand.
AAAAAGCAATGCAGAATTATTTTTCAAAACAGGAGAATGTTCAAGTGGAAGAAGAAACAGAGGAAGATGTAATAGAGAAACAGAAGATATCTGAATTTGTCCTTGCACCTGAAGTTGCCAAAAGCGTTAGAGATGCAATGAGTGCATTTAGAAATAGATAGAAAAGAAAAAAGAAGCATCGGATTTTGAGTGCTTCTTTTTTGTTGCACATTTATGCCAATTCACAGGAACCCCACAGATTTCGCACAGGTTTCTCACAGATTTCATCCGTATAATCAAAAGTCAGATATTGTCAGAAAAAGGCTTAATTGAGTGGATCCTTTTCTTTCAATGCAGAAAGAAGCCCACGCAAGGTGCGTAGGGCAATTTGCCGCTCGTCTTCAGAGCAGTTTTGCAGTTCTTTCATAATCTGATAAGTAGTAGTGTCCGGTTCCTTTCGTTCATCCTGAACAGCTGCATCAATTGAAATATTCAGAAATTGAGCGATTGGGATTAAAGTTGCAAGTTCCGGATTGCCATTACAGGTTTCAATATCAGAAATGGTCCGGGTGGACACACCGGCTTGTTCTGCAAGTCTTGATTGTGACAGACCACGCCTTTCTCTTTCACTTCTTACCATATAGCCTAATTTTTTCTTGACGGTATCCATCAGCATCCGCATCACCTCACTTATTGTTTTATTTTATCGTAGATTGATAGTAAGAGAAACGCATTATAGTGCATGAAGATACGCAATATAATGTGAATTGCGGGGCAGGAGAACCTACAAGGGAGGAGCATCTATGTTGCAAGGAAAGACAAGGCACTTGTGTAATGATTCGTCAAAAAAATCTTGCTTTTGCAGGGGTGCCAAAAGGGTTATTTATATGCAGTATATGCGTTAATATATGAAGTCACCGTGCAGGATGATGCATGGGATAAGAAAGATGTCGAGCCAGAAGAAATGTGGTTCGGCGTTTTCTTTTACCAAAATAAAAATATCCTTCACAGATGCAGATCTCCACCTCTGAAATTTGGAAACTTATTGATTTCAAATTTCGGAGGTAGAAAATGAAAGAAGAACAAAAATATAATGGATCTAAAACAAGAAATTATTTCACTGCTTACTTGCTGGCATCTATAAGGGGAAAAAGACTTCGGTATCTGGAAAAGCAGCAGAAAATATTATTTGCAGAGGAAAATCTGGAAGATAAAGAATATACAGATGCGGATATTTCTCCAGAGGAAAGGCTGGAATTGGAACAGAAAGAACAACTGCTTATGGAAGAAGCACAGGGGATATATCCAGAGTGGAACGAAATGACGGATATAAGCCTTATAGAAGCCATGTTTTCTTTGCAGGAAGAAGAACGGAAGCTTATTTATCAGCATGTCTTTGAGGAGCGTACTTTTAAGGAGATGAGCATCTTAAATCAGATGACGGAAGAACGCTGTAAAGGTGCGTATTATTGGGCTATCCGCAAAATACGAAAGAGAATGGGAGGAAAGAAATCATGAATTTTAAAGAATTGTTATATCGGGCAAGACAAGGGGATGAAGATGCTATTCTGGAAATATTTGAAATGTACCGACCACTCTTGATTAAAAATGCCTTGGTAGATGGAATCTTTGATGAAGATCTGTACCAGGAATTGACAGCAGAATTGTTGAAGTGCATACGGTATTTTAGGGATGTAGAATAGAATTATAGGAGGTGTAGCGGTATAATCCATACACCTCCCTAGAGCATATTCTGCCATTTTTAGTAAATGGATTACATAATTATAATTGCCAATTAGGCAATAAAAAACGCAATTGAAACAAGAATACTAGACGGGATAAACTAAAATCCCCTAATATAGTAAAAAATAGTAGGAGGAAATTTCGATGGAGATGAACCAAAAAGAATGTGGAATAGTGTGCAAAGAAAATGGTACGGAGCAAATAGAAAAAGTAACAGAGGAAGAATGGAAATTATTAAAACAATATAGAAATTTGTGTGAAGAAAATAAATTAACCATCAACATTTTGATCCAGCGATTATTAGCACACGAGAAAGGCAGGGAATAAGTTGATTAAAGTGGCATTATGTGATGATATTATTGACTATAATAAAAAAATGGAGAGTTATATCGAAAAATATGGAAATGAAAATCATGTAGAAGTCAAAATTACTTCGTATGGAAGTGGCAGTCAGTTATTATTGAATTATCAGAAACGAAAGTTTGATGTTATATTTTTGGATGTGTCTATGCCTGAAATGGATGGATTTGAAACAGCAGAGGAGATTCGGAAGAGTGATACTGATGTTTCAATCGTTTTTTGTACTTCTTATTATACAATCACTAATGCAGGGAAAGGCTTTGAAGTTGCGGCAGAAGATTTTTTATCAAAACCTTTACTGTATAGAAAAGTTGAGAATATCTTAAACAAAATATATAAAAAGAAATTGTTGAATGCAGAGGAAAAATTATTTTTGAAATGTCACGATGGATTGATTACGCTGCAACTTTCCGATATAATCTATATACAAACAGAAAACAAGCTGTTGATCTTACATACAATTCATGGAGATGTGCAAAGTAGCCAAAGAATGAGTGAACTGGAGAAGCGTTTAAGCAAAAAGCAATTTTTTCGCTGTCATAATAGTTATATGGTCAATTTTGATTATGTTGAAGGGGTTAAGAAAGATAGTGTGTTAATCAAAGATAAAGTTCAGAAGTTAAAGACTATTCCAATAAGTAAATATAAGAAAGAAGAGTTCATGAGAGCATTAGCTAGATATGTGGGAAAATGGGAAAACTGAAAATCTATGTCAAAAATATGTTGATTTATACAAAGAATATTGTTGTATGGAAAAAAATGGATTATAGTCCTCATATACTAAACAGAAAGGAGAAAAAACATGGTTAATACTGAAACAACAGAAGAGTTCGTAAAAGAACTGGATTTAACAGAGGAAGAAATAGAAAGTTATACCGGATGTTCTGAAAGAACGCAGAGATGTTTAACTGATTGCCCATGGCCATTTCCAGGGGCATACATTAATGAAGCTAGTTAAAACAAAGAACCGTGTAGCCTATCGGATATGATAGTCTGTGCGGTTTCTTTTTTGGAGGAAAGTATATGTATACAATTACTTTAGAAGTAAACCAAATATGTAATTTACGTTGTACATATTGTTATCTTGGAAGAAAGACAAACCAAAAGATGTCCGAACAGATAGCATACAAAGGATTGGAAATTGCATTTTTAAATGCGGAAAATCATAGAGATCGAAGATTATGGGTGGATTTTGTAGGTGGAGAGGCACTCTTAAGTCTTTCATTTTTAAAGCATTTGGTGGATTATATAGAGGGGCAGGCATTAAAAAGAAATATTTTAGTGACATATTCTATCACGACAAATGGAACTATTTTAAATGATGAGATTTTAGCATGGCTGATTAAATATAGAATTCATTTAAAAGTAAGTATTGATGGAGATGAGGAAACCCATAATAAAAACAGAAAGAGGATTGATGGTGTTGGAAGTTATTCTAATATTATTGAAAACTGTATGTATTTCAAAGAATACGAGAAGAGAACCAAGCAATATATTCAGGCAGCACATGTTGTTACACAGAATAATTATGGGGAAACATTTGAATCTGTTTGCCATTTAGTTGAAAATCTAAATTTTAGCATAGTGGATTCTTCTATTGATGTTATGAATAGATGGACAACCGATCAGTTGGATGGTTTGGCTGATGAATGGGAAAAAGTATTACGTTACTATTTAAAAAGGAAAAAAGCAGGAAAAGCATTTCTTTGGGGACCAATTTTAGATTTGAAGAAATACGGAGAAAATAATGGAGAATCAGGATTTTGTGGTGTAGGTCTTATTCAAATATATATAAAGGTGGATGGGAGAATCTTTGGTTGTGCGGCAAATTTAGAAGATAGTGGGTGCATTGGAGATGTTGAAAATGGATTGTCTAAGGAATGTATCAAAAGATTGAGGAAAATAGGAAAAGAAGGTAATATGTGTTCAAAATGCAGCTTTGCTGTGAAGTGCCAAAGCAAAAATTGCATCATGAACAGTTTGGCATATAGTGGAACAGTAGGTGAACATAATCCTGATATGTGTTATTTTGAAAGGAAAAAGAGGAATCTATGGGAGATATATGCTCCTCAATTATAATTTTTTGAAAATAAAACTTGAAATATGGGTAAAAATACGCTATTTTTATTATAAATACCAACTTATGAAGTGACTGGTAGTAAGTGTTTTATTATATTGATGTGGTGGTGAAAATGAATATAATTAGGCGAAAGAGAAAGGAATTGGGGATTTCTCAAAAAGAATTAAGCGAAAAGTTAGGTACGAGTCAACAGACAATCAGCAGGATTGAAAAGGCAGATATTGAAAATATTCCCTGTAGCTTATTGGTGAAACTGGCAAATATATTTGACATACCAATAGATGTTTTGGTATATGGAGATAATAGTGATTTGTGTAAAAGTCAAATTGAAGAATTATGGGATGTTTTTCAAAAGTTAGATGAGATAAATAAAGCTACGTTATTGTTGATGGGAAGAAGGCTAAATGAAGCACAGATGGAAAATATGCTGAAGAAGCAGATAGGTGATATGAGTGATAAAAATAGCGATATGTGATGATGAAAAATATTTTGTAGATACAGTTGAAAAAATGCTAAAAATTTATGCAGAGAAAAATGGTAAGGACTTTTGTATAAAAAAATATACAAAGCCGTTGCAGTTAATGGAATCTTTAAAAGAAGAATTCCAAATTTTCTTTTTGGATATAGAGATGCCTGCGATGGATGGCATGGAGTTGGTGGATATTATCCGCAGACATGATGAAAAATCAATTATTCTTTATGTATCATCTCATAATGAATTTTTAGGGGTTGGATATAAGTATGATGTCCAAAATTTTATTACAAAACCAATTACACAAGTACAGATTAATTGTGAAATGAATAGAGCATTAAGAAAACTAGAGTCATATGAGCAAAAATACATAGCAGTAAAGAATGAGAAAGGATACTTTAAACTATTTCTTTCCGATATAGAATACATTGAAACCGTGAAACGAAAGGTTTTATTTCATCTACGAAATGGAAATCAGGAAGATGGATATTTTAAAATGAGAGATTTAGAAGAACGCTTGGAAAAATACTATTTTGTACGTTGTCATAATGGTATTATTGTAAATGTCGATTGTATTGAATCATTACATGATCTTACCACTACACTTTATTCCGGAGCTAAAATTTATATTACACGGTCTAGAAAACAAAACCTAATGAAAAAAATGGCAGAACGGGGAGGAAGTGTATAGTGTGTATGCACAGAGTATTATAAAGAATCTTTTTTCAATAATTAATATTTTTCTGATTACATATTTGTTGATTGATAGAAAAAACAATCAAGAGTATCGAAAGAAAAATTGGTATTCCTATGTTTTGTGCATTGGAAGTATTTTTCTGGTGCGGGTAATGGAGAATGGGGTATCCATACATATCGTTTATAATTATATTACGATTGTGATTATTGTCATGTTTATAGGACATTTTTTATTTCAACGGAATATGAAATATTGTATTTTGATAGGCAGTATTTTCTTATCTATTTCGTTATTAGGGCAATTACTAAGCAGTATTTTCCTATATCCATATAGTGGAAATAGAGTATTAGCTGAATTACCAGGAATATACCAAGTGGTGATGATGGTAATTGCAGAAAGTGTTATTATTGCCGGATGTTTGACATTAAAGAAAATTATAGAAAGAATTCCACCGCATTTATCAAGCATTAATGTGATGACAATTTTCATCCCGTTATTGCTTAATATTATAGTTATGGCAGTATGTACCGATAACCTATATAATGATAAAAAGGTAATTATTGGAAACATATGGTCAGTTATTACAATATCAATAGTTCCTATTGTTATGTTTTTAGGAACTGTCTGTAACATAGTGATTTTGGAGAACTACTTAAATGTAAAAAAAATCGAAAATGAAAAAAAGCTTCAAATAAGTGAGATGAGCTTGCAGTATGATTATTATATGAAACAATCGAAAGATATGGAAAATATCCGCAGGCTTTCCCATGATATAAAAAATCATTTGGAGGCATTGAAAGAAAATATAGAGCCAGAACAAAAAATAGAGTATATTAATGGTATTGAACGTAAATTAAATAAGTATCAAAGTTACTATAAATCAGGGAATACTTTTATTGATAATTTGCTTCATACGAAACGATTGGAGGCTATCGAAAAGGGAATTGAATTTAAGGTGTTTGCCGATTTTACAGAGTTTCGACAGATAAGAAATGAGGATTTATGTGTCATAATTTCGAATACAATAGATAACGCATTAAGAGAATGCCGGTTAATGAAAGAAGAAAATCCTATGGTAGAGTGTTTAGTACAGTTAAAGGCTAAAAAAGTAAAGGGGTTCTTGTCAATTTTATGTGAAAATAGCCTAAGAGATTCACAAGTACGTTATCTGCGAGAAAATGCAACACTGGAAACATCAAAGGAAGATAAGAAAAATCATGGGTTTGGTGTCAAAAATATTAAAAGTGTGGTGAAAGATTATGGAGGAGAAGTATCATTTAGTGTTTTAGATGATATGTTTTCTGTTTCTGTGATTATTCCGATAGAAATATAGTGTGACAAGATGGTGCTTATGGAAAATAAGTGCCATTTTTATTGGTCCAGGCAGGGCATAAAAAATGCAAACTAAACAAATTATATGTTTTTTCTTGAAGCAGGATGTAAAATAAAGAAAAAAGAAGAGGAGGCATGGGTATGCGAAAAAAATGAAACTATTTATTGCCATGGTATCAGTGGGGGCTTTATTGGGAACGATGCCAGTTATGGCAGCGGAACAACCAGAACTTCCAACGAAAGTGCAGGATATTGCGAATGGTTCTGATGAACTTTACGGGGAAGGAGTTCCGATTGAGCATGGCACAAATCCAGATGAAAGATTTTCGTCTGGTGGGGTAGATCATACACATCAGTATATTGTTGCAAACGCACTTAAAATTCTGAGCAATGATAAAGGAAATAGTGCATTCAATGGTGAGCTGAACTCATCTATTCTTATGGAGGCAACCGACTGGCCGGATAAACTTGGAAATGAAACAGATGCAGGAACTTTTGCAGGACACTTTTATGATCCTGATACTGGAAAAAACTGGCTTGGTCAAAAATCTCCGACAGCTAGGACAAGAGCAGAGTCATATTTTCAGGCAGCAGTAAATGCGTATCGTGCAGGAGATGTACAATTGGCTATGTCAAACTTAGGAAAAGGCACCCATTATGTATCAGACTTAAATGAACCGCATCATGCATCGAACTTGACAGCAGTAAACAGCAATCATTCCGCTTTTGAAAAATATGTTGATAAAAACCGTAAATCTTACACAATAGCAGGAAATTCGTTTGGCTCATCCGTATATACAACCGCATTAAATACATCAACAGGAGATTTGATGTATTCCGCAGCAAAACATGCGAAAGGGCTTGCGGCGGATGCTCAAAAGGAAAGTTCCTATGATAGTGCAGGCAGACAATCTGTGCAGCATGCTATACAGACGGTAACTCAATATATGTATAAATTTGGAAAAGAAGTTGGAATCTATTAATAAGAGTTTTTCAGGTCTTGGTATTAAGAATATCGAGGCCTGTTTTTTATGCCATTTAGACACTAAAATACGCAAAATAATCAAAATATATGGCGAGATAGGAGAATTTGATTAAAATTGTTTTTAGTATATTCAAGAAAGGAGTAGACAGATATGTATAATTTCACATTATATATGACAACAGATTGTAATTTTAAATGTCAGTATTGTTATGAAGACTACCATAACCATTATCAGTTGAATGAAAAAACACTTGTGGACTCTTTGGAGTTTATGATGAATTATGGGGATAGAGGGAAAGTCTTGATTGATTTTTTGGGCGGTGAGCCTTTGCTGAAGAAAGATTTAATTTACAAGGCAGTAGCCTATATCAAAGATAATTATCCGGAAAGGGAAGTAAAGTATTATATTACTACCAACTGTTCCATGATGGATGATCGGTTCATTGCATTTATGAAAGAAAATCATTTTACAGTACGCCTTAGTTTTGATGGGAATAAGGAAACCCATGATTTGAACAGAGTTGCGAAAGATGGAGTTTCTTGCTATGAAAAAATTTTTGAGAATATCATGAAGGTAAAGGATAGTGGATTGAATTTTTCTGTAAGAATGACGGTCACAGAAAATACCATTCCGTATATGTTCGAAAATATCTGTTACCTGCATGAGCATGGATTGGATAACATCTGTATGATTATGGATGTATATTTAAAAATATGTGATGAGCTGAAGGCAGAATTTGAAAAGCAGGTGGGACAAATTTTGCGGTACTATTTGGCTGAGGCAGCAGCGGGCAGAGTTTTTACTATAGATCAATTTGATGGAAAAATGTTTAATATGTTGTGTGATTTTGGGAACTGCTTTGGCATGTGCGATGCCGGAATTGGAAATTTCAAGATCTTTCCGAATGGTCAGATATATCCATGTGGATTTCTTACAAGTAATGAAAAATATTGTATAGGTAATATCAAGGAAGGCGTTGATATAAGAAAGGCAAAATTAATAGCAATGTCGAACTTTGATAAAACCGATCCGAAGTGCAAGGGATGCACAATCCGAGATTTTTGTCATGGTATGAAATGCGGATATATGAATTTTATCAATACAGGGAAGATTAATGTACCATCGGATGCAGAGTGTATTTTTGAACATATCTTTTATAAGGCAATGGTGCAGATTCTTGAATATTATTTACAGCAGCCGATTGAAATAGTTAGAGAAAAATTAGGAGTGTATATAGACTATATCCAGGAGGAAGATTTAAAATTCAGTGAGTTCGGAGAGAAGATTGCCAAGAGGTTAAGCGATGAAAAGTAAAGAAAGCCGTCCATATCTTGGATTTTTAAAAGAGTATGCTTTTAAGAAAAAGTTACTACCTTCCTATATTTTAACAATAGCAACGATTGTGTTAACGGCGGGAGTTTCTTTGGTGCGTCCGGAGCTGCAGGGAAAAGTGATAGATGATTTGGGGAATCCACATAGTACCAGTTTATCTGCGTTTATGCTCCTTCTGGTGGTGTTCCTGGGCATGTTACTGCTGAACTACCTTATGAATTATGTACAGCGTTATATCGTGGCTGTTATTTCGGAAGAGATAGCAGCAGATATGCGACAAAAGGTAGAAGATAAATTATCAACAGTAAGCGTGAATTTTTTTGAGAAGATAAAGCTAAGTGACATTTTGCTGAAAGTAGATAAAGATGTTTCAGCAGTGAAACAATGTGGAATCACAAGTATTATCACATTGGTTTCCAATATTGTTATCCTGGTGGTTGTTCCTCCATATATGTTTTCTATCCATAAGGGGATTGCCGTATCCAATATTATCTTACTTGTCAGTGTTCCTTTTATTAGTAGAATCCTGGGGAAATTGATACAGGAAACCAGTGGTCAAGTTTTGGAAGGATATAACAGCATAACCAATGTTCTGACAAACACCTATGATAATTGGTTTATTACAAGACTCTTTCAATGTGGGCAATATGTGCATGATATGTACTTTGAGAAAAATCAGAAATACAAAAAAGAGACGAATCGCCAGAATTTGTTGTACATATTGAATACATCTACGATACTCGTGATTCAGTTTATAGGAACAGTCATAATTTGGGTAGTCGGTGCACAAGAAGTATTTAAAGGAAATATGACCATAGGTACCATTATGGCCTTGATGAATTACCAGACAATTATTATGAATCCTATTATTGGAATCGCACAGTTTGCTAACGAGTATCATACAGCCGTAGTTTCCTTAAAGGATATCAATGGTTTGCTTCAGTATCCGGATCAGAAACAAGGAGATGGAGAGAAAGTAACAACAGTTAACAACATTTCCTTAGAAGAGATGAGCTTTTCTTATACAGAGTCGAATAAGAAGGTATTTGACCGGCTCAATTTGAAGTTCGAAAAAGGCACTCTTTACGGAGTTCATGGAAAAAGTGGACAAGGCAAAAGCACTCTGTTCAAAATTATAACAGGTGTGTATCAACCGACAGAAGGAAAAGTAGTTGTGAATAACACAGATTTGCAGGAATTAGATATTAACAGCTATTGGGAAAATACAGGATATGTTATGCAGCGTACACAGTTCTTCAATGATACGGTAAGACGGAATATGGGATTACTACATATTGTTTCGGAAGAAGAAATGGATACAGTGGCAAAGTGCTTGGATTTGTATGATGAAATCCATACTTTAGAAATGGTATGGGATACCGAGATAAAGATAGATCCATGCAATTTCTCAGAAGGACAAATGCGGCGTTTAGATATTATGAGGAATATTTTGAAAAATTCACAAATTCTGATTTTTGATGAAGCGACAGCAAATATTGATGAAAAACGAAGAGGGCGTTTTTATCAATTATTGCATGCGTTATCAAGGGAGAAAATTATTATTTTTTCTACGCACAATCTGGAAGAATTGCGAGAAGCAGATATTATTGTGGATTTGGAGAAGCTACATATAAGGCAGGTGAGTGAAAAGTGAGGATAGGTGTGTTGGATTCCAATGGATCTTTTGATAATCCTTTTTTTCAGGATAAGAAAATTGTAAAAATAGACTGCAAGTGGAAAGGTCAGGAATACAGTAAAGATGCCTTTGGATTTACCCATGCGGAATATGTCTGTTCTTTTATTTTAAAGGAAAACCCAGAAGCTGAAATTGTTCTGGTACCCATTGTGAGGAAGAACAAAAAGAGTACGGTTCTGGATATGATAGAAGGTATTGAATTACTGATAGAGGAACAGGTAGACATAATTAATATGAGTATGGGAGATGAGTACAAATATCACAAAGAAATAGAGGAGGTATGTAGAGCAGCTACAGAAAAGGGGATTTTGATTGTGGCAGCATACTCTAATCAGCAAGTAGAAGCAACCTATCCGGCTTCCTTCCCTTTTGTAATGGGAATAAGATGCCTGGACATAGAGAATCCTTTACAGGTTTTCCAATATGATGGGATAGGAAAGGATGTGATTTTTTCCTCTAAATTTTTTTCTCTTTATCATTTAGGCATTCCTAAGTTTTATCAGGGCAATAGCTTTGGGTGTGCTGTAATAACAGGGTATTTAAGCAATTATGAGGATGAACATGAACAGGCAATTTTACAGTTTACTCTCAACACTTTGAATCACTATTATCCATATCAAACATTGAAGCAGAAACAGTGTTATTTTCTAACGAACCGTATAGAAGAACCTTTAGAGCAGCGTTTCATACGGGAAGTAACGAGAACAGAGAGATGTGATACTTTTGAAAGTGGAATGGAAAAATTGAGAAATATAAAAACAGCAGAACAGTATCCGGTGCTATTTATTGATCACAACAATTATCAGGAAATATGTGAGTATAAAGAGAGAATCAGGGTATATGCCATGGAAAATCCGAAGACAGAAATTATTTTGCGATATCCCTTATTTAATATGGTGGAAAGATTGGATTTCCAGAAGAAAACAAATAGAAATTTGAACCAATTTACAGTTTAGGAGGCAGGAAAATGTATACATTGTCATTAGAGATCATAAATAAGTGCAATTTGAATTGTACTTACTGCTATCTGGGCGAGAAGAAAAATACATACATGAGTTTAGAAACGGCTCAAAAGGCAATCGATATTGCTGTGCATGAAGCAAATAAACAGCATGATCGGACACTTATGGTTTACTTTATTGGAGGGGAACCCCTTATGGCATTTAATCTGATGAAAGATGTGGTAGATTATGCGAAGAAAAAATGCCAGGAAACAAACTTAATATGCAAGTTCAGTACTACGATAAATGGAACGTTAGTTACAGATGAAGTAATTGATTTTTTTGTGGAAAATACATTTGAGGTGAAGGTGAGTTTAGATGGTCCTGAGTATGTTCAGAATTTGAACAGGAGAGATTATGCAGGAACCGGAAGCTTTGAAAAAATTATGAAGAACCTTCCGTTATTGAGAAAATATGAGCAGGAAACAGGAAATCAGATTTCGGTAGCCAGTGTTGTGACAAGTAATAACTATCAATATTATGCAGAAAGTTTCCAGTTTTTGCTTGATTTAGGAATTAAAAAATTAGAGTCGGGAATTGATTATTATTGCTCCTGGAGTGATGAGCAGATACAGGGATTACGAGAACAGATAGAGAAGGTATTTGGTTTATATAAAGCACATATACAAAAAAATCAAGAAGTAATCTTTTGGAATCTTTGGGAACAATATCTGAAATCTTTCCTGATTCCATGTCCATTTTACGCATGTAAGGCAGGTTTGACAACTTGCTATGTAACAACGGATGGTGGGATTTATACTTGTGCGGAACTTCCAGAATTTAAAATCGGTTCTGTAGAAGCCGGGTTGGATGTTCCGAGGATTCGAGAGATTATTTACCTAGAGGATCAAGAGGATACAATGTGTAAAAAATGTCAATACATTAGACATTGTAAAACAAGAGGCTGTCAGGTGGCAAATTATGAAATTCACCAAAATGTATATCAACCTATAAAAGTGAATTGTGAAGTGACGAAGTGGATGTACCATCTGATTCAAACAAACTTAACTGAAAAACAGCTTGAAAAGCTGAAACAAGAATATGAAAGGAGATATTTACGTCATGGAAAGTAAGATGAATGAGTTTATTAAGATAACTGAGGGAGAAAAAGTGGCTTTAATTGATCCGGTAGGAAAAGTCTGCCTGGGGGTAAGTAAAAGATTTGCAGACAATTTAGATAAACCAGAGTTTCAGGAAAAGTTATTCCCTGTATGGGAGCAGCAAACTGAATTTGTAAAAGAAATAGAGAAGAATCATGAGAAAATCAATACGGTATATTTGATGGTAACCAGGAAATGTAATATGAATTGTGATTTTTGTGCGATCAGTGCAAACGACAAGCTTCGTCCAGAAAAAGAATTTAAGCTGGAGGATATACAGAATAAGGTGATTCCGTTCTTTCAGAAAAATAAACCACATAAAATGATTCTTACAGGTGGAGAGCCACTGATTAAAGATCAAATTGTGGAAATTGCAAAAGCATTAAGAAATGGTTTGACTTGCCCAATTACACTACAGAGCAATGGTCTTGCGATTACCGAGGAATTAACAGAACAACTCAAAGGATATATAGATGAAATTGATTTCAGTACCATGCACATGTTCGGAACACCTGAAAAGGAGCAGCAGCTAATTAAGCATATAGAGATGTGTCAGCAAGCCGGAATAAAGGTAGTCCTTACTTTCATTTATGAGAAAACCAATGAGATGGATTTGTATCGATTGATTGATATAGCTGCGAAATATGACATAGATGTTCTTTTTAATATAGTTTCATCCGTGGGTAGGGCGAAAGAAAACTCTGAAATTTTAACAGATATGGAGCATCTTGATATGAACCTGAAGATAGTAAAATATATATTGAACCAGGGATACGAGGATAAAAAAATTGGGGGAGCTTTTTATCAAAGAGTTCAGGTAAGAAATTCTTGTGGGGGCTATGGAAAAGTTATGGCAATTTTCCCGGAAGGCGATATTTACATGTGCCAGTGTATGGAGCAGAACCAGGTTCGAATGGGAAATATACTGTCCGATGAGCCACAGAAAATTTTACAGGAATTAGAAAATTTATTGAAAAAAGATGAAATTAAGAGGTTGTTCTGTGCTGAATATAAAGAAATATGTAAAGAATGTGATTATCGCTATATATGCGGTGGGCATTGTCTAGCATCAGAAGAACCTTATGATTATCGGTGTATTTTCTTAAAAGCAGTATTAAATTATGTGCTGTTTTACTATGATTCTAAAGCAAATAGAAGGAAAAATTTAGAAATTTATATTGAGTATATGGAGGAGGTAAAGAGAAGATGGGAGGAAGAACCCAACTAGGAAGAAAAAAGAGCAATTTAGACAAGAAATATAGATAAAAGGTATGTGAAAGCGTATAAATATAGGCATAAGGAGGTGAGTTCTATGGAAGAATTCAATACAGAAAGAAAATCCTCAGAACTTAACAAAGAGGAAGTAAATGTTTATACGGATGACTGCGGTGTGACAAGGTATAATTGTGTAACAGATTGTTTTTGGGTATTAGCTTTAGTTACAGCAGCGGAGTAAATTCGGAAAGGAGACAGTAGACTATGAACGAATTAAAAGAAAAAGAAGCTCAGGAATTATCAAAAGAAGAAATCAATGTTTATGCAGCAGGCTGTGGAGAAATTCAGAATCATTGTAAAAATGACTGCTTTGGTGGCGGATCTTTTCTGAATCCGGATTATTAAAGAGGAGGATCAGTGTCATGGAAGAAAAGAGAATAGAAGTAACTGAAAACGAAGAGTTATTAAAGGAAGAAGTTGATATTTATGAATTGCCAGACTGCGATATCGTTCGTAAGAAATGTGAAAATGATTGCATCGGTGGCGGAGCGTTTTTAAATACAACTAAGTAATACATACAAAAACATGGAAGGCTATTCGAGAAAATAAAATCGAGTAGCCTTTCATTGATATATAGATACGAATTAAAGAATGAATTGAAAGGAGAAATAAATTATGAAAGTATTGGAAGCAAGAAATATAAAAAAATATTATGGAAAGGAGCCTAATATAACAAAGGCATTAGATGGAGTAGATTTTAGTGTTGAAAAGGGAGAATTTGTAGCTATTGTTGGTACATCCGGAAGTGGTAAATCTACCTTATTGAATATGTTGGGAGGATTGGATATACCTACCTCTGGGGAAATTAAAATCCAAGGAAAAAAATTGTCAGACTTAAATGATGAGCAGCTTACAATCTTTCGAAGAAGGAATATAGGCTTTATTTTTCAAAACTATAACTTACTCCCCATGTTAAATGTTTATGAGAATATAGTTTTGCCAATTGAATTAGATGGGCAGGAAGTTGATCAGGTATTTTTGAACGAAATTATTAATATGCTCGGTTTAAAGGAGAAACTGAAAAGTATGCCGAATATGTTATCTGGTGGACAACAGCAGCGTGTTGCCATTGCAAGAGCCTTGATTACGAAGCCGGCAATTATACTTGCAGATGAACCTACAGGAAATCTTGACAGCAAGACGAGCCAGGATGTACTGGAATTGATTCAAAGCACGAGTAGAAAATTTGAGCAAAGTGTTGTGATGATTACTCATAACGAGCACATTGCAGATTTAGCAGAACGAATAGTGAGGATTGAAGACGGAAAATTTTTGAAAATTGGAGTTGGTGAAGATGAGAAAACAAGGGGATAAAAAAGCAATAAAAAATATTGTACAGAGGAATCTTCGGTCTGAAAAGCGAAGAAATATTATGTTAGTGATTTCTATAGCTCTAGCATCATTTTTGATATGCTTTTCAGGACTAATTGCGACTTCACTGCTGGAAGTACAAAAAAAACAGATTCAGGATACATACGAAGCAGTATACATGAATGTTTCAGAAGAAAAACTGTTAAAGCTAAGAGAAGAAACGGGATTTGAAAGAGTAGGACAATACTACATTGTTGGGGATATACCGTCTGATAAAACATATACTGCTGCTTTTTTTTACATGGATCAGCCAATGCTCTATATGATGAGAAACCAGATGAGTTTATTTAGTGGAGAACTTCCAGAGGAAGAAGCTCAAATTGTCGTATGTAAAAAATGGTTGGATAAATATGATAAAGATAAAAAGGTAGGAGATAAGATTACATTAAACACGGAACAGCTATCAGGAAAATACACGATTTCAGGGATTCTTGATATGGCAACTAGTGGAGAAACATTTCCATTTTTAATATCTTGGGAAAAACTGAAAAATTATGAAGACTATAATGAAGACTCCAGCATGGTTTATGTGCATGTGAAGGAAAAAAATGCTGAAGAAATAAAGAAATATTGCAGCGAAATTGGTGAAATAAATAATCTACCTGTAGCATTTAATAATCGATATTTTCGGTACGTTAATCAAATGATTTCTGCAGATCAATTAGGTATCTTAGGAATATTAATTGGACTCGTTTTGATAGGAAGCTATACTGTTATAAAAAGCATTTTCCAAATTTCTATAATTAATAAAATACAAAATTACGGACAACTTAGGACGATAGGAATGACACAAAAGCAGATAAAAAAGATTGTAAAAAAGGAAGGAAGGTATTTAGGTGTTAGAGGAATACTGATAGGTATTACATTAGCAGTTCTTTGTTCAGCGATAATACTAGCAAAAGGGATTAATATTAGGAATTATATCGTATGTGCAATGATAACCGCAGCTATCTGTAGCATTATTGTCAGCATCTCTATAAATAAACCAGTTAAAATAGCAATGAAGGCCTCACCGATGGAATCTGTGAGGATGACAGCAATTAGTAATATAAAAATATCAGCACAAGAAAAAAATAGAAAGCTTACGCCAATATCTTTGGGAATAATGAATTTTAAGAGAGAACCCAAAAAAGTATGGAGCATTGTTATATCATTAAGCCTCGGAGGAATTATTCTGTTAACGGTATCTTCAGCTTTACTTTTACAGTCTCCGGTAAAGATGACACAACACTATTTTGGTGATGCTGATTATAAAATATATATAAAGTCAGATAAAGAACCTACGGAACTATTATATTCCGGGAATCCCCTTAATGATAATTTGAAAGAAGAAATTGGTAGTATTCCAGGCATAAATGAGATGCAAACATTAAGAAAATCAGCAACCTTTACCTTCGAATATAAGGGATATGGAGGAAGAGGAATGTGTGATATGATTACCACGCAAAATAAGAAAGAAATTGAAGATTCATTAGTTGCAGGGCGAATGCCTGAAAATTCCCATGAAATATTAGTAAAGACTGGTTACGAAGATTTTGGGGAAGAAGTAAAGGTAGGAATGCAATTTGAGATATCCTTTGGGAAAGAGAAAATCCCAGTAACAGTATCAGGAATTTTCCAATCAACTAAATTTGCATCTGCACTAGGAAGTGGGCGTGGGGGATTTAATGCTGCGATGATGTGTATGACGGAAGATGCTTTTAAAGAATTATTGCCTGGAATAAAAAATTTTGATTTCACATGGGGAATAAACATTGATCCAAAGGAACAGAGCAGTGTTGATGAAAATCTTCGAAATACGATTTCAAAAAACGAAGATATTGCAATCGAAAGCTTTAGCGAAAGAGTGAAGGGATATGAGAAAGACAATACAATATATTTCGTTTTGCAGGTAATTTCAATCCTAATTTTTCTTTTTGGTGTGATAAATTTGATTAACACAACATTGTCAAATCAATTATTTAGAAGACGTGAATATAGTGTTTTACGGTCTATAGGATTGACAGAAAAGCAGCTTTATAAAGTTATTATCGGTGAAGGTATGTGCTATTCTATCTTAAGCATTTGTATGACTTTGCTAATTGGAACTCCTATTGCAATGTTAATTTGTCGTCAAATGAGTATAAGCTGTTATGGGAAAGTGGTAGAATATTCATTTCCGTTTTTTTATATGGGTATATACGTATTGGTGCTTCTGTTAATACAGGTTATATTATCTATTTATCAAATAAGAGAACAGAAGAAAAAATCAATTATTGATCAACTAAGAATGGAATAGTTATCCAAATAGAAAGAAAAAAATGTAATCTGTACATAAAATATGGAGATGAAATTTTAAAATAGTATACTGATGTTATCAAAAATATTAATAGGAAGGAGGAAAGTCGGATGAAAGAGCGAAGAGATGAACAAGAGGCAAGAGAACTCCTTATGGCAGAAGTAAGCATTTATACGGATGATTGTGGAGAGATTCAGTTTCATTGTTTAAATGATTGCTTGGGCGGAGGTGCTTGGCTCAATATTGAATACTAATAATAACTGAATAAATTTATACAGAAAGGAAAAAAGACATGGAAAGTGAGAGAATAGTAAAAAATAATGAAATAGAGATAGAAGAAGTGAATGTATATACAGACGATTGTGGCACAACAAGAAAAGCGTGTGTAACAGATTGTATTGGTGGAAGTGCTCTTATAACCCCTATGGAGTAATATTGAGTAGGAGAAATTCTATATAGACGATTGTACATTAACTAAATGCCAATATTGTCAGCTACGTTTTAGATATGTGCATAATTAAAAGTACGGAATGAAACAAGGAGGATTTTTATGAACGATGTAAAATTAGAGAATGTTGAATTACAGGAAGAAGAAGTCAATATATACACTCCAGCCTGTGGAGAAACAAGATATAAGTGTATAGCAGATTGCCTTATGGGTAATTGTTTCATTACCTGTGATTACTAGATCATAAGATAAGAAAGGAGCAACGTTATTCGTAATAGATTACGTTGCTCCTTTAATAGGTACTCCACATATATCCAATTCCATATATTGTCTTAATATAATGATGATTTTCGGTATCAATTCTTTGCCGTATGCGGCAGATCATACTATTGAGAGAAGTTTCTTCTACATAATTCCCATTTCGATCCCATAGAGAATATAAAAGATGTTGTCTGGTTAAAACGGTGTTTGGATTTAAAGAAAGCAGTTTGAGTAGCTTAAATTCCAATGGAGTAAAAGAAGTAGCAGTACCTTCAATCACTGCGGTCAAGGAGTCAAAATTTAAAGTTATGTGGCTGTCTTCATACTTTGTGGTTGGATGATGGTTACTAAATAAGATATCCAATTTTTTCTGTAAAAGTGCTGGTGATGAGAGGGTCGAATATAAATGGTCATCGGCACCTGCTTCATAGAAATCCAAAATAATTTGTTCTGGAATATTGGTAGCGCATAAAAACAGAACAATAATATTTGGGAAGTGCTTTTTTGCAGTCTTACATATGATAAGACTATATTCATGTAACAGTGTGAAATCCAAGAGCAAAGCATTATAAGAGTTAAATGGTATGCTGCCGATTTGTTTTGGTACGGTGGAAATAAAATCGGTATGATAATTTTGCTTTAAGATATTCTCCAGATTTTTCCCCAAGACGGACGGGTTGCTAATCAATAATAGTTTTTTCATAAGCATTTCTCCTCCCCTATAAGCACTAGTATATTTAAAAGAAAAGAAATTGTAATATTGTTTGTATAGATTGACTTTTTTTCGGTATAGATGTGTGGAAATGATGATAGTAATACTACGATATACTATGATACATAGTAGTAATACTCTTAAACGAAGTAAAATACAGGCGTATTTAAGTGTAAAATGAGTGTATCGGGAGGTGTACGCTTGTGAATCGAATATCTGAATTAAGAAAAAAATTAGGCCTGACTCAGACGAGATTAGGGGAAGAAATAGGAGTCAGTCAGCAGACAATTAGTAAGTATGAAAAGGTAGACGAGAATATTTCTGGTGATATGTTGCTTGCATTATCCAAATTCTTTAAGGTCCCTGTTGATTATATATTGAGGAAAGATGAAGAGGAACAGCAGAGAGAGCAGGATAATAAAAGAGAAATTATGGAATTGTATAGGGATATGGATCAGTACAATAGAGATACTTGGATTATTATAGGAAAGCGTTTATTGGGCGGTCAGTTACACAAATACAATGAAGATAGTATCGTAGAAAAAAGGCTAAAGGAATAATTTAATAAGATTTCTGCAATAATTCGGATGTAAACTTAAAGTATAATGATAAATGATATGAGGAGATAGAGGATGGGAGAATTATTATACTTTAAGAATTGTGAGGAAAGAAAAAAAGCAGAGGAATTATTAAAGAAATGTTGGCCGGAAGTATCTTTTGTAGTTATGCGATTAGATATGCAAAATATATTAGAAGAAGAAAGAATTCATTTCGGAAAATGGGATATTGAATTTGACAAGAAAAGGATGATTTATAATGGTACAGAAATTGTAATTACTGATATGCAATGGGAGATTTTACAACTGTTGATGAGCGATTCAGAGTTGAGTTTTTCAATTAGAGAAATTGCATACGCCATGAATATTGAAGTGCATGAAGCTCAAATATATGTAGAAGAATTGTTAAAAACGATACAAGAACAAACGGGTTCTGCAATTGTGCAAAAGAAAGAGGAAAGATACTCATTTGTGGAAATAACAGATTAAGTGATGGAGAAAAGGCAGTGGACGACACTGCTTTTTTTATGGGGAGAATGATGTATGCTAAAAATATATAAGATTAAAATAGGCAAAGAAAAAATCAAAATATACAATAGATATACCAGACTTGCTTAAAGTGGTTTATGATGAAATTGGTATGGTGCCTTAGATACAAATAAAATAGAGGTAACTTCTCATTGCTATTATTTTTTAATGGAGATAAGAAATGAAAAAGATATTGTTAATAGAGGACGATAGTAATTACATTTGGCATATAAAAAACTTTCTACAGCGAAAAGGATATCATGTATTAGTTGCATTTACAGTATCACAAGGAAAAGAGCTTATAGAAAAGGAACAAATACTCATTATAGGCTCGGATTTGAAATTGTCAGATGGGAGTGGAATGGAGCTGCTAGAATACTTGCGGGAGAAAACATACAAAATTCCATTCCTTTTCTTTACATGCTATGACAAAAAATATTATGAGAAAGAAGCATTGGAAAAGGGAGCTAAGATATGCATGAATAAATTACAATTCGATTTAGTGAAGGAAACATTATTGGAATATGCTTATAAAGAATCCAATGGAGAGGGAGCTACTTTTCATAAGATACTTCTTGTAAAAAAGAATTCGGAAATCACGTCTATTATACAAACAGAGCTTCTTAAAAAGGGGATATATATGATTATGGTAGAAACTATATGGGAAGCAGAGAATAAACTATTAGAATGTCAAGATATTGAATTGATTCTGTGTGATTTGTTTTTACAAGATGGAATTGCTATGGATTTTTTTCATTCTATGAAAAAGCTTGCTGGAATATATCAAAACACGAAGGAGCCAATATTCAGAGAGTTGCCGTTTTTTATATTCACTGATAATAAAGATTTATCTTTAGAATATCAATATCGCCATGAGGGTGTAAGCGACTATATAACCAGTCCTGTTAATATTCCAGAATTAATCAGACGGATATGTTATTTCGTAGAAGAATAGAAAAGTTATTTGGTTTAAAGATAAAACCAACCGGACAGAAAAAAGTACAATGTAGACAAAAAATATAGTAATAATAGTAAAGATATTTTATGTTATTGACAAATATGAAATATTGATACAAAGGAGAATTTACTATGGAAAAAAGAATATTTACCTCAGAATCAGTAACAGAAGGGCATCCGGACAAAATTTGTGATGCCATATCAGACGCCATATTGGATGCTCTTATGGAGAAGGATCCGATGAGCAGAGTGGCCTGTGAGACTGCAATTACAACGGGTATGGTATTAGTGATAGGAGAAATCACGACCAATGCGTATATAGATATGCAGCAGGTGATAAGAGAAACGATTAAAGAAATTGGTTATGACAACGGAGATTATGGATTTGATGCACATACCTGTGCCGTCTTAACGGCAATTGATGAGCAGTCAGCAGATATTGCTTTGGGTGTGAATAAGGCATTGGAAGCAAAAGAACACAAAATGTCAGAAGAAGAGCTTGATGCAATTGGTGCTGGGGATCAGGGTATGATGTTTGGTTACGCATGTGACGAAACGAATGAATTTATGCCATATCCAATTTCACTGGCACACAAATTGACTCGGCAGCTTACGCAGGTCCGTAAAGATGGTTTGTTGAATTATTTAAGACCGGACGGTAAGAGTCAGGTTACTGTAGAATATGACGAAGCAGGTATTCCGCACCGGTTGGATGCAGTGGTTCTGTCAACACAGCATGATCCAGATGTGACACAGGAGCAGATCCACGAAGATATAAAAAAATATGTATTGGAACCGATTATTCCAACAGAACTGGTAGATGAGAATACAAAATTTTTCATCAATCCAACAGGGCGTTTTGTCATCGGTGGTCCTCACGGAGATAGTGGTGTAACAGGACGCAAGATTATTGTAGATACCTATGGTGGTATGGCACGGCATGGCGGCGGAGCTTTTTCTGGAAAAGACTGTACGAAAGTAGATCGTTCTGCATCTTATGCTGCTCGTTATGTTGCGAAGAATATTGTGGCTGCAGGTCTAGCAAAAAAATGTGAAATTCAGTTGTCTTACGCAATTGGGGTGGCTCATCCGACCTCTATTATGGTAGACACCTTTGGAACCGGGAAAATTTCAGATGAGAGTCTGGTAGATATGATAAGAAAAGAATTTGATCTGCGACCAGCAGGAATCATTCAGACGTTGAATCTCCGCCGTCCAATCTATAAACAGACGGCAGCCTATGGACATTTTGGAAGAAATGATCTCAACCTTCCATGGGAAAGATTAGACAAGGTAGAAGAACTGAAAAAATATTTGAAATAATTTACTTAGGAGGGAGCGTATGAGAAGATACAAAAAGCAAATCTCAAGAATTGTGACGGTTGCGATGCTGTTTGCATTTTTGGTAGGGAATTCTAATATGGTATATGCTATGGGAGCAACACAAGTTGGATATGCGAGTAAATATATCACGGTGAAAGGGAATAATATGCATCTTGCTTTGTATGGAAAATTGGATGCAAGTGGAGAAACATTTGCAGATGAAGGAAAAACCACATTGGTGATGATGCCGGCTCTGGGAGTTCCATCACCGCATATCTACTTCAAACCTCTGGCACAATCTTTAGATGAGAGTTTTAACATAGTGATTGTAGAGCCGTTTGGATATGGGCTTAGTGATGTTGCAGCAACGGATCGAACTGTAGATAATATCAATAGTGAATTGAATGCTGCACTGGACACCATGGGAATTAAGCAGTGTGTATTGCTGGTACATTCGATTTCTGGAGTATATGGACTCAACTTTGTACAGAATTATCCCGAAAAAGTAAAAGGTTTCATTGCTGTTGATAATACGGTATATGATGAAGAACTGGCAGAGGCTATGGAAATGGAAAAGAAATATATGCTGCAGGGAATTGATGAATTTCAGAAAATCAAGAATTCTTTTTCTTCTTTGGAAGAATTCCAGATGGCACTGAAAACAGATCCAGATAAATATGGGGCAGCATTACCACAGGTTTCCGGGTACACTTATACGGAGAGTGATAGGGAGGAATACATTCAGGCATATTCTTTAAGCAGCAACGATACGATTAGAAATGAAGTGAACGGGATGGATCAATCATTACTCTCTATAAAGAATAAAAAATTCCCATCGGCACTTCCTGTATTAACCATGATTTCTTCAGAGAATGTACAAAATGTTCCGGCATGGGAGACTGCTCATAGAAATCAATTGGATTTAGAATCTGGTAATCACCAGTTATATATTGTAAATGGAGGACATTATATCTGGTATACCAATTTAACGCAGGTTGTCCAGCTTATCGATGAATGGAGAATAGAGAATCATTTTTAAAAGGAATCTGTGTGATGAGATTTCTAAATAAGAGAAAACAGAAGGGAAGTGTAGCTTGGGGAAAGTAACTATTTCAACTGTATTGGGATACAAAGAATATGTAGTGGAAAATATAAAAAACATCCGGGGAGAGGATGAAGAAAATTCCGATTTTAGGATTTATCCGGATTATCATAAGATTTATAGAGGACAGACGGAGATCGTCTTAACGAAAGCAGAGTATGAATTGTTTATGCTTTTGTCAGGGAGACCAGGTGTGATATTTACCAAAGAAAAAATTTTTGAGATTCTTTATAACGAGGAATTGCCGGAAAGCATTGATAATATTGTGTACTGTCTGGTATCCAGTATGAGAAAGAAAATTGAACCGGAGCTAAAGCAGTGCCGCTATATTAAAACAGTGAGAGGTGTAGGATATAAGTTTGAAGGAAAAAAGATGGACATCTTTCCAGAATAGTTGATCTGAAGACAGAGGAAATTTTTAAAAACCTCTGTCTTTTTTTGTTGCTTTTTTATGCCATCTTGCGTACAGAAGTAGTGAAAGTCACCTCCCAAAAAGTATGCTTTTTGATGGGAGATGTAATAGGCTATTTTTTTATTTCCAAAAAGTATATAAGAAAGTTTTGAGATATGCCAAAATATTTTAAGACTTTTTGGGAATGTATAAAGGGGGATACGTATGGCATATTATGGGTATCACAGAATCAGTACTAAGGAACAACACTTGGACCGAGGTATTATAGAAATAAAGAGGTTCTGTGAAAATCAGAAAATTAAACTGGAAAGTATTTTTACAGATAAGATAACCGGTAAAAATTTTGACAGACCACGTTATACCGTTCTTGTGGAAGATGTTTTACGGGTAGGGGATACCCTGATTATTACAGAGCTGGACAGACTTGGCAGGAACAAGCAGGAGATTTTAAAGCAGCTACGTTTTTTAGAAGAAAAAGGGGTTCGGGTAATGGTATTGGAACTTCCTACCACGTTGTTTGACCTGTCTCAGATGGAAAATAATCTGGCAAAGATGATGATAGAAACAATCAATAATATGATGATTGAACTCTATGCATCCATGGCACAGGCAGAGATGGAGAAAAAGGAGAAGCGACAAAAGGAAGGTATGGAGGCAAAAAGGCTTCGGGGTGAATGGGATGAAGTAGGAAGACCACGGGCTATAGAACAGGAAAAGTTTAACCAGGAATTTATGAGGGTGGTACAAAAGAAGGTAACACCGACACAACTGCAGCGGGAGTTGGGGTTAACTTCTTCTACCTATTATCGGTATCGGAAAAACTTTTATGAAATTTTTCCGGAATTTCTTCAATCTGTATAGAGATGAGGTAATTACTAAGTAAAAGAAAAATTTAAGGAGGCAGATATTATGAGTGAACACAGAGAAGGTACATTGTTTTATGATACTGAAACAGGGAGGTATGATATACGTTTTGATTTGGAATCTTTTTATGGAGGACTACATTGCGGGGAATGTTTTGATGTAAAGGTGAAAAATGTTTGGGTTCCGGTCCGAATTGAAATGGGAGATGACTGGTATCTGGTTGGACTGAACGTGTCGAGATTAGATGGATTGAGAGTACGTATGTAAATAGGAGGATAAGCCTGATGAGGGGAAGCACAATGAGAGAAAGTGTTACGGATGTTCGCATTATACTGGAATGCTTACAGGAAGCATATCAAATGGAAGGAGATATGGTACGATCCGGGAAAAATATTCATGCGACTATGATATATCCATTTGTCCGTATGCTGCAGGAAAAGTGTAGAGATTTAACAGAGGAACAGATACATAAGACACTTTGGAAAGAATATGAGATTTCAGGGGCAGACAGGATGTTTGTGGAGAGGGCTTCAAAGATTTTAGAGCCATACGAAGGAGAATCTGAAGATGAGAAATAGTACAATGGAATATAAAGTAAATCAAGCCTATGAAGAACTAAAGCGTTTAATACAGTGGAATCCGGATAGTGAAGAAAAATTTTTACAGAAAATGGTATGTTTATTGTTACCTGGACAAAGAAAATGTTGGTCAGAGGCTATCCGTGATTTGAGGCAATCTTTTGAAGCTGAGCAGGGGATGATATTTGTTGAAAAATACAGAGGAAAACTGGAATGGCTGAATAGCATATCTTTGGCAGAACTACAAAGAAAGATAGGAGAAATTTATTTTGTTGATCATTACAAGATGATAGCAGATCAATTCCTATATAAAAAGGATTTTGAAACTTCCTTATTTTTGAGAATTGCAATGGAAACAGGGATAAGAAGTGCAGATATTCCATGTATAGAATGGTCCTGTATGCATGGAAAAACTATTATTTTGGAAGAAACCAAAAGAGGAGATTTGTATAAAAAAGTTAATGGAACGTTTCCTAAGATTTCAACTCAGTCGTTACGGATTATGAAGTTATTGCACAGGAAGCAAGGGAAAATATTCACAAAATCAAACGAGTACTATGTTCGCAAAATTTCTTGTGCTTGGGGAATGCCTGGGTTTCGTATCCATAGTTTTCGGGATTATAGGAGAAAGATAGAAATGGGAATTACAGCAGGAGTACAAGTTCCAAGGATCATTCCATTATAAAGAATAGGCTGGATTGGAAAACGTTATAGGATGCTATATGAGCTGCTGTTGCAGTTCTAGTGAGTTTCAATAAAAATACGCAAATATAGTATTTGCGTATTTTTTATTGAAATTACAAATATATTTGCAAATAGATTGAATTATAAATAAAAACAATAAAATAAACGCAAATATAAACTTTGCGTTTATTTTATTGTTTTTATAGGTGCTATGTGATATACTACGAAAAGAAAGTAGGTGTAGTATGAATAGCAAAACAGCATTAGAAAAAAAATACGAGATAATCAAACAAAATCTTGGGAATCAAACTACCTTTTATACAGATGAAGTAATTCCCCTTTTCCCGGAGTTAAAAAAGTCTACTTTATATTGGAATCTTTCTAAATTAGTAGAGGCGGGTTACATTAAGAGAGTGCGAAACGGTGTATTTTCCTTCAATGATTTGAAAGGCAGACAGGGAATTATTTTATGTGAAACAGCCCAAAAATTGAAAAATTACATGGATGAGCTGGGATTTTATTATTATATATCCGGTTTGGATATTTTGGCAAAATATATGTTACACATACCAGAACAATATCCTGTCATTGCATTTATTGAAAAAGCAGCAAAAGAGGAAATATATAACAATTTATTAGCAGAAGGATTTGAGGTGATAGAACCACAATACACGAAAAAAATGTATGAAGATGCTATGTTTTCAGGTAGCCATAATATGCAGGTGATTTTATACACAACGGAGGATTTTCAGTACAGTAGTGAAGGTCTGGCAAGTATAGAGAAGGCTTTTGCAGATCTTTATTTTGCAATAACGAGAAACGGATATCCACTATCATTGCAAGAATTGGTAAGAATTTATCAGAATCTCAGCAGATTGGGAAATATAGATAAAAAGAAGCTGATAACAGTAGCATCAAGAAGGAATATACAATATGATATTCGCTTTATCGTTGAAAATCGGTTTATTACAGATTCGGCAATAGAGTTTGGAAAAATACTTAGAAGGGAAGAATAAAATTTGGATTACAAAAAGTTATTTCATAAAGAGGAAGCATTTCAGAGAGAAACCTTTCAGAAGAGAATGGAAGAATTTGGGTTTAAAAATATGGCGAGAATGGAACTGTTTTTATGGGATCTTGAATTATTCTTGCATATTCAGAAAATACTAGGAGATAAAATAATATTGAAAGGTGGTGCAGCCACGCAGTTTTATCTGCCAAGGGATGCTCAAAGAACAAGTGTAGACATTGATATGTTATTTTTTGGAACAGAAGAGGAAATAAAGAAAACATTGAGGAAAATCGAAGAATATTTGGGGACAGAAGACGAATTGTTTTACTTTCATAAACATAGCCCTAAGAATCCGAAAACAAATCTTCCATTACATACATATTACACGAAAGTTCCTTCTGTACTATCCAATGCAGAACGTAATATGGAGAGAGAGTATTCCCTATCAGGAATTAAAAATAGAATTTATTCTCCAGCCAGAAAAATGGGAATATGAAAGAAGAACGGGAGAAAACATATTTGCGGTAAACAGTTCATGGAACTATCAGATCCTTCCATTGAATTATTTATTTGCGGATAAGCTCACCACATTAGGTTGTAATACGATTGGCGTACAAAATGAAAGGCTGGATGAACAGGTGAAGCAGTTCTATGATATTATGATGTTGTCCAGAAACTGTATATCCGAGATGCAATGCTCTGTTGTGAAAGAAAAGTATTTAAAACGGGCAGAACAAGAATGGAATACAAGGAAGATTACACTGGGGAGCACGCTGGAGGGAAGAGATTATGAACCTAAATATATCGTAAAAGATGTTGAGAAACAGCTTTTGCGTTATCAACAAGCCGATAGCGGTGAAGATGCAGAATTGAAAAAGTTTATTAATGATTTTCATTCGTTATATTTAAACAGGAAAGTGCAGTATGATCCCAAAACGGTTGCCTGCGGAGCATCCCTGGTTCGCTTGATGTATGAACTGATGATTTCAGGCATGGGTTGGGATAAGGTAAAACAGGCATTAGAGATTGAAAAAAAATTAGGTATGGAGCATTTATCGGGACCAGAAAAAGGACAAAAAATTCGTAAACTCAGAAATCAGTTTATTCAGGAATTTGGTAAAGATTCGGTAATCCCGGCATCAACTTTGAAAGGGAAAGATTTAAAAAGAGTGTTCTGGGCAGTTGTAAATATTGATAATTTAAACAAGATTGAGGGAATGATATAAAATGAGATATTATATTGCAGATTTACATTTCTTTCATGAAAATTTGAATACAAAAATGGATAAACGTGGATTTGCAAATGTAAATGCAATGAATGATTATATGCTGAAACAGTGGAATAGTAAAGTGCGTAATAGGGATGAAGTTGTTATCTTAGGGGATTTATCATGGGGGAAATCTGAAGAAACAAACCAGTTGCTTCAGAAATTGAACGGACGTCTATATCTGATACAGGGAAACCATGACCACTATGTCAAGGATCCAAACTTCGACAGTTCACGCTTTGAGTGGATTAAAATGTATGAGGAACTTAGCGATAATAAGAGAAAAGTGATACTTTGTCATTATCCTATTATGTGTTATAACGGACAGTATAAATTGAATGCAGAAGGAAACCCAAAAACCTATATGTTGTATGGACATGTACACGATACGCAGGATCAGAGATTGCTGGAAAGATTTCAAGGAATCACATCTGAAACAACATTTCTGAATACACAGGGGGAAACACAGCATATTCCATGTAATATGATTAACTGTTTTTGTATGTATTCAAATTATCAGCCGCTTACTTTGGATGAATGGATTGCGTGTGATAAGAACAGGAAACAAAAGAGCTGCCAGAATGTAAAGTGATATGAAAAAGAGCCGTCCAAAACTGGTCGGCTCAAAGTATTTATAGTTGTTTATGATTTCTTAGGAATGTCAACAGTTCCTAGTGTTTCAATTAAGGATAGGATTGCATCTGAATTTTGCTGAAATTGCGTTTGAAAATCTTCTGTAATATCATAGTTCAGATACAGAGTTATCAAAGTAGCATTCCATATTGAAATCATGGTCTTTTCTGATATGTGTTCTTCCAGAAATTGTAGATGTTTGCAGAGTGTTGCCTGTGTTCTTGTCCATGTAAAGAAATAGTCATCTTTTAGTGGAATGTTAAAACTACGAAACCATTCCCGGACGGTATGTGTTTCGATTCCGTCTCCGCACTCAGGATTATTAAAGATATATCCAACAGACAGTTCTTCTGGATTTTTCGGAAAACTATCATCCGCAGAAAGGGTAAGATACCGACCAATCGGAAACATGGCACAGACAGTCGGTTTTACATCATGAACCAAACATTTCTGATCCTTTAATAAAGGGCAGCGTTTGACACTTCCTTGTGGTCTCAGGCGGACTATCGGGAAACGGGAGTTACATCCAATATAAGTTTCACAATATTGTTCCAAGGCTTCCGCTGGTGTAATTTGAAATTTTTTTGCTATGTTAAACAGATCTTTCGGGGATAAGAGAATATCCTCCCGGTGAATGCAGCACTTTCCGCATTGGGTACAGTGAAATGTAAATGTATCATCGAGACCGATTTCTTCATATCCTAATTGTTCTTTTAGTTCTTTTATTGAATTCATAATCATTCTCCTTAAAAAAAATATTTTTATGGCGGTTCTATTATTTTGTGTCTGAACACATTGCTTTTTCGTATTCTAGGATTTGTTTCCATGTCAACCATTCTGGTTTCCCATCATCCGGAAATTCATTCCAGAGTTTTTTCATGGCGGCAATTTGTTTGCTTTCATTGTGATAGTACAGATGTCCAGTACAACGGTTTCCGTAATTCAAGTAATACTCACAGTCGCTTTGTAAACGACTAAGCATCATGTACTGAAATTCATAAGGATTTTTCGGTTTATCTGTTAAAATTCTAAATGGTTTCCGGATAGGCATATCCGGTTCTCCATCAAATTCATTTCCGACTGCAGAGTGCAGATGAGGAATTTCAAAGTCACCAAGTTCTACATCTTTCCACAACTTCCCATATTGATCCTGGTATACCGGGCGAGCCCATTCGTCTGTACCAATATAATGAAGAAGACGAGAGGGTTCTTCTGGAATAGAAATCAGTTCATCCGGGGACATAATCACTTCATCCAAAGCAAGATCATCCAGTTTTTTTGGCATATTGTAAAGAGAAGAAAAGCGTTCCTCTAGTTTCCGAATGTCTGCTTCAGACTCAGGAAAATCAAAGCAACAGTGAATATCAGGAGTCAGATTGTCGGTTTCTTTATCTTCGCCGGTATGAATTTCCAAAATAACACCATCCAATCCTGCATAATCGCTGGCATCGGTTGTCCGCACACGTTGTCCAGGTTTGAAGATGACATCTCCCCATTGTAATTCAGTTGTTGTATTGTTCATGTAATTCTTCCTTTCTTGATGGGAATTGGCATTGACAAAAGAGGGAATAGAATAAATCCATACCCCTTTTCCGTAACATCACATCTATGCCAATTCTCATAAATTCATAAATTTTCACTAATTCAGTGCTGTGTTTTTCGTGATCCTTCTAAATAAAAAGAGACCACTCGCAAGTAGTCTCTTCGTAAACATAAATTTAATTAAACTTGTATTGTTCCAATAAATAAATAGGCAGTGTTTCTGTTTTTCCGTCTATTCCTCCTTTGGTTGCCCCTTTTAAATAAAGAAGCTTATCTGCTTTTCCCTGAGCCAGAGCTTTCTGGGCAGTGGAAGCAGTCCCTTTTCCGGCTTTTACTTCTATTAAATATCGGGTGGAAGAAGATAGGCTTTGTGCCAAAAAATCAATTTCTCCGCCTCGGTAAGTAGCAAAAGCTGGGGTTTCAAAGGAAATTTCCGGTGGAAAATCCTGGCGTTTCTTCAGGTTGATATAGACATAATTTTCATTTAATGTGCCTGCAAGTACACGGGAATCGGTACCGGTACGTGTCAGATAATAATTTGCCAGCCCCATATCCATGAAGTAGCAGCGGCTTGCAGACTTAAAATCCAGAATGTCCATTTCTGTTATTTTTGCACAGAATCCAATGATTCCAGAAAAGTACAGCCAGCTAATGGCACGGTTGCAGGTAGCCTTTGAAATATTGCTGGAGTAGTCTTTGGTTACCAGTTTTTGCAATTCTTCACTGATGCTGTCTTCTGAAAATCCTTTCTTTTCACGATTTAAAATACGGCAGATGGAAAAGAAAATATGGGTAAACACTTTGGTATACAAAATATCCGTAAAATAGCGAATGGATTCATTGGTAAAGGTATCAATGATTTTTACGAGTTCGCCTTGAGCTTTTACGATGTTCCGGTTTTCCAGATAGTTTTCGACCACTTTGGGATAGCCACCAATCTGGCAGTACAGCTCATAGGTTTCCTTTAAGCGATTATAGACTTCTGCTTCAGAGGAAACAAGAGATATTTTTTTGTAATCGCCATACAGATTCTGATCATAGGCCATCAAAAACTCCTCAAAAGAAAGCGTATAGATGGTGAGTTTGGTGACATCGCCGCTGGAATAACGGAATTCTGGATCATAAATCCGTCCAAGGTAGCTTCCTGTGATGATGAAATGGGCTTTAAAGTGACGTGTAAACTCCCGGATACGGTTATAAATTTCGGAAGACTCCTGGATTTCGTCAATAATGATGACGGTATCTTCAGAATCAATAAAGTCCGGTTCATATAACTGGAAGGCATCGTGGAGAGGATGCTCCCGCCGTTTTGTTCCAGGTGTCCAGTCGGTTGCCTGTTTATAACATTCCATAAACTGTTTGCCGCTTAATTCAAACAGGTTAATATAAATTTTGTGTTTGTAGTTTTCGTCAGCGAATTTCTGTATCAGGTAGGTTTTTCCAACCTGACGGGCTCCACCGACTTCCAGGGTACTATGACCTCCTTCATTTTTCCAATCCAGAAGACGGTCATAGACAAAACGCTTCAGATACATAAGCACAAATCCTTTCTTTAAAATCTATCTTTCATTATAGCAAAATATTTGCAGTTCATACAGTGCAAAATTGGATAAATTATGTTTTAACATTCAAATTGAAGCTTTGCACGTATATCCATAAGAATTTTGCCCAGATGATTTTCGCCATGACCATTTACAGAACCCCAAAAGTAATCTCCCCAGTTGTTTCCTTCAACAAGGTGACAATTCCCAGTAGCAAGTAATGCTTTACATAGGGTAGGATTCTGCATGAATTTGCACATACAAATTTCATACATGTACATAAGCTTTACACTTTCCCAGTCTGAACGGAGCTGCACTTCTCTTCCCAGTTTTTTTGCATCTTTTGGATTCCTTAATTTGGTAAATTGAAGCTGTTCTTTAGGGGAAATGGTCTTTTGTGCCTGGAAAGCAGCCTCATTATTTGCATACCAGTAGCCCCGGTAATATATCCGGGAAGGATAGAAGTTACTAAGAAAAGCGTATGCTCCATGAAAGTGGTCAATTGTTTGCTGGTAATGATTCGAATAGGTATTAATATACATGTAATCCCTTCTTTCTTATACAAAAAAGGAACCGCTTATGGTAAGCAGTTCCTTCTTAAACATATTTTTTTGTTTGTTATTTGTTTATTTGTGCTTCTTCTTGTTCTTCGTAATAGCGGTCTGCAATATAGCCGGCAGATTCCGCCCAAAGAGTATTTTCTGTATTTTGTAGGGCCTTGTAAGTTTTTGAATGATAAAATTTGCCCATGGCATCCGGAAAGGAAAGATTACTCTTTTCCATAATAATATCGATAACATCCCGGATCTGAATATACAGATTCATTGAAATATCTTTTCCGTTAAAAAAATATTTACCTTCCATGTTTTACACATCCTTTCGAGATTCCAATACCAGATGTTCAAGAGCAAGTGGGGTGTGAAAGGAAACCTGATTATTAACCTTATTATACCGAAGCCTTGTAACCGCTTCATCCACGCTCAAGATACCGGACAAATAAAGTTGTACAGTTTCCATGGTATTATCATCCGCAACAGGCCCAATTACAACATCATAGTGATGCTGGATATCGCCGACAGTACGGTTGAGTTTGACAAACTCCAACCATTCCTTGTCCAAGGTGGCAAAATGTTTGATTTTTAGTTCCTCGGATTGCTGGAAGATATACCGATACACATATTTGCCGCCAGTATGAGTACGCAAGTACAGGCGGTTCGCCCATTCATTTGCCTGCTGTTCGAGAACTGTGCAATAAAATCCACGACCAAAATCACGACGGTTATGTGATTTGTTCAAATCGATTTTATCAAATGCAATATTGGAGCCATGGAAAAGAACAAGCGTGGGCGTATCTTCTTCTATAATATCTTCTACGTATTGAAAAGTATCATGAATATCTAATTGGTGCAACGTTTCGTGTTGTACCAGTATTTTTTCAAATACTTGATGTTTGTAGAAAATATTAAAGGCATCGTCTTCTGATATTTGGTGCTTTTTAGCATAATATTCCAGTGCTTCAATTGATAGCATCTCTATATCTGATTGAATACTCATATACGTTATCCCTCCATTTGCTTTCATTATATCAAAAAAGAAGGTGCTTTCCAACGGTAAAATAACTATAAATGTAAAGTTGCAAAAGATGTTTGAAATGGGGCGTCACCCCATTTCACTATCCCCAAACTTCGCCCATGATTTCCACAAGAAAATCATCTAATGGAAAATCGGGAGGAAGTAATTCACCAAACGTTTCTTGAATTTCTTGGATAACTTCCGTATAAGAAGAATACGCCTGTGAAAATAAGTGGGAAGAATTTTTAAGTTCAATGATATAAAATTCTTCTCCTGGATTTAAGTCCAGTTCTTCCTGATCTTTGATCCTCCATACCGTCATAGACTCAGCAGTGCCATAACGACAGCCATCAAGTTTCTCACAAAGATATTCCTGAAAGGCTAAGAGTGATTCTGGATCAGAGAACTCTTTGTATAAATCAGGAAAAACTTCCTCTGTATATCGAAGGATAAGATTAGCAGCCTCTTCTGTAATAAGAAATCCATAGATATGAAAAACGGATGTAATGATACTCATAGATTTCTCCTTACGCAATCATTTCAAGAAACTCATCTTCAGATAAAATCTTAATGCCGAGAGACTGGGCTTTTGCTAATTTACTGCCGGCTTTTTCCCCACAAATTAGATAATCTGTCTTTTTTGTGACAGAACTGCCGGCTTTTGCTCCAAGCTCTAAAATCTTCGAGTTGATTTCATCTCTTGTAAAATGAGCAAGTTTTCCTGTTGCAACGATAGTACATCCTGTAAATACATTTTCTTTCATCATAGTATTCATTTCCTTTCTTTCTTCAAATATAAGTTCTTTTTGGAGTTCGTGCCAGAGAATTAAATTGTTTTCATCAGAAAACCAGTCATGGATATTCTGATTCAGAGTATCACCAAAGTCATCTAACTGGGTGAAATCATAGTCATCAGAGGCAGCATCAAAAAATTCCTGTAGACTGCCGTGGAATACTGTATCCAAAATCCTGCTTTTGGTCCTTCCGACCATAGGAATATCCATGGAAACCAGGAACCGGACAAAGGTAGTATTCCGGCTGGAAGTAATGGAATTCCATAATCTTTCAAAGGATTTTTTACCGAAACCTTCCAACTGTAAGATTTCTTCCTGATGTTCATTTAGATGGTAAATATCCGGAAATGTCTGGAGATAACCCAAAGTCAGGAATTTTTCCAAGGTAGTTTCGGAGAGTCCCTCGATGTTCATTGCTTTTTTTCCAACGAAATGTGTAAAGCGTTTTCGGATCTGGCTATCACAGTTGGGATTGTCACAATGCACCGTTTCAATGAGACGCCCATCATTTCCTTTTCTTTGATAGATACGAGTCTGAGAACCACAGCATGGACATACAGGAGGAACTGCATCTACGTAATGACCACGTTCCAGATTTTCTTCAATATGAGGAATGATCATATTACGTTTTGATACAGAAATTCTACAACCTGGCACCAATTCTAATTCTTTGATAAAGGTCAGATTGTGAAGGGTTGCTCTGGAAACAGAGCATCCGTCAATTTCCACAGGGTCAAAAACTCCCACAGGTGCAATTTCTCCGAAACGGGTGGGTGTCCATTCTATATTGCGAAGAGTGGTTTCGTAAGTTTCGTCTTCAAACTTAAAAGCCAGTCCATCTTTATAATGATGTCCGGTACGCCCGCAGTTTTTGGAATAGTCCAGACTGTCGAAAATCATTACAATTCCGTCAATAGGCAGATGTTTTTTGCCTGCCAGATCAGTCAGCCTTTCAATATACTGATTTACAAGTTCCGAGGTTAAGGGATGGTTTGCAGCAATATAAGGACAAGGCTGAAAACCATAGTCAAACAGGCTGGAAATTTTCATAGCTCTGCTGTCTGGAAAGAGAAATGGAGAGTCCAGACCTTCCAGAACATTAAAAGGCATAAAGTGCAGACAGCGTCCTGCACAATTTGCCGGATCAAGACTTCGCACAGAGCCAGAAGCCAGATTTCGCCCATTTTTGTAAGGTTCTCCTTTTCCATCTCGGAGGGTTTCTTTTAAACGCTCAAAGTCATGGGTTGGGATGAAGGATTCTCCAACAATCACCAGCCGGCCTTTATATGGAATTGAGAGAGGGACATCAACGTATGCAGGGATGTTATGGGTGATAAGTTCCCCAATTTCTCCGTCGCCACGCGTGGAAGCCTCTACAAGTGTTCCATTTTCGTAGACTAATTTAGTCGTTAATCCGTCCAACTTCAGCATAAACAGAACTGGCTGCTTACCGGCAAAACTTATCAAGTCCTGTACCTGCTTTGTCTTATCTAAAGAGAGCAAAGGGACCGGATGCTTTACTTTGGGAAGTTCACTGATGGGAGTATAGCCTACGGTTTGTGTCGGTGAATTGGATAAGACAAAGCCTGTCTGCTTTTCTAATTCCACTAATTCATCGAAGATTCGGTCATATTCCGCATCACTGATATTCGGACTGTTCTCATTATAATAAGCGTTACGCTGTAAATTCAGATGGTCCACCAGTTGTTTGATTTTTTCCACGTTTGATAATTCATTAGAGTGGTTCATTTTATTCTTGTCTCCTTTTCTATGGTATAGTTGTAATTCTTATTTGTTCCGGTTTTTCTTCCTCCTTTCTTTGCGTTCAGGCATAAAAAAAGAGAATGACACGGATGTTCATTCTCTAATGCGTGCAGTTTCCTGCAAAATAAAAAAGCCAGAAGTCCCTGCTGGTAGCGTGGTATACTTCTGACACTTTTACAAACCTAAACTGCGTGCGTATATCCTTTCCGGATGACACAAATAATAATTACATAGTAAGTGTAACACTATATGTAGTATGTGTCAATATAAAAGCACTATATATTGTTTATTCTGAGAAGAAAATTACTATATATAGAGGAAGCATGGATATGGAAAATATTATCTCTTGATTTCAGAACGTATGTTCTATATAATGAGATATAAAGGAGGGGAACGTGAGTTTGGAAAAAGTGATTTTTCATATAGATGTAAATTCTGCCTTTTTGTCCTGGGAAGCGGTATATCGGCTGCATCATTTGGGATGGAAAGGCGATTTAAGAGAACAGGTGTCAGCGGTAGGTGGGGATATGGCGATGCGTCATGGAATCATTTTGGCAAAATCCATTCCAGCAAAGAAATATCGGATACAGACAGGTGAATCAATCTTGGAAGCAAAACAGAAATGTCCAAATCTTATCTTAGTGCCTCCGAATTATGGATTGTATGAGAGGTGTTCCAAAGCTTTTATGGGAATTTTGCAAGAGTATTCTCCCACAGTGGAACAATACTCGATAGATGAGGCGTTTGTAGATATGACTGGAACGGAATTGCTTTGGGGGACACCAGTGGAAGCGGCGGAGAAGATGCGGAGACAGATTAAGGAACGGCTTGGATTTACAGTGAATATCGGTATTTCAGAGAATAAACTGTTAGCTAAGATGGCAAGTGATTTTCAGAAGCCCGACAGAGTGCACACACTATGGAAGTCTGAGTTACAGAAAAAGATGTGGCCATTGCCGGTAAGCGACTTGTTTTTTGTAGGACGGGCAACAACAAAGACACTTTTCAAGTTGGGAATTCGGACCATAGGAGATTTGGCAAAGAGTGATCCGAGTTACTTAAAACAACATTTGAAGAAACATGGGGAAGTTGTCTGGGGGTTTGCAAATGGGATTGATGTGTCTGTAGTCCAGTCGGCCCCGCCTGCTAATAAGGGATACGGCAATTCTACAACGATTCCTTTTGATGTGACAGATGCATCTACAGCAAAATTGGTGCTGTTGGCTTTGGCAGAGACAGTAGGAAGCAGACTTCGTGGAGCAGGAGTCAGGGCAGAAGTGATTGCAGTAGGGATCAAGAATTATGATCTCAGTTATGCCAGTCACCAGATGACGCTTCAGAATGCAACCAATATTACGATAGAGATTCATCAGTGTGCTTGCCAGTTATTTGACCAGCTCTGGGATGGGACACCCATCCGGCATCTGGGAATCCATACCAGCCGCATCAAGGATCAGGTGAATATGAGACAACTAAATCTGTTTGATACGAATGATTATGAGAAACTGGAAAAAATGGATGAAACGATAGATCAGATCAGAAAACGGTATGGGAATGATTCGGTAATACGTGCGGCTTTTTTAGGTGGGTGTATTGATCACATGAGTGGTGGCATTTCACGGGAAAAACGTTCTGTGGACTATGAGAAATTAAAGACAGAATAGCGGGAAGGGGGAAGGAAAGGTGGCATTTGGAATCGGAATAAATACAGAGCATACAGAGCAGGAGCCTTTATCCGGAACCTATCATGAGGTGGCAGTCCAGTGCTGGTTCACAGCTACCGGAAAATCTCTGCCATTGATGCTGAAGGTAAAAGGGGAGGATGAAGAGATTATTCAAATCAATCATATCCAGGTTCTGACTGTAGAAAAGCAGTGGTATGCGGGAATTTTGAACTGGAAGTATAGATGTCAGGCGGTACTTTTGGGAAAACAAATCAATTTTGTGCTTCTCTTTTGTCCGGAGGATTGTGCATGGAAACTGGTTGTATAAGATACCAGGGATGAAGTAAAATAGGAAAAAGGAGGACAGAAAATGTGCGGAAGATATTATGTGGATGATGAAACTTCACGGGAAATTGAAAAGATTGTAAGGAAACTGGACCAGCGTTTAAAGATAGAGCATGGACAGGACATCCACCCGTCTGAATCTGCAGTCATTCTTACAAAGGAGTGTAAGGAAGTGGCTGCGAGGCAGATGCAGTGGGGCTTTCCGGGGTTCCAGGGAAAGGGACTGCTTATCAATGCAAGGGCAGAGGCGATACTGGACAAGAAGACCTTTCGGGACAGTGTGCTGCATCGAAGATGTGTGATTCCTGCCCATCACTTTTACGAATGGAGTAAAAACAAAGAAAAATATACTTTTCAAAGTCCAAAGCAGGATGCCACATTATTTATGGCAGGGTGTTATCAAATCTATAATGGTCAAAATCGTTTTGTAATTCTGACTACGCAGGCAAATGCTTCCGTAGCACCAGTGCATGAACGGATGCCATTGCTTTTGGAACGACAAGAACTGGAAGATTGGATTATGGAGGATGCAGCGGTAGAATTTATTCTTGCTAAGAAGCCCATACTGTTGAATCGGACAGCAGAATATGAACAACTGAAATTATTTTCATAAGAAGGGAAACCCATAAAAGTTTCCCTTCTTGACATAAAAATTTTTGAATTTAGAATCCATTGTTTATTTGTTCTGTTGCTGCAGGCATAGGAGGACTAGATTTTACATAGATTAATAGTTTCCCATGCAGATCCAAATTCTGTTTACTCCATTGCCCATTCTCATAAACCTTTTGGGTAATTGTATTGTAGATAATTGGCGTATCCTCTATACGTTCCATATCAACGACAAGGCAATCCTGAAGGGCAATATATGGATATAGAGCATCTTCAATATATGTCCTTAATTTTAATGCCTGCCTGTGCAGTAGTTCCACATCATACAGTTTTGATAAGGTATAGCTCATTTCTTTGAGCATCCCGGATGTTGTAATTGCCTGTTGGATAACAGAAATCTGCTCTTCCAGAGATACATCTGGATTTATCATAAGCTTTGATAATGTAATTTCTTTTACAAAAGCTGTTGCTGTATCACCAATTTGCTTTTTTAGGCTTTCATAAGGAATCCGATACTGTGTTTGTAAAATTTCAAGTGGAACGTATTCTCGGTTTTTCTTCAAAGTTGAAAGCAATTCACAAAGCCTGCTTCCCAATTCATATATGTTATTCAAGCACACATCACTTCCGATACGGTCTCTGGTGTATGAACCAAATGGTAAATGGTATTTTCTGTTTCGAAAACGATACTGTCATTTGATACTTCCAAAATCGTTAGGATAGGAGATGTCAGAATAGAGAAACCATTGACTCCAGAAATAATAGC
The DNA here is from genome assembly GCF_020686995.1 of Blautia fusiformis. Lineage (NCBI taxonomy): Bacteria > Bacillati > Bacillota > Clostridia > Lachnospirales > Lachnospiraceae > Blautia > Blautia fusiformis. The sequence goes on from NZ_JAJEPT010000001.1 coordinate 52,238, forward strand.
ACGTTCCCCAACCCGTAGCGAAGAATGAAACCATCCTGAGAGTGTCGTTATTTGTCTATTTTTCACATGGTGCTTTCGATTTGTCATAGTGTTCACACTCCTTTTGTAGCGTCATAGAAAATCTGTTTTTCATGGCTCGTTTTTATGTAACAGGGTAACTCAAACGAAAATATCCTTTCGATACAGGTATATATTCGTCTGGGTGTTCATATAAGGTGGCACGGATACGTTCCTGATAATGCGGATTCTTTTTCGCTTTTGGGTGTTCCTTTAATAAATCGTACAGGTCTTTTAAAGCCCCTCTTCCTCCAATACTCTCCATTGTCATCCGGATTAGATGATGCCAAGTCAGTGCAAGAATATCTGTATTTTGTACATAAAACACACCTTCTTGCCGGATGCTGAAGGGGATAATGAAAGAATCTGTTTTTTTCAGCAACAGAGCATATTCTGTCACAATGGGAATGAAAGGCTTTTTGTACGTCCGATTGTCAGAAACACAATTAAACTGGCCCTTTACCAGAAAGGATTCAAAATCACCCATCCGCATTAAATCATTCTGCATACTATAGAACTTACCATGGAGCCGCATATCGCCTACCAGTATGGCAAGCCTCCCACCTTTCCGAAGTGCCAGGAAAAATTTCCGGATACAGTGATTTAGTTTTTCAAGAAAATCCGAATAGTTTTCACAGCGGGATAGGTCGTCCGGGTGAGGGGTTCCCCAGATATTTCCGGAATACTGGATCATATTATGGTAGGGTGGATGGAAAAAGATGAGATCAGCGGAATCCTCTACTTCATCTTTTAGAGCATTCCAGTTACCTTTTCCATACGCAGGTGCCGGATTTAGATCATAGAGCAGGGAGCGTACCTGATAACGGTCAGCAGCCGCCTTTGAAGTCCCAGAGCCACTCATAGGATCTAAGAGGGTAAAGGTGCTGGTATCTTTTCCGTAATATCGCTTATCGTCCAGGCAATAGCGTAGAAGTGCTGCAACCACTTCGGGGGAGCAGTTACCACGCCACTGGCTGTTACCGCCTGCTCCACGTTCTGGGTATGCCATGAAAGAAGTCAGTTCCTTTCCTACACGTTTTCGCAATCCTTCCGTTCCAAGCATGTCAGCGACAGTACGCCATTGGGGACCAAATTCAGCTTCTAATAATTGTGCTGCCCGATGCAGCATTAAGTCATTCATTTTATGTCACCTTCCTTTCATAATTTTGTTGGATGTAGCGGGAAATCGCCGCCGCAGTCATTTTGGCACAGCCTAAATCCATTTCGCTGAAAGGCTGTTGGTTTTTTGCACATAGTAAAAGACCCAACGTTTCACCAAATTCGTCTTTTTTAGAAATAGGGAAAAAGACTGATATGGGATATTTTCCTGTCATAGTAGGGTATATGCGTTCCTTTTCAGAGAATAATTTCATCTTTCCCTGTTGCAGAAGCCTTTGAATACTTTCTGTTACAGGCATATTAAGTGCTGTATGATAATTCTTGGAAGCAATGATTTTGGAATCATTACATAACAGGATCCGGCAAGGGACATTACTATGTAAAATATCCAGAAAACTGTCTAACCGGATATCCATAGGGATATGGGAGTCGCATTTACGAAGACAGATGTTGCGTGTGTCAGCTTCCAGCATCAATACATCGCCTGTATGAAGCTGTAGGGCTTTTCTTACTTTGGCAGGAATAATGATCCGCCCTTGTTGGTCAATATTTAGTGTTGTGGCATAATCCATAGAAATCTCCTTTCCTTTATAAAAAGAAGCAGTCTTTTCGGCTGCTTCTTTGTTGAAATTCTTTAAGCGACATACATACCATTCAGATATTGTTCTTGTGGTTGTTCTTGCATATAGGAAGACATTTCATGCGGCTGTATATTTTGTGCCATTCGTGCGTCCTGTTGTTTTTTAAATTGTTGTTTGCCGTTTTGAATCAGGAAGGATGCAACGTAGTTTTCCCAATTTACGATATAGGAATCAGCACGTTTTAACAGCATATAAAAATCCATATCTGTCAATTGGATAAAAGCACTTTTTTCAGAGATAAAACTTTGAGCCTGCATATAAGTGCCGCCGTTATGATTCTTTTTCTTGATACCTTTTCCGTTATTAATTTGAATTCTCCATGGGCTGGTCAGTATTTCCTGCTGGTTGTTATATACGTGGCGGGAAATAAAAAACTGTTGTGCAGTAGAATAGCCATTGCCATCCGGCACACCAAATATTTTGCTTTGCGACCATTCAAATTCAGGAAAGCCAGCGGTAACTCTGGACAGCAGAAATTGAATTTGTTCGGGTGCCAGATGAAAACGGGTGATAATATTTTTATCACCGGTACCACTAGAGTAATCCTGTATGGAGATTCCAATAAGGGAGTGAACTTTATGACCATTTTCTTCAAATTCTCCTTTTGCATGAAGCTGTGCATAGCTGTTATAACTTGTGTAGCGGAGACGGTCATACAGTGCAATTAATTTTTTACTGGTCTGTACTTTGCATATCTGATCTGTAATTGAGTTTTGATAATTTTCACTCATGTATGTTTTCCTTCTTTCTATTTCAAATATTGTTTTACAAGCTGTGTCATATTTTTGGGCAAATCTTCTAATTTGGTAATATCTAAAAAACCATCCTGATAGATTCTGCGGATGTTTTCTTTGTCATCACCAATTGCTGCAGCAAAGATCACAATGCCACGTTTACGATATTCATTCTTGATACCACGAAGATCTGCTTCTGCTTCCGTACCACTGTACCCACAATCTGCGGGCTGTCCGTCAGAGATTATGATGAGGAGTTTTTGTGATTCCGGACGCTTTGCCAGGTGTTCCGCAACATAACGAAGTGCAGCTCCATCCCGGTTGCCATTACGGGCAGACATATCCATCAGCCGGTAACGGTCAGAGGCATCCAGAGAATCAAATTCAGCATAGGAATACAAAGCAACCCCCTTAGAATCTGTAGAATGCCCATAAATGGTAATAGGAATTCCCAGGCTCATACAGAAATCATACAGCACGATTGCAGTTTTCCGGGCATGGGTAATACGATCTCCCCAGCCCATAGAACCACTTTCATCAACCAAAAGTCCCACGGAAAGTTTTTGTTCTTCATCCGGAAGCCTGGTTCTGGTAAAGATACCGCCGTCCTTTCGGTGTAAAGCCCGCATATCCAGCCTTTTACCAAATAACAGGTTTTTTTGTTTCCCGCCTTCTGCCTCTTCTTTTAATAAAGGAAGAATGGAACTTTGCAGCCTTTTGGAGGTCCGCAAAAGAGGGGAAGCAACTGTTTGATAAGATTTGATAAAAAAGTCGGAAACTGGATTGATGCGGTGGATTGTTACATGGATGCCTGCATGGGCATTTCCGTAATGTATTTCATCCGCCGATTTTTGCAAGTCTTCTGTTAATTCCTGTTCATAATCATTTTGGGCTTTTTCCGTAGCAACATCATTTAGGATGCGTGCAAGATCATTCGCTGCATTTTCATAACCGGAACCGGCATACTGTGATGCGTATGTGATTCCTGGATTATTTCCATCTAATACTGCTGTAGTTTTAGCAAGTTCAATTCTTCCTCCTTCTTCCTGCAGTACCTTTTCTGCCTGGTTGATTGCATCTTGCCTGTAATTTGGATCAAGACCAGATAAGTCACAGGTTATAGGAGTTTTTGATTTTACTGTAGGACCTGGAATGTTTTTAGGGATTCCTCCGTTTTTACCAGTTGGAAGAGGAGATCCGCTACCTGATTCTTTCCGCAGCAGATCCTCCAGAGCATCGCCAACTTGGGTACTATCCTGCTTTTTTAAAGACTCTCTGGTTAACTCTACCATAGGCTGAATATAGTTCCAGCAAAGTACTAAAAGATAGTTGGAAGCACGTAAGCGTTCTTTCCCCTGTGTGGCAATTAAAGCATCGTCAATATAATCCATGCAGTCTGAAAGGGTGTCTGTGTATTCTCCAGAATAATTCGTGCGGTTATTTATATTACCAGTCCGGCAATAAGACAAAATTAAATTGCTCATAATGGAAAACGGCTGATAGCCACAGTCAATTTGTTCCTGTATAGAAGGAATCAATTCAGACATCCGCAGATTATTGATCTGTATTCCCTGCTTAAAAGTTCCGGGATATTCTTCACACATCCGGGCTTCAATGTAGATGTCCTCCAGTATATTATTATACTGTGCAGCACAGCGGGATAGCGTCAGACACGTTGCGTTATCTTTTTCTTCCATGGCATCTAAGATGTCCTGCAGATTTGCCTTGTATCCAGAAGGCAGATTGTCTGGTGCTTCTGGATAGAAGGAACCATTTTCCATATTGGTCAGATAAAGCTGTAGTGATGCAAAATCAGAGTAACGCAGATGTCCGATTTCATGTCCAGTTAGACCAGTCAGGCTTTGTGACCGCAGAAATCGGGAAGGAAAGCTTTGGGTTATCGAGTTTGCGGCGTTACAGTGAATTCTATAATTATCTGTATAAGCGATGTCTGCATTTTCAGAACTGTCCCATTCCATAAGCACCTGAAGTCCATAGCGAGAACGGCCAGTAGCCGCTTTCGCCAGAGATGTTTGGTATTTTTGGAAAGCCGATGAAAGAAAGAGTTCTTCATCAGTGATTTTTGACTCCGTATCCCGGATCATTCTTTTTAAAGCTTTTTGAGTGTTATTCAATTTTTTCACCTTTCTTTCTTTTTCATATTTTGGGTTAGGAGATCTTCCATTGTACAGCCGTAATACTGGGCTAACCGAAAGACGGCGTAAGCAGATGGAAGCGTATGCCCATTTTCATAGTTCATAATTGTTTTTTCCGGTAGATGCAGAAGTCTTGCTACGGCTTTCTGAGAGAGTTTCGTCTGCTTGGATTTTCTTAAATAAACGAGATTTTCTGCCAGAGTTTTGCGTAGTTCGGCTTCGGTATAAAAGGTGTTCCTCAATAGTGTGTTATGATGCAAGAACTGTATCCAAGCAAGAACCTTCAATTTCGATACGGCTTTCAGAATCGGCAGTGACGGAAGATAAAATGGTATAATGAGCAGCTTCCTGTATATCGCCACATACCATAAAAGACTGAACCCAGGCAATTAATTCCCGGACTCCACAGCAGCCATCTGTTATCAGGTTATCCTGACAATACTGTGCGATGGAACGTACAATCTGTGTCATGGTACGTACTGATTTTTTATCGGAACATCCGGTAATAGCAAGAACACGCTCTACCATGGTCTCTTCATCCGGTTCATCCATATCTATGACCATATTCATCCTTGAAATGACAGACTGGTTCATGGGACGACAGCCGGCATAGTCATGATTAGTTGTGACTATAATGGTAGTATCCGGATGCCGATGGATGACTTCCCCGTTTGGCAGAAATACGCTGTTACAACGGTCCAATAGGGAATTAAGTCCTACCAGTACACCAGGATTGGCAATCACCGTAGGCTCCTGTATTTCTACCAGATAGCCGTTTCGGATGGCTTCAACCAGTGGTGTATCCACATAGCGGAACTGTTGGCTGCTGGAGGTAGCAGCTTGTTTCTGCTTCATTTCCTCAGATATATGATGGATCAATTCTTCATAAACTGTATTTTCTGATACCTTTTCATCATAAGTACCCGTTAATTTTTCATAGGCAGTAGCCGGATCGAGGGTAATGTCTTGAAAAGAGGGCAGTTCCCCTACCAAAGAAAGCTGTTTTTCATCTACATCAGGTAAAATCTGTCCAAGAAGGTCAAAAATTTCTGTATTTGCCGAGCAGGTGATGCATCGGTAAGGAAGGTGAAGTCCTGCAGCAATGGCTTTGGCACCTTCGGTCTTTCCCGTTCCAGCAGGCCCACGGAGCATAAAATTCCTCATAGGCTGCTTGCTGTCAGTTGTTAATTTGGCATGTTCGCATATTCTTTGGATTTCTTTTGGGATTACATACCAATCTTCGAGAATAGGAACGGTTGATTCTTCTTGGGGAGTTAATGTCCGAGAATTGGACAGGATGTATTTATCGACAAAATCTTCTTTGGGAATTGAAACGGCGGAAGCAGTATAGTGATGTCCACCTTTTAATACCTGAAAGGTACCCTGGATAATTTCCGTTGGTGCATAAACACCTTTTTGGATATTCAGTGGTGTAAGTCTTTGGAGCACGCCATTTGCAGGAGTGTCAACTTTGATGTTCCCGATAGGAAGGGAATCACCATAACGGATCCTGCGGTACACGTTATCACAAAGAACCGCAGCCGTTTCTGCAGCTTTGGGCAGGTCAGGAAAACCGTCATCACGGTGTTGCTTTAATTCCTGATATTTTTCATTGAATTCGTCATCTGAAAGGAAAGTAGGCATTAAAGCAAAATAAAGAGCACTTCCGGAATCTTCATCTTTTTTAAACTGATATGGCTCTGGTTTACTGTCCAGATCCAAAGGTTTTTCATACTTTCCGGCTATAAATTTCCCAGTCATACGGTTGTAGACCACTACATGCAGCAACCCGGTACGGCTTGGATATTCTGCGATTGTAAAATTGTTTGCCTGGCTTCCAATGGCTCCGAGTTCTTCCTCTGCTTTTCCAGCAGGTGGATTTTCCAAATTCATATAAGAAAAAACTGCCTGCAAAGTAGCAGAATGGAGAGTAGCCCGTTTTTTAGGCTGATTACAGTATTTGGAAGCGATGTCTTTCATCACTGCACTTTTCCCGGAATAGCTGTCAAATGGAGATGGTAGCGTTCTTTCAAAAGTCCAGTTAGGGACAAAGTTTGTATTTGGCATAGTATTTCCTCCTTTATTCTTTTATCCAGGATAATTCTAGTGCCTGGTCCTTTTCTTTTGCGGTCAATTCATCTTTTTGGAAGATGGAAATGAGAATATCCCAATAGTTTCGTGGCGGGAAATAATCAAAACAATCCTTGATTTCCGCTGTATCACCATTTTGGATGTAAATTTGCCCGTTTTCATTAATATAGAGTTTATGGTGTCCTTTCGCATGGAGCTGTCCGATAAGGTTCTCCAGTTTTTTCTTGCCAATTAAGGAATACCAGGATTCCGGATCAGCAAAAGGAACATCGTCCTCATCGGTAACTGTGACAGTCTTTTTGAGGCTGGCAATGGTCAGCATTTGAAGTTCCAGATATCCGTATTGGTTCATACGTGCTTCCGCAAAGTTGTAGTCCTCCGTATGAAAGGTTCTCAGACGTATGGGATTTCCGCAAAGAAGCTGCTTCATGGATGGCGGCTTCTGGAATTCCCATGTTGCATTTGGAAATGCAGCCTGTAGTTTGTCGGTAATCTGATAGCTGATTTGTCTCCAAAGCAATTCTTCTGTTTCGGAAACTGGCTCAGATGATTTCAAAGAAGACCAAGGGCTTGTTTTGCCCTGGTTCTTGAGTAGGTTTAGAGTCAGTTTATAGATTTTAGGAAGAAGTGTGGAAAGAAATAGCAGCAGGATGCCAAGGATTCCGATACTTGCGACTGCATTACGATTTCCATTTCCTGGTATGAATATAGTTGCAATTAACAAAATTATTGTGAGCATACTTAGAACTTTAAGAAATTTCTTTTGTGTATTCACTTCATTTCCTCCATGTTTGTTTCAATAGAAAAAGGAATTGCAGCAGACCAGTAGATACTGGAAAGTCGCAATTCCTTCATTTTAGGGATCTTTGATAATTTACGGGAATGGAAGCTGCTGTGGTGGTGTATTTTCCGGAATATTGGTAAATCCATCACCAGATACATTGCCAGCCGTAAATCCCTGTGGTGCATAAGCCGATCCCCCTGCCGGAGCATAAGACATCTGTTGTGCGGCCTGTGGCATCATATTGTTATTGACTGGCATTGCGCCAGTAGGCACGGTACCGGAAGGATTCATTCCCGGGTTTCCATTATAAGTAGCACCGTTTGCTGGTACTGGTGGAACATTTGGATTTCCGACCATTGGATTCCCCGGTACAGGTGTTGCTGCATTGGTATCATTACGATTCGCAGGTAAGAACTGCCAGTCCTTTACCATAATTTGCGGCGTGATAGCTGCTTGACCTGCATTATTGCCTTTCTGGTGAATATACGGATGGAGTTCTAAATCTCCGTAGACCATGAGACACGTTGATTTTTTGACACCGGCTTTTATCAGTCGATCTGCAAGAAACTTGTTGCAGTAACACTGATAGAAGATGGGTTCTTCCTTTCCGCTTTGACCTCTCTGGTTGGTAGCAAGCCCCAGACTGATGTATTCAGTTCCGGAATTCTTTGCTTGTTGCATAACCGGATCGGCAGTTACCCTTCCTGTTACAATGATAATAGATGACATAAAAATTCTCCTTTCTGCCCTTTGGGCGATAAAATAGTGATAAATAAAAAAAGTGCCATTATAGCACCGTATAAAACGGCATTATAATGACACGATTTTCCAACTTAAACTGCATGTGTACTGGAGATAGTATCCAGACACCCTATAAAGGGATAACACAAAACTTAAATACAATATCATAGTAACACAAGATATAGCGAAGGTCAATGATAAAATACCATATATAGTATTTTGCGATTCGAAATAATAATTTTTGTGTCAAAATGCTTGGAAGTGTAGTATTTTATGAGGATAATCCCAAATAGATATAAAATTTTCATAAAACACTACTACCTTTTCAGAGTAGATAAAATGTGGTAGAATGAGGAAAAATTATTAGGAGGATGCATTATGGCAAGACGAAAAAAACTGGAAAACACATCTTTGGAAGAGCAACTGGAGTATGTGGAACAGGAGATTCGTACAAAAGAGTCCGATTTAAAGGAACTGCGTCATAAAGCAAAAGAGATTCAAAAAGAGATAGAAGAGAAGCAGAAAGATGAGCTGTTTAAGGCTTTGGTAGCATCTGGGAAAACCATTGATGAGGTTATGAGATTTATAAAGGCAACAGGAGAAGATAAAATCGAATAAAAAAAATGAAAGATGCCGTTGTGGGGGAGTGAATCTGCAACGGTGTTTTTTATGGTCAGCTGAAATACAAATGATTTTCATAGACCACAATCACCGTTACCTTGGAAAGGAATATGTAGTGGTTCGAAGTTGTGTCTTTGCATTTGTAATTCGTAGATTTAATATATACTGCGTGGAAGTTAAGCCATTGTAGTGTCTAAAACTACGGATAACTCAGATGGTGCTTGGACGTATGTGATAGTTAATGAAGTGTTTGTGCCTGAAAAAATTGTTGAGGGTATACCTAGTTGTTTGAAAGTATGAAAAAAGTGAATAGGGTAAAAAATACCGTTACAGATTAATCTTTGTAATGGTATTTTTTGCGTGAATTTATTCTAACGGTGTAATTTATAACCTATTCCCCATACAGTATCGATATAAGGGGCTTGGTTTCCTATATGCTCTAGTTTTTTTCTTAGTTTGCTTATATGGACATTGAGAGTATTATCATCTGAAATATAATCTTTTCCCCAAATAAGTTGATATAAAGATTCCTTTGTAAAAGTCTGTTTTGGATGTTTGATTAGTAGCTGTAAGAGGTTATATTCGGTAGTAGTCAGAGTAAGCTCTGTGTTATTTACAAGTACTTTGTGATCATCCACATTTATGCGAATATCTTTAAAGGAATATTCCGTTTGGGGACTTTCGCTGCAACGGCGCAAAACACTTTCTATTCGTGCGAGAACTTCTTCATGATAAAAAGGTTTAGTTATATAATCATCTGCACCGGATCGGAGAAGGTTTATACGAATCTCAGGCTGATTTTTGGCAGATATAACAATAACTGGAATAGAATTGTTGTGTTTTTTTAGGTGAAATAGTATTTTTTCACCAGGCAAATCGGGAAGCATCAAATCTAATAACATTAAATCATATTTTTTAGAGGAAAGAGCTTCAATTGCTTCTATCCCATTGTGATATGCTGAAACATTGTAAGGGTTTCTTTTTAATAATTCTGTAAGAATAAAGCAAATTTCTTTATCATCTTCTACTAATAATATATCAATCATAATAAACTCCTTTGGTAATAGGTATGGTAAAAATACTAACATGATTTGTAATTTCATACAAGTTACTGTTTTAAATAATTTGAAGGTTTCATAGGCGAGTGGGAAAATATAAAGATAAATTTATAATTTTATGGAAATTTAAGAACTGATTTAAGAGAAATGTTAGAATTAGACATTATCATTATCATTATAGGATTTAAGAAACGAGGGAAGTGATTAGAATGAAAGAACCCGAAAAAATATTGGAAGCAAAAGATATTTGTAAAGCATACGGAAAAAATATGGTACTTAATCAGGTAAATCTTACGATAAAAGCGGGCGAGATATATGGACTGGTTGGAGAAAATGGTGCAGGAAAAAGTAGCCTGATGAAAGTTATTACAGGACTAACAAAGCCGACTTCAGGTGAGATAAGTTTATTTGGTAAAAAAAATCTTGAAGATGAAAGAAATAAGATAGGATGTTTAATTGAAAATCCAGCTTTGTATATGGACATGACAGCACGCCAAAATTTGGAAATCCAGCGTACTCAACGAGGAATTCCAGGAAAAAGTAGTATTGATGAAGTTCTGGAAATAATGGATTTAAAGGACGCTGGAAATAAAAGAGTGAAGGCTTTTTCTTTAGGGATGAAACAGCGATTAGGAATTGCAATTGCATTGCTTGGTCGCCCACAGTTGCTAATTTTAGATGAACCAATAAATGGCTTAGATCCAACCAAAATTAAATATGTGCGAGAAGTCTTAAAGAATATGAATGAAGAAGATGGTACAACGATACTTATATCCAGTCATATTTTGCCAGAGTTACATCAACTTGCAACTGTATATGGATTTATACATCATGGAAAAATGTTACAACAGATTACAGATAAAGAATTAGATGAGAAATGTCGTCGTCATGTTCATATCGAAGTAGACAATGTGGAAAAGGCTAGTTGCATTTTAGATGAGAGGTATCCAGAAAGTCAAATAAAAGTTTATTTAAGAAATGTGATTAAGGTATTTGGTTATAATAAAAATATTTCTGATATAACAAAAGAATTAGTATATGGAGGAGTTGGTGTAGAAAAAATAGGATATGAAGGAGAAGACTTAGAAGAGTATTACACAAATCTATTATCGGAGGTGAAATCGAATGAGACAGCTTAAAGCAGAGTACTATAAAATGAAATATTCGCGAGCCTCGAAGTGGGTTTTAGTATTTATGGCATTTATTTTTTTTATACCGTTCGTTGTGGGAAATGATACATTGTTTATGACTTTTGGTGATTATAGAAATATAGATAGCATTGGTTGGATTTGCTACATAGACGACATGAATAATGTAAAAGCTGCAGAAATCGCAAGATTTGCATTATCAATTAATTTTTTTTCTTGGATTGGATTAATTGTCTATATTACGACAATGGTATCTGCAGAATTTCATCAAGGAACAATAAGAGCTTCTGTCGTATATGGGATAAATCGAACCAAATTATTTTTAAGTAAATTACTGGTGATAAATGTTCACTTTTTTATTCTCTATTATATTGTGGAAACTGCATTAGGCTTAGGATTAGCATGGAAGTATGGTTTTCATTATAAAGGTGAGGAATTTTTGATTTTTATCGGAATGGTTACCTTAAATATGATAGCTATGATTGGAATGGAAGCTGTGGCGGTTTTGATTACGGTTTTAGTAAAGAATACAGGAATTGTGGCAGCTTTATCATGTGTATATTTCTTTGCAGGTGCGATTACTTATCCTATGGTATATGAGAATTTTCAAAATCAATCAGTGCTTCTTAAAGCATTTTGTGTTATGAACCCGACCACTTATATGTATAATATTTGTGGATATCGGATGACAAATGGGATTGTTGTTGGAACTATTATGTATGGTATGGGTGCGTGCCTGGTGGGGATAGTTTTAATGCATTTTGCATTGAAACGTCAAGAACTTTAATTTGTGTTTCAAGTAGCTCTTACTACTTTGAAATAAATAAATATTTTACAGGAGGATATTGCAATGAAGTGGATTAACAAAGCATCAGAGGACAAAAGTACAAGAATCTGCTGGGTTTACAATGATAAAGGTTGTGGATCTAAAAAGGCTACATGTGTAATTCGTTACTAAAGATATTTGTAGTCAGTAAAGGAAAATGTGCTCAGCAATATGCTGGGCACATTTTCATTATTGCAAAGAACACTGTGAAAACAAGAGATTAAGAAAAGAGGATATAATAATGAAATTATCAAGATACAATATAGAGAAAAAAGAAGATAAAAGTTGTTTGATTTACAATACGGTCACATCTGCAATACTGGAATTAGATACTGATTATGAAAAATCATATTATGAAATGAAAGAAGGGAAAAAATGTTCAAAGCCTGATTTAGAGTCAGCATTATTAGAGGGTGGTATGCTAGTTGAAGATGATAAAGATGAATTTGCAGAATTGCTTATAAGAAATAAAATAGAAAGGTTTGCGGATTCAAATCTTACATTAACTATTGCCCCAACTATGGCATGTAATTTTTGTTGTCCCTATTGCTATGAAAAAGGGAGAGAATATATTACTATGTCTGAGACTGTTCAGGATCAATTAACATCGCAGCTCAAAGAAAAATATCAGCATATACATGAATTAACGGTATCTTGGTATGGAGGGGAGCCATTATTGGCAATTGAAACTATTGAAAAATTAACCAAAAAGATAAAGTCTGTTTTGCCACTTGGTTGCAAATATAATGCGGATATGGTCACAAATGGTTATAAATTGACTAGAAGAGTAGCTGAAAAATTAAAAGACATGGACATCCACTATATTCAAGTTACTTTAGATGGTTCAAAACAAGCCCATGATAGTAGAAGGATTCTCCATAATCATCAGCCTACCTTCGAACATATATTGGACAATATAAGAGAATGTGCGGATATTTTGAATATTTCGATAAGAATTAATGTTGACAAGACAAATATAAACGAAGCAACAGAAATATTTGATTGGCTAGAAAGATATGGTTTAAAAGGTAGAGTTGGTTATTATTTAGCACCAGTAGATGATATTAATGGAGTATGTAATAATCATATATGTATGGAACGACCACAGTACGCAAAAGAAGAGATTGCGTTTTATAAAGAAGGGATTAAGAGAGGCTTTATGTACCAAGGTGTTAAGCCGAGCAATTATGGTGTATGTGGAGCAATTAGCTTAAATTCATTTGTGATAGGTCCAGATGGAGCGTTGTATAAATGTTGGAATGATATTGGATATAGTGAACGAAGTATCGGTAATTTGGAAAAAGGAATCAAACTTACAAATAAATTTGTAGAATGGCTTTCCTATGATGTCGTAAAGGATCAAGAATGTAAAGATTGTTCATTTTTTCCAGTATGTTATGGTGGGTGTGCTGCTTATAAAAATAAGATTTGTTCTTCAGTAAAATGGAATGCAGAAGAGATGTTGGAGCTGATGAAAGAAATGGCTCAATGAAATAGCAGGGAGAATTGGAATGATAAAATTTTGCAGTAAATATGTTTTTCAATATAAAATAGAATATGGGATATATTTTTTGTTGGGTATTATACTGTGCGGGTTAAATACATTTATACCGGCTGCTATGGGACAATTTATTAATATGTTTAATGTGGAAACAACATATTCAGCAATGTTAAAATTCATATTTTTATTACTGTTATTGTATGTTGGTAAGGAAATTGTCTGCTATGTCAATAAAATACTTTATATAAGGATACAGACTAATGCAGCATTTTCATTAAATTTCGAAATTGTAAATCATTTAAAAAAAGTTTCGCCACTCGTAATTGGCAGAACTGATTTATCGTACTTATCTCAAAGGATAAACAATGATGCGAATGATGTACTTATTTTTTTCATCAGCTCCTTGACTGAATTGATATTTTCAGTTTTTTCAGCGGGTATAATCTTATTTATGATTTGGAAAATGGATTCGATTGCTTTTATAGTTACAATGTTTTTATTAGCACTTTATTTTTTTATATATATTGGCTTCAAAAAGCGTATTTATAATTGCAGTTATGGAATGAAAGAGGAGAAATCCAATTTCTTCTCCAGACTGCAGGAACAATTAGAAAAAATAGAGTTTATAAAAATACATAGTATGGGTTCATTTTTTTCAAATAGGTTAGTAGCATCATATCAAAAATTATATCGATCTATATTTAAACAACAAGCGACTATCCAGGCATTTGCAAATCTTGAAGGGATTGTAGGGGCAATATCTGTATGCATTTTACTTTGGATTGGAGGAAAAAAGATACTTACTGGAGATATGCAAATAGGATATTTCTATATGATTTCAGTATATTTTAATATGATTTTGGAATATGGAAAAGAAATAGTGGCATACGGTCAAGAATACCAAGAGGCTTATGTATCCTTTGAACGTATAAAATCTATTTTAGAAATTAAGGAGCAGTCTAAGGGGTGTATAAGACTTAATGAAATCAAACAAATTAGAATTCAGGATTTGAATTTTGCATATGACCAGAAAGAAACCATAAAAAGTTTTTCTACAAACTTAAAAAAGGGGAAAGTTTATGGATTGAAAGGAGAAAACGGATGTGGGAAAAGTACACTTATTAAAATTTTAATGGGTATGTATGTAGATGAATATCAAGGGAATATAATATGGAACGATACAGAAATGAGAAATTTAGATATGGATTATATAAGAGAACATGTAATCAGTGTAACAGAACAGGAGCCGACTTTAATAGCAGATACAATATATAATAATATTGCTTTATATCGAAAGCTTGATGTAAAATGTATACAGAGAGCCGTTGATTGCTTTGGTGATAGTATTTTGAAAAGAGATAATTGGGATTTGCAAATTAATGAAAAGTCAAGTAATATTTCCGGTGGAGAAAAGCAAAAAATTGCAATTATTCGCCAAGTAGTGCAAGACGGTCAGGTAATGATTTTTGATGAGCCTACCTCAGCTATGGATGAGAGTGGAAAAAAACAATTTTTACAGTTGATCGATCAAATTAAAAATCATAAAATAATTATTATTGTTTCACATGATAATGCAATCTTGAATACATGTGATGAGATTCTAATATTATAAGGAGATATGAAGTTTGCTAGTTGTCTTTTTAATAACAGGAGTGTTTATATTATTAGGCATATTATACATTTTTCATCTGAAGAGGGAAATTAGAAGAATTATAGAATGGATAGAACATAATGAGCATATCTACTCGGTCAATGTATTTGATAAAGATATTGAGAACCTTGCACTTAGTATCAACAAGCGAATTACAGAAGATGAACGAAAAGAACATCAGCTAAAAAAACAGGATAAAAATTTTAAAAAGATGGTAGCAAATTTATCACACGATTTACGTACTCCATTAACTGTTATTATTGGTTACTTGCAGTTAATTAGATTAGAAAAAAATGTGAATGAACCTGTTAATAGCTATATAGAACATATTGAAAAAAAGGCGGATTATTTAAAAAAATTAGTAGACGATTTATATTTATTGTTTTGGAGTGAAGCAATAGAGAGCGAAGTTGATATGAAATCAGTCAATATTACAGAGGTAGTCACTTCTTTGTTAAAGGAATATATTCAAAATTCAAAACGTGCCTCAGAACAATTAGATATTAGACTGCCACATGGAAACATTTGGATACTTGCTCAAGAGAAAATATTAATTAGAATTTTATGTAATTTAATAGATAATGCTTTAAAGTATAGTACTGGTGATATAATGTTTTACATGTGGGGAGAATCCGAGTATTGTCATATACAAATAAGCAATCCTTCTGATTATATTAGTGATGAAGAATTAAAATCTATATTTGATTTGTTTTACACAAAAGATGAAGCAAGGACAAAAAGCAGTGGTATCGGATTGTATGCTACTAGAAAGCTAGTAATACAAATAAGTGGTGATATTCAAGTGAATTATGAAGCGGGAATTTTCACTGTCAGTATAAAGTTGCCCTTAATATGAAAAAATTGGTCACAGTAGAAAAATAAAAGATATGGTTACTGCATTTTGAAACCCTGAAAGTGAAAGCACTGTCCATTTTTTGAAGAGTCTTCTGGAATACAATAGATTATTATTCCCTGCGATTGCTGTTATGCTGTCATCCTTGAGACAGAATACGTGGTAGTTCGGAGTGGTTTTTGTCATTTCACTGGGACGGCAGAAGGAAAACTTATAAAGCATAATAGAAGTGGGTATGTGAAAGTGGCATATCCACTTCTATTGTATTTAGAGAAGAAATCTAAGAGTTCTTCGGGGAAACATCTTCATTTAGGGATAATTCCTCATACGCAAGTAAATCCGGAGTAACCTTTTCTTCACCCGAAAGGTTTGCTACATTCCGGAAATATAGGCGATAATAATGTCCAGATAAAAGGCGGATATTTTTATCGAATGTAAAGTGATATTCTTTCTGGTCAGTGGAACGGAAAATAATTTTCTGTTTCTTGGTAAGTGGGCTGACTTCACGTTTTGTACAGGTTCCAGTTAATTCGGTATAGTCATGCATCTTGATGGTATGTAGCAGACTCACAATTCGTATGGCAGTTCCAACACCGATGCAAAGACTCATAAGGAGAAATATCTGGTCGTCTGTTATAAATCCGTAAATACATCCAAATAGGACACAGAAAAAGCCGATTGCCCCATGGACAATCAGCTTATTAAGAAATGGTTTTGGCATAATTTGCTCCTTCCTATAATTTTTCAAATGCAATCTGTTTATTGAGGTACAAATTACTGATGGCTTCCAGTACAGGATAACCGGCATGGGTGAATTGGATATCCTGTGCCAGGGTACGGAATGTTGCATCCGAGGTTTCATAGAGCTGCGTCAAAAGTTGCTCTGTATTTTGTGGATGGATGCCCTGTTCTACACAGGTTACAAGCTCTGCCGTAGAAATCTGTACTTTTTTTGCTATTTGGAGTACCGTGTCCTCTATAGCAGTCCGTGCCGGCTTTTTTAGATAATGGATCAGTTCCTTTGTGTGCAGTTTTTTCTTCATGCAGAGATAGATGCAGGTAAAAAGCCGTACTGAAAAACTGTCCTGCAATGGGCTGATATAAAGTTCTCCTAAGAGGCGGTACAGGGCATCCACACCAGTTAAACCATCCCCTTTTACAACCAGTCCTCGAAGCAGCAGCCGATTCAGGTAAGGTTCAATGGGGATATTTTCCGAACGGTGATGTTTTTTCAAGCGTTCGGAAAAAGCAGACTGCAATTCATGGATCTGTCGGATTTGAAATGCGAGGCTGCTCCACAGAAAGAATTCTTCTTCTGTCAGTCCGTATTCCTGCCGGTTATTGATAACAGTCGGTGTTTTATGTTCCTTTATGGAATCCTGGAATCGTAGGATTCCGACTGCAGTATAAAGTGTCAGCATAATCGTTCTCCCTTCAAGATAAAAGAGTATATAATTTGGTATCCTGCTGTAAGTATTTCCGGGCTTTGCTTTGCCATGCCCGGACATGATTCATTGGGACACCATAATGTTTGGAAATTTCTTGGTTGGTATATCCTTTTTGCTGCAGGAGCAGGGCATGTATTCCTTTTCTTAGTGTATTGCAGCTTCTCGCTTCTAAGGACTGCAGGTGCTTATAAATGGGTTCCTGGTTCATACATTGTTCCTGCCATAGTTCGGTTTTTTGGTCTACAAGCAGGGGTTCCATGTCAAATTCGGAAGATGCATACATGGAACAGGTGTATTTTCGTTCTTTTTGCAGTTTTCTCCAATAACTGTAAATGGCATTTCGTATGGCAACTCTGGCGTAAACTGCAAAGGGACGGGTGTTGTCATAGTTCATGGCGGCTTTGCATAAAGCTAAGTTTCCGGCTTGCAGAAGGTCTTGCTGCTCATCGTATGAGACATAAGCACAACGAGTAGTCAATTTTTTTACCATTTCAGGTACCAAATATAAGTACTCCTCTGTCAATCGGCGTTCATCATCTGTCATCGGGATGATCATACATATCCCCCCTTTCAACCAATGGCCCTGAGAGGGATATGGTTATTCTCCAGAATCTTCATGGATTCCAGAATTAGTTGATCACACATATAAGTGCTAAATTCTCCGATGTGTGCTTCCTTGGCAGTCAGACAGAATTTATCAGCAATCCAGCGGTAAGCCTCCGATTTCGTAAAGATGTGGTTTAGCCATATCTGGTCAAACACCCGGTGTGCTTGGATCCTTTTTTGCCGAAGCTCTTTGTTTGCCAGTTTTCCTTTGGCATTGGTAGTGCCAGGATGAACTCCTACATAAGAATTACACTGTGGGAAGTGACTGCACACATAGAGTTTTCCATCTTTCGCTTTATTTCCATATACATAGGACGCATCCCTTAAAATTGCGATGCTGCCGCAGTATGGGCAGCGGATTTGTTTCTGTTTCATAAAGATTCACCTCGCTTACGTGTTTTATACGTATATTGTAAGAAAGCAGGTGATGAATTCCCATAGGATGGGCATAGAAACTACTCCCAGATTCGGACTAAATGGCACAAAATGGCAGAAAATCTAAGAATAGAACAGTGCCTTGATAAGCGGAAAGAAACCGCTGTCTGCAAAACGTGAGTAATTTACTGGTGTAAAGATGAACCCTGCACAGAAAATCCGGATGACATAAACAGAAATCAGAGCTATACATAGCCGATACAGATTTCTGGTGCGTCTGCTCCAGGGCTTTCTCGGACGAAACTTCAGGTACAGGATTAAAAGTGCAGGAATAAAAATTAAGTTCGTAAATATTGTATCGATTCCTTGAATCATAGCAGTGAAATTCAACATAAAATCGCCTCCTTTCTTATCCTGTACGCAGAAAGTACCAAAAGTGCAACCTTTTACCAGTAATAATGGGATGCTTCCTGATGCCGCAGTAAAGCAAAACAAGGACATGGCTTATCGGTCAATGCTTCTTTTGCAAAGTAGAGTCCATATAAGGACTGAAACTGTTCCAGTGTTATGGCGGACAGGCATTCCGTTGGTTCCGGTATGCGGGAGAAGAGCATACGGGCATCTGCCATGGGCAGGATACAAGGACTGCCGTTTTCATCTGGATGATATAAGAAGTGTGGGCCATTACAATAACCTGGGGTTTTACAGGAAACGCAGCGAACATAAATACAGGAATGCCAATTTCCATCACAAATATCTAAAAAATGCCGGATGTGCTTGGCATCGGCATTACAACGAGATTGTTCCATATTCATCACCTTTATAGCAGGCAGCCGTAAGAAGCTGCCTGTGAGCATATTTATTGATAGTTACTTATCTTTTTTTCGCTTACGGATATATAAAATACCAAATCCGGCAGCAAAGAGGAGTGCGGCACCTGCCAGTAAAAGATAAGGAAGAATGGTTGTTTCATCTCCAGTCTTGACTGGTTTGGAAGGTTCCGGTGTGTCTTTTGGAACTTCCGTAAGTTTTATCGTCTGTCCTTTATCGTCCAGATCCTCATGGGAAGCAATTTCAAGTGCTGTTTCTCCTTCAAGGGAAAAAAGTTTTTCAAAAACGACTACATCATGACCAGCCAATGTGCTTCCATCAAAAGTGAAGATGACTTCGACAGAACCATTGGAATCCTTTGGTGTAAATTCTGTTTCTGACGTGACAGGTTTTCCATCAATCAGAACTTCCTTTTGGGTTGTTTTGTCCATCAGTGTGCCGACCAGTTTGTATGGAGTATCCGGAATCAGATTTTGGTAGGATACGGTGTCAATGATGGTTACTTCTTTCGTAGCAACGGCTTCCTGATCCCCATCCGCTTTGTCCTTCGCAGTAGTTCCAATTCCTGGGAAGTAGATAGACTGTTCATGGTCTTCTATATCGGCGTGAACAGCAATCTCTTTTTCCTGATACGTTAAAGACTCAAAGACAACAATTGTTTTGCCGGACAGGATGCTGCCATCAAATGTAAAGGTAAGTTCAATACTGCCAGAGGCATCTTCAGGAGTAAAGGTCGTAGTGGCAGTAATCGGTTTACCATCTGCCTGAAGAGGCTCTTTTGTCTCTTTGTCCATCAAGGTACCGGTAAGTGCATACTCTTTTCCTGGAATTAGGTTACTATATTTAACCGTGTCAACGATGGTAATCTCTTTATCGGTTTTGGTAAAATGATCTCCGTCTGCTTTATCTTTTGCAGTAGTAGCGATTTCTGGGAAGTAGATGGTCTGCCCATTATCTTCAAGATCTGCGTGTGTTGCAAATTCTTTGCCGTCATAAGTAGCAGATTCAAAAACAACTACGGTTTTTCCGGCAAGGGAGGTCCCATCAAAAGAAAAAATCACATCTACCGTTCCAGAGGATTCTTTAGGAGTAAATGTGGTTTCGGCAGTAACCTCTTTCTTATCTATTTCGACAGGTTTTCCGGTTTCTTTATCCATAAGGGTTCCAGTCATAACATATTCTTCGCCGGGCAGAAGATTTTTGTAAGCTACCGTATCTACAAGGGTAACTTCTTTATCTGCTTGGGAAAGATTCATATCTGTTTCCTTATCTTTTGCAGTGGTCCCGATTTCTGGGAAATAGATAGTCTGATCCTGATCTGTAATGTCCGCATGAACAGCCAGTTTTAAATCCTCCTGGTACAGTTCCTCAAATACTACGATTGTTTTGCCCTTCAGAGAAGAGGCATTGAACGTAAAGGTCACTTTTGCAGAACCAGAAGATTTTTTTGGTTTGAAGGTGGTTTCTGCTGTGACAGGTTTTCCATCTATTTCAATTGGCTTTCCGGATTCCTGATCCATCAGTGTACCGATGAGCTTATAAGACTGTCCCTTCTTTAAGCCTTCGTATTCTACGGTATCAACCAGAGTGATTTTTTCTTCTGGTTTGGCAAAGTGGGAGTTGCTGTCTTTGTCAAGGGCAGTAGTTCCAATGGTAATCTGATCATCCGTTAAAGTTCCCATATCCACGACTACGTGATTTTTGTATACAGAGACCTCAATTTTTAAGAGGTTCATACCTTCATTGGAATCGCAGCGTTGTTCTTCCAAAATATAGGTATCATAAATCAGGGCTCCTTTGGCATCATCAGGTTTAGAAGCGCCAAACCAGATTCCGTCTTCAGAAGTTTCCCCACGATTGGTATTTGTAGTGTGCTTATTCCATTCTGAGGAAGTACTGGCATAGCCATTTTTGTCTGTTACAATGGTATGACTTTCTCCTGTAGTTTTGGAGGTAATGGAAAATGGGACATTTGCCAGCCGGTTTAAATCTCCGTCAGAGACCTTTACGAATTCTAAATCGCCACGGATTACCTGATTGGAAATCGCTGTTTCTTTTGCAGTTAAATCCAAAATTTTCCCATTTTCTGTGATATGAAACTCCTGAGAGAGTTTGCCCTCGTTCAAATAACCTTCCGGTGCTTTTGTCTCATCAACCCGGTAATGACCATAAGGGAGCGTATCTTTTTTGGTGGAAGCAAGCCCCTTTTCATCTGTCTTCAAAGTGAGAACTACTTGATCTTTTTCGTAAAGGGTTCCATCCACAAGAACAGGATTTGGACCAAGATTGGTGATTGTAAATTCTGCATCCTTTAAAGAAGCATTTCCCTGTGGTTTGGCTTCTCCTGTTTCCAGATCCCGTTTTTGGATTTTGACACCGCCACGGATAATCTGGTTAGAAACAGAAGTCTCTTCTGTTGTTAAATCTACGATTTCTCCATTTTGGGTGATGTCAAATTCAAGAGCCTTTGCACCATCGGTTAGGTATCCGGAAGGCGCTTTGGTTTCTTCTATCCGGTAATGTCCAAGGGGCAGGGCATCAGCGGCACTTGCAGCAATACCATGTGTATCCGATTTGATTGTAAGCACTGCCTGACCATTTTCATAGAGCTTTCCACCTACCCATACTGGCTGTTTGTTCAGAGTGGTAATGGTAAATTCGGCATCTGCAAGAGATGCGGTTCCTTGTGCTTGTGTTCCCTGAGTTTCCAGATCCCGCTTCTGAATTTTGACGCCGCCTCGGAAGACCTGTTCTTCGACAGAAGAAGCGTTATAAATAGAGATAGTTTCTTCCGTACCGGTACTGGTGATTTGCTGCACGAAAACAGATTCGTTTGGAAGATAGCCGGCAGGGGCTTTGGTTTCCTGTACGGTTACTGTACCCAGTGGGAAGCAGACGGTCTTTCCATCACTGGCATAGAAAAATTCATCCCCGGATACCAAATAATCTTTTGTAAAATGGATTTCTCCAGAGGCATCTGTTTTCAATATCCAGGTGCGAACCGGTTTCTTACCATTTGCTCCGGGATCGGTAGCTGACTGCTCTGTATAGAATTTTATTGTAAATTCGGCATTGGCGAGAGAGCCGGTTCCCTGTGCAGAATTTTGCTGTGTGTCAGCATCCAGCTTTTTAAGGAGCAGTTTTACGGGATTATTTTGAGGAATATCCTTTACTTTTACGGTAGATGTTCCTTCTGCTTTTACCGTAACATTATGGGCGGAAGTATCTATAGCAAATCCTTCTGGGGCACTGATTTCTTTGACGGTGTAACTTCCTTCAGCCAGTTCTTTGGATTTTGCATATCCTTTTTTATCGGTAACAAGAGTTTCTACCAGTTCTTCCCCTTTGTAGATTCCGTATTTGGCTCCTTCTAAAGAGTAATTGCCATTTTTATCGGAAATATCGGTATTGGCAGAGGATTTCTGCAGTTCGATAAAGCCGTTTGGAACCTGATACCAGCTTCCTGCAAAAGTTTGGGAAGCATTGCCAGGAACGATAAAAGCACGGAAGGATTCTGGTGGGGCAGGAAGCCCTTCAATGGCGTTGGCAACTTCCAATGCTTTGTCAATATAATTTTGAGGTGCGCCATGGAAGGCACCGGTGTCCCCGTTATTTCCAGCGTGGATATAGGAAACGACCAGATGACCAATGACATAAGAGTTGTCATCGGACCATCCTTGGAAATATTGATCTTTTATGAGCTTTTCGTAGCCGTATCCACCATTGACATAGTAGAGTGCTTTTCTAAGCGGGGAATCCTTTCCTAAAAGATTATAAGGATATTGTCCGGAAGCAGGTGTTTTCTTTAATGGTTCAACGCAATAAGCTGTATTATTACCATCAAAACTCATGCGGGAAGTATAATAGTCCCCGTATGGAATTTTGGCTCCTGCCTTATAATCAATGGTTCCATCTGCAGCATAAGCGGTATGGGCATTGAAAAAGAGTGTGCTAAGAAACATCGTGACACAAAGAAAAAGGGCGGTTAGCCGGATATGAGGTTGTTTTGCTGGTTTTAACATAAATCTCCTCCTTTGTTAAAAAGAAAAGCAGCCATATTCGGGCTGCAGGTAACATTAACCGACTTTTTTATCCTGGCGTTTCAAGATTTCCAGGAGTTCCTGTCGGTCTGTGGTAATTAATTCTTTTTCCAGGTTGGAAGCTTTAAATTCCACAGTGATATTATTGTTGTTTGTTGAAATCAGTCCGTTTCCACGTTGGAAATGGGTGATATTCATAACTTCGGTTTCGGAAAGACGAAGAATGGTTTTTACACGTTGTGCCTCTTCATCTTCCATGTTAAGAATAATTTTGGTTTTACAGTTATTGATAATGCCTTTTCCATATTTTCCGTCATCAAGAGCAAAAAAGTCGTTGAGGTCCTGGGTTGCAAAAATACCGGCACCAGAGTATGCCCGGATGATCTTGGCGATCTCCAAAACGAATTCAGCGGCCAGACGGTTACTGGAGGCACCGATGAGCTGCCATACTTCATCTACGAAAATGGCTTTTTCTTCGGTACGATTTTCTTTGGCTTTATCCCATACATAGTCCAGAGCAACAAACATCCCTACCGTTAAGAGATCACTGGAACCAGTCAGCTCTGAAATGTCCAAAACGGTATATTTATTGGTCAGATCTACATTGGTCTGCTGGTTAAAAGAGGAAGCAGAGCCATGGACAAGACGGTTCAGGATGTGAGCCAGTCGTTTGGTATCTTCAGTTTCCATCAAAACATCATATACATCTCCAAGAATTGGCATCGCTTTATAATGATCCGGGTGTTTGGGATCAATGAGGGATTCATTCTTATGGGTGATTCCCTTTCTTGCATAGGTTTTAATCAGTGCTTCGTCCAAAAGCTGTTTTTCCTCATGGCTCATATCTGGAATGAGCAGAGAAAAGAAAACGTGCAGACGTTGAATCTTACTGGCTAAGGCAGATGCGTCTAAAGTTGGACCGTCCAGCAGCTCATTGACAGAGTTATCTACTTTTCGGATTTCCATGACATTGATGCAGTTTTGGCTGGCAGGAGAAATCTGGATAAAGGTTCCTCCTACATTTCTGGCAGCCCGATAAAACTCATGACCTTTTAACGGTGCGATGATAAATACCTGGATTCCTTTACGCCGCATACGAAGTGCCATAGTCTGCATGGTAAAGGTTTTTCCGGATCCAGAAGTGCCAAGAATCGCAATATTGGAGTTTTTATATTGTTTGGAGTCAAAAATATCAGCAATCACTAAAGAGTTGTTATGCTTATTTACTCCAAATAGGATGCCGTTGTCATCGCAAATGCTGTAGCTGACGAAAGGATAGCAACTGGCAGCTCCGGTGGTTAAGACATTTCGTTTTGAGAGTTCATAGAGCTTCTTATCCAGGTTTACAAGAGGAAGGGAAGATAAAAATCCCTGTTCTTGCAGGAAGTAACAAGACCGCAGATCCATATCCTGTGAGATGAGAAGTTTTTTCATCTCCTGAATCCGCCATTGCAGTTCTTCCAGATCACCTGCCGTAATCGTAATCAAAAGATTCATGTAATAGAAATCTTCATTATTAGCAAGTCCCTGTTTGAGGAAATAGCCGGAACGGATGGCAGAATCCAGATCATCAAAATCCGCATTGGTATCAGAGGCATCTTTGATCTTTGAACGGTTGATCCGGATTTGCTGTCCAAGACGTTGCTGGATCTTATCTTTGGGCTGTTTATGCAGAAAAAAGTCAATGTCAATTCCTTCGCCAGCATTGATAAGCAGGGACAGCCAGCCTGGCATTACTTTTGCTTTGTAACCATCGCACGGCACCAGCAGGTAAGAATGGTAGATGCCATTTACCAGCACATAGTTACTGTGCTTAAAGTCCAAAGACTCTGGTGCAATGAATTCATTGATATGGATGTTATCCACTTCCTGCTCACGACCAGATTCCATATAGCGGGTCAGTACCTGGTTAATCCGTTTTGGCAAAGGGGTTTCGGTACATTTGGTACGGTTCAGTAAAGTGTAGAGTACATCGGTTGTAAACTCATCTTCATTGTCATGAACCAGCACATCGTTGCCGCATTGATATAGAAAGGTTTTTGCGGTCTGTGCAGCAGTTTCCAAAGCTGCCAGGATTTCCTTTTCCTCCACCTTCCGATTCACATTGAAAGGTTCGTATTCAAAGATTAGGAAAAAACGTCTGGAAACCGCTTCTCTGGAACTTAACTGCCGGACAAATTGGATATAGTCTTTTTGTAACTGCCGGCAGTTAGGATCTGATTCCCGTTCCATTTCCAAACGGGACTGTTCCAGATGTTTGTTGATATCCGCTTTTTTGGAGATCATCTTAATCTGCAGTTTCACAGGGCTGATTTTTAGGTAGGAGATGAAGCTGAAAATGATCCCCTGTTGTTCCCTAGCACTGCGTAAGAGGAAATTGATCGGTTCAATCTCCAGGATTTTTACATAACGATGGTCTGTCGTGTAGATAACACCATTGGCAATCTTATCAATAGGAAGATAATCTTCCAAGGTGATTTCTTTTCGTTTTTTCTTTTTGCTTTTCCCGGAAGCAGCAGATGACTGGTTGGAAGCTTTATTCGCAGTTCTTTCTTTTTTTCGTTCCTCCAAAAGTTGCTGCTTTATCTGTTGTTTTTCAAGTTTTGCCTGCCTTTTCGCACTTTTACGTGCAACGTTTTGTTCTTTTTTTAATTGTCGGGACTCAAATTTAAGAATCCGGATGTCTTCACGAGCCTGTTTGCGTATTCCACGTTTTGTAGAAGTATCAAACTGCCGACGTTCTTTTTTTTTAATAGCAGAGGATTCTTTTGTCTCCTCTTCGGAAGACATCTGTGAGCAGTTCTCTTCAGAAGAAGATTCTGCAGGTTGTTTTGGATGCCGTTTGCGTTTCTTGGTTTTTGGTTCTTTGTTGCGGGGCTTTTTTATCCGGTACTTTTTTTTCGGCTCCGGATGTACATCCATACGGTAAATAACCCGGCGGTTTTTCAGAAAACGCAGAGCGTTCATTAAAAACGCAGTAATGCTTTCCCCACCGATTCCAATTAGAGAAATCATAGCTGCAGGCAGAGCAGTCATACAGAGAATAATAATCCTGACAGTGAGTGTCAGAGGCAGATTGATAACAGGAATGGTGATCAGGATTGCCAGGATACCGCCTTCGATGGCATTACGGATTTTAAACATTCCGCCCATAAAGGTCCCTTTTTCTATAAAATTGCGAGGGATGAAGACAGGATGTTGTTCTTCAGTATTGTTCATGGCTGCACCTCCTTTGGTTCTTCCATGGAAGGAGTTTCCGGAACTTCTGTGACAGGGGCAGCTTTTTCCGAATTCACTGAGGTATCATCATAACCGCCTTCTTGCAACTGTTCAATTTCCTCTGTTGTGATGGAAGGAAGTTTGTCATCTGTCGGACGTTCATAGATGATTTCTTTTCCAGAATCAGGGGTACGTTCCTCACCGAAAAAGAATCTTCCAGTAGAGGAAGTGTAGTACACAGGAAGAACGGACTTATCCGGAAGCTGGAACGAAAAATTAATATCAGAAGCATTGGGATAGGTAGTATCATCAGCAAGGAAACGGATGGAAGTTAGAGACATCTGTTTTACGTTTTTAAGATAGGAGGTCAGTTCTTCCTGAAAAAGTTTCACCTGTTCCTTGGAGAAAAAGTCTTCCAAAGCTTCAAAATCCTGAAAGCTTATGGATTCGTTATTTTCTGCTTGTTCTGTCTCGGTATTTTCATTATTATCGTGTTGAGTATTTTCTGTCTCGGATTTTTTGTTTCCTTTTTGGGATTTCCAGATGGAGGGAAAGACAAATCCGATGATAATTAAAAAGGCCATCATAAAGATAGCCAGAATTGCTTTTTTTCTGTTCATAAGTGTCTCCTTTATTTTTTAGCGAAGATCCAATAGGCATTTGCGGTTGCATGCACTTCCGTCATCATATCGAATTCACGGTTGATGTAGTTTTTGGAGGAACTGTCATTGGGATCATTGACTAATACTTTACCTCCAGCCGTTACACCACGAAGGACAATAAAATGTCCGCCACTGGTAAAAAGCCCAGCTCTTTGGGAACTGATGACCGGATGACCTTCAGATAAAGCCTGAAGTACCTGGTTGGGATCACTGGTCTGTGTGACAGCCCCACACCCAAAATGATCGGACGCTGCCTGGAAATAAGACCAGTAAGTGCCGACTCCTGGTTTGTAATAGGAATTTCCGCACCAGGATATTGCATCAATAGGTGTAATGGTAGTGCCTGTAAGATAACTGGCAATCATAGCAAAGCTTGTCGGACCGCATCCGCTGCTGGCGATGGAACCCCCGCCGTATGGAATGTTTCCATAGTCTGTCTGGAGATAGTGTGGAATCTGCATACCGTTTGCGGGATAGCTGCCACCACTGGCAGTAATTTGGTAATACCGAAGGACATGATCCACATATTCTTTATCACCATACAGGTCATAAGGCCAGCTTGGTCTTGCACACATCATATCAGAGTAGGCAATCGCATTTTCCTTGGTATAACCACCGTCACGCTCCATTGCCCAGTCAATGTATGCAGAACCGTAGTTGTAACCCTGAAGAGCCAGTTTAATCCGGTCTAAGTCCGTAGGTCCGGTACAGCCGGCTTTGTCGAGGGCATATTTTAATTCCTGTACTCCACATTCAATGGAGTATTCAGGATCTGTAATCCCATTTGGCACATGGGGATAGCGGGTATTAAATCCACCTTCCGCTGCTTGCATAACATCCAGCCCTCGTCCGCCAGATTCCTGCATCATGACTGCCAGAATTAAATCCACATAATCACTCATACCATATTTCGCAGCAGCTCTTTCTACAGCAGGGCGGTAGGACAATACCTCATCGCTAAGATTGATAGCAGCTACTATGCCGGAAGAAGCAGTACCAAAGAAAGCAGTCAGGTTTTCGGCATAGTTTTTGGCAAGTTCTTTCTGCTTGTCTGTAAGATGGAATACATGGTCTGCAAAATAGGAATCTCCAGCATAAACAACGGTATAGGTGTGTTTCGTAAAAGTAACCGTCTGTGTTTGTGCCTGCCCCTGTTCTGTGCCGGCTTCTCCTTCTGCATCGCCATCAACGGTAACTTCCATGGTAACTGTCTCGGTTGCTACATCATAAGAAAAAAGTCCTTCTTTGTTTTCACGGATGAGTTTCTTTAATTGGTTTAGGTTGATGTTTTTATAGTCATCCTGGCTGGCACAAAATTGTGAAATCAGCAGATTGGCATTGACGGAGATGCTGTATGTATAGGGGTCATTGATGGATGCAGTATCACCTTGTGGAAGACGGGAAATTGCTGCATGGATCTCTGCCAGAATGTCTTCATGGCTTTCTTCTAACACTTCAACGATGGCTTCACGGGAAGCACGGATGTTTTCACTGATCATAGAGTTGCTGTTCAGTACATCGCTTTGTTCGGTCAGACTTCCAAAGATCAGACCAGGGAGCATCACAATAAATAA
Source organism: Blautia fusiformis (assembly GCF_020686995.1). Taxonomy (NCBI): domain Bacteria; kingdom Bacillati; phylum Bacillota; class Clostridia; order Lachnospirales; family Lachnospiraceae; genus Blautia; species Blautia fusiformis. The sequence continues at coordinate 80,974 of NZ_JAJEPT010000001.1, forward strand.
AACCGGAAGCAGCAGTATGGCGAGAATAACAAGGAGAATTTTAGCGAACTGATTCCGGTTGGCTATGACTGCTCCAATCGCTGCTGAAAAAGGCCCGCCAAGGGCTGCACCATATCCTGCTTTGGAGAAAGTGGCTGCTGTTTTTAAGGACTTTAGGTGAGAAATGGTACTGGAGCCTACATCCATTGCTTCGTCAAGTCCAGAGCGTTCTGTATCCATCACTAAATCCGATCCTTTCTTGGAGGAGTAGGAGGAAGCTTTTGGACAATGGATTCGTTGTAGGCTATCTTTCCATCGCCAGCATCATAAGGAATTTTGGATACCGTATTTTCAGCATACTGTTTGTACCAGGTAGCTCCGTCTACAGATTGAACAGTTTCATAGGTTCCATGGGTAGGAGCCGTATATTGATCGGCATGGTACATAGCAAATTCCCGGCTGTCTCCATTGGAACCGGACTCAACTCCTGTTATCCTGCCGCCGCCAATTTCAACATTGGTATAGGAATGATCTGTTTTATCTTCATTTTGAATTCCCATGTAGGATTGAAATGCAGAAACAGCCCCATCACCTTTGATCGAGCCAACTTGACCATAGTTTCCCTGAGCAATATTGCTGATAACGTTATTGGCAAAATCTCCGCCCTTTTCAAGGGAAGACTGATAGAGTGCATTTCCGATACTTGGTCCTTCGGTATATCCGGTGGCTGCATTTACCGCAGAACGCTCTGTCTGCCTTCCAACGGCTCCGGCTAATCCTCCGGAAAGGAAAGAACTTTGTACTGCAGCACTTCCGGGAGAGGAAGAATGGGAACTACTATGGCTTCCACCTCCATGCCCTCGAAAGGAACTTGCAAGACCTCTTCCGGCGATTAAAAGTTCAGCCATCATATTTCCACCAGTATTTCCAACATTGACTCCCAGACTTGCCATAAAGCTGTCAATCTTTTGAGAAACCTTCAAAAAAGCAATGGCACACAGAAACCAGATAAAGACATTACCGGTGACCGTTTCTTTTCCCTGTGCATCTACAGCTTGCTGCACCTCTGCTTCTGTAAGTTCAGCGGCAAAGACCGGCATGGAAGTTACAAGAATCAGACAAGAAATCAATAGCAGGCTGCAGAGCAGTGTTTTCTTATGTTTCATAATCTCCTCCTTCCTAGAGTGATAAAGGGTTTGCAAGGAATGTTCCGACCATGGAAGTAAACAGCCGCAAACACCAGGCGTTCATTAAAAGCAAAAAGAACTGTCCGCCGAGCATACGGCACCAGCTCTTAAAAACATTTCCGGTAGCCTGGGAAGCACCCGTGGAAAACGCAACAGGTGCGGTGTAGACCAGAACTCCAAGTAGTATGTAACGTTCCGCAGCTTCAAAAAGCAGCTTGATGTAATTCCAGGCAAGGATCAGTACCAGTATGAGGGCAACAATGGCAACAGCACCATTGGCACATACCCCCAGGATTACTGTGATCACAGAATTGAATTTGGCAAATTCCAGTGGTGGAAGATCTTCAGTCAGAATCCAGCTATACGGGGTTCCTGCAATATTCAATAGAAGATCCACGATGTCCTTGGCATAGAATGTCAGGAAAAGGAACATAAATGTCCGCAGTGATAATTTGATTGGATCTTCAGCATCAATCCCTGTCCCCATAAAATAATTCTTAAAAAGCTGCCAAACCCAGTTTAAAAGGATGAGTCCGATAGCCAGTGCCAGAAAAATCTGGTACATTGTTTCCGCTGCTGGAAAATAACGGAGAAAAGTATCCATGGAACATCCCAGTGCACCCAGAACAGAAGTAGTAATCAAATCCAGAATGTTCATGACCTGTTCGGCAATCCATTCTACAATTCCGTCAAGTATTCCCATGACAGAGCCACCTCCTTATCTGCATTATCCATTCCACTGCCCGCCGGCAAAGAACGGTGTAATGTAAGCCATGATAAATCCCAGACCATTGAGAATCGCCCATGTAATGATGATTCGTTTGAGCCATGCCCTGGATTCATCCACGGTTTTTCCAGATTTGGAAAAATTCATCAAGAGCAAAGCAACCGATGCAGTTACAACAGCCGCAATGGTGGAAATCAGAATAATCTGGTTATATACGTCTTTCATGATTTCTGAAGCTTTGTCCCAGATGGTAGCAGCCATAACGGGTTGTACATTACAGGCAATCAGAGTGAAAGCGAGGAAGGCAGTATAGAGATATTTTCCATAGTTCCGATGATGTTTCATGCCCGGTGGGGCTTCTTTGTGTACATGGTTTTTCAAGTAAATGAACCTCCTTCATAAAAAGAGGGCAAAGTGAGATCTTTCACTTTGCCCTGGCTTATAGTTTTCCTGCCTCATAAAAGCTTCAATCCGGTCAATACGGAGGAACGCTTATTCTATATTTAGTTGTGATACTCCTTTCCATGCACTAAAAAACGCAGCTTGTACCAGAGAAGAGGCATTCCCTGGAAAGCTACGTTTTCGCTACATATAATTTTGACAGTATCATTCTAACATGGGTAGATTTCCCTGTAAATCGCAGAAGTGTGCCAAGTTGGGACATAAAAAGGAATAGTATGCGCCAACGAGGAAAGAAAAAAGACAATGTAGACAAAAAATATTACTAAAAAAAAGAATAAGGGTATATTGAAAATGTCTTAGATAGTTGAACATAAAAAATAAGCATATAGATTGATACTGGGATATAGCTTCGGGGATTAGGATTTATGTTTATGTGAATATGAATTTTAAAAAAGAGAATGAACGTATGGAATAAGATCTAAAATGAAAGGGGGAATGAGTATAATGAGGATTGGTGTGATTGATTCAGATGCCATATTTCAACACCCGTTTTTTTATGGCAAAAAGATAGAAATAAAAAGAATGAATCCAGGATATTGCATTAAAAATAAAAATTTCCCATTTTCTCATGCGGAATATGTATGTGCATGTATTTTGTTGGAAAATCCTACGTCTGAGATATTACTTTATAATATAATAGGTGGCAATGCTGGGAATGAGGGAGAACTACTTTACAGAAGTTTGGAAGCATTAATTGAAAAAAATGTAGATATTATTAATATTAGTTTAGGAGTAGAGATTCCATTCTCAAAAGAGCTGTATGATTTATGTAAAAAAAGTCCAGTGCCAATAGTGGCAGCACATGCAAATAATAACCAAACTGCATATCCTGCATCGTATGATAATGTTATTGGTATTAGGCGTGAGTTTGACGGAAATGTTATTCTCAAAAGGAGTGGAAATCAGAATTTATTATTGAATAATAAGACTTATGTTTCGTTTAAACAGTTAGATCAAGAACATTTGATGCAAGGCAATAGTTGGTATACAGCGAAACTTACGGGAATAATAAGTTGTTTTAGAGAAAACAAAAATCTGGGGATTGAAGATATAGTTGATTTAATAATGTCTTCTAGTCTGAACCAGATAAGTAGCGTTAAACAGAATAATTCTGAAAATGCAATTTTGGTAACTAATAGGAGTGATAACCAGAGGCAAAAAGAATTTATCAAACAATGTTTTTCTAAAGTTCATATTATAGACATAAATAATTTAGAAGCACAAAAAATAGTTGGTTATTACGATAAGTTGTTTATAGATATTGATAAATATAGCGATTTTATGTCAGCTAAAAAGGATTTGCTAAATTTTGTATATGATATCCGTGATGCTTATAAGCACTGTTATATTCGATATCCTTTTTTGGGGTATTATGATAGATACAGGTTTTTGACTGAGAAAGGAATTTTAATAGAACAGCTATATTTTTAGTAGATGATAGGAGAGTAAATGTATTCATTAACATTAGAAATTACTAAAAGATGTAATTTGAATTGTTCATATTGCTACGTGGAAAATAAAGAAAAAGTGAATATGAAATGGAAAACAGCACAATTGGCAATAGATATAGCTATGCGTGAGGCCATCAAGCAGAAAGATAAAACTTTAAGTGTGTATTTTATTGGTGGAGAACCTTTGCTTGCTTTCGGGCTTTTGAAAGAGATTATTTTTTATATAGAAAAGAAAAACGAACAAATTGGATTAAATATTTTTTATAGTACCACTACAAATGGAACTGTATTTACAACAGAGATTATAGAATTTATGATTGAAAAAAGAGTACGATTCAAAATTAGCATAGATGGTTTAGAGGATGTTCATAATGAAAACAGGAAATTTGTGAATGGTGTTGGAAGTTATAGTGAAGTTAAAGAAAAACTTGTATACAAAGAAGAATTTGAGAAAATGACAGGAATTGCTGTACATGCAGCACAACTTATTAATACTAATACGTATACTAAATTTTCAGCTTCATTTAGGCATTTACATGAATTGGGATTTCGATATATAGAAACGGAGATAAATGCCTATCAGAAATGGAATAAGGAAGATAAAATTTGTTTGTTTCAGCAAATTGATGAGGCATTTGAGTATTACATTTCTTCTAGAAATAGAGGACAACTATGGGTATGGAAATTTTATAATGATATGTTAGAAGGCTTTGTAGCAGATTATTTGCCTTTTTTCCCTTGTAAAGCAGGATTGGTTTCGTTATTTGTAACAGTGAAAGGAGAGTTATATCCTTGTATAGAAACTGGGAAAAAATATATGATAGGAAGTGTAGACAAGGGGTTAGATGCAGAGTATATAAGAAAAATTATTAAAATAGAGAAAACGCAAAATACGAGATGTTTACAGTGTAAAGAGTATAAAGAAAATAAATGTAGAATTTGCAGTTGTTTATTTGGAAATTACGAAAATACAGGAAATTGTTATATACCTTCTGAAATTAACTGTGAACTTACTCGACATGTAAACAATATATTTCGAGAAAAATATAGTGAAGAACAAGTAGCAATGCTTCGAAAGCATTATAGGAGAGAGTTGTAGTATGGGATATAAATATAGGGTGGTGGAAATTGGAGAATATGTTCTAATTATCCAAAGAGAAAAAAATATTTGTTTTAAAATGAAGAAAAAAGAATTTGAAGAAGAGGGTGACATAAAGATTCGGGAAATTATAGATGGAATTTCAAAAATGCGAAAGAAATATGATGTGACATTTCCTGAGAATAAAAAACAGATGAATACAATTTATCTATTTGTTACGGATTATTGCAATCTGAACTGTGAATTTTGTGCTATGCGTTCTAATAATAAGGATATCAAAAAAGAGAAATTGTCTCAACTTGAAGTAAAAGAACATGTAATTGATAAAATTAGGAAGGCTAACCCTAGAAAGTTAATAGTCAGTGGTGGGGAACCGTTTGTCCTAGAGGACATACTAGATATTCTTAAAGAGTTGAAGGAAAATATTAATACAAAAATAATTGTTCAGACAAATGCGACTCTATTAACAGAAAAGACTATTAAAAGCCTTAATGGAATTATTAATTCCATAGAAATTAGTACAGCCCATTATAAAAATACTGAGCAATTAAAAGAAAAGATTGCTTTATTGAATAAATACAAAATAGATGTAGTGTTAACATTTACATATCAGAATGAAAAGGAAAAGATGTTGCTTCGAGAAATCATAGATATGGCTGCATATTACGATGCTGATTTTTTGTTGCATTTTGTAGATTATGCAGGGAGTGCAGCAGATAGAGGTTATCCATTATTAAATTATCAAGAAAGGTTAAAGGTATACTGCTATTTTGCTAAATATATCATAGAAAAGGGCTATACGAATAAACGTTTTGCCGGAAATCTTTTTCATGCGGTAGAATTGAGCCATCCATGTTCAGCATTTGGAAAAATGGCTGCTTTTTTCCCTGATGGAAATATATATTTGTGTCATTCTCTGGTTAAAGAAAAATATCGAATAGGCAGTATAGAACAAGAGACGGATATAGAGCAATCGATCGAAAAAATATTGTCTAATGACAATGTGGAAAAGTTATTTTATATGCCTAATGAAAAATGTAAGACTTGCAAATTTAATTGTGTTTGTGGAGGAATGTGTCCAGCACTTATAGAAGAAGGAGTAGATTCTGACTGCACATTAAGAAAAATTATGTTTATATATAGCATGTTTATATTTGATAAAAATGAAAATATAGCAATAAATTTGGAAAGATTTATAAAATTTTGTGAAGAGGAAGAGTATCAGCAATTTTTGTGATATGTATATAATTAGTGAAAACTATTTATATAAATTTTTAATGAAAGGAGGAGTCAAAATGCTGGAACATAAAGAGAATAAGGAATTAACAGAGGCAGAAGTTAATGCGTATGATCTCGTCATTATTTGCTACGGTAAACTGAGAAAAGATTGCTTAACTGATTGCTTAGACGGTACTTATTGGTTATCACCAGAGCAGTAAGATGTGCTAGGAAAAACCCATTTTCAAAATCAGAATTTGGTTTTGAAAATGGGATTTTTCGTAAATTTATATAGAATTGAGGTAGGAAAAATGAAAGGCAATAATGAAAAAAAGGTAATAGGGCATTTAGCAAGACAGGATTTGAATAGTGTGAGGTTAAAGAAGTTTTGTGGCATTTTAACGATAATATTGTCAACAGCATTAATTATAGTGGTAACACTTTATTTTGTACAAACACAACGTTTTTCAATTCAAGATGCTGAAGGTCGGTATCAAGCGACATTTATGGATGTTAATTCTAAGGTTGTCAATAAAATGAAAGCCATGAAGAATGTTGAAATGGGAGAAACTAGAACACTGGGGACATTAAACCAGGGGACTTATAAAATTACTATAAGAACAATGACAGAGTCGTTACTAAAGTTAGGAAGATATCCCGAATTAAAGGGGAAATTACCTGAAATGGAAAAAGAAGTTGTAGTAACTGATTCATATTTAGAAGAGGTTCAATCAAAGGCCAAAATAGGTGATTCTATAGAGATAGATTTAGGAGATGGAAAAGAAAGCTATGTTATTGCAGGAATTTTACCTATGCAGAGTACTGCAGATACACATTCGATATATGTATCTGATAAATTGATTGAAAGAAAAATGCCAGGGGCTTTATATAGCATATATTTTAAAATTAACGATACTCAAGGCTGGAACGAAGCCGGAATAAAGAGTGAAATTGATAAAATAGCACAACAATTAGATGTACCAAAGGATAGCATTGTTTATTCATCTTATTATTTTTCTCTTATTAGTCAGAAAAGTATTCAATATATAAGTGTTATTTTGGGCGTGAGTTTAGTCATTGCAATTATATCAAGTATAGTTATTTATAGTATATTTTTTGTTTCTGTTTTGGAGAGAATTGGAAAATATGGACAGATGAGAACATTGGGTATGACTAAAAAGCAAATCAGAAAAATAATAAAAATAGAAGGGAATGTTTTAACTCTAAAAGGTTGTTTTTGGGGATGTGTTTTTGGGGGTATTATAGCTTACTTTATTCAACCAAAAGGATGGTATTTAGTGAATACTATTTTAATATCAGGTATGGCGAGTGCGTTTGTTTATTTTGTTGTAATGTTATCTCTTTATAAACCAGCAAAAATAGCATCTGCAGCCTCTCCAATAGAAGCATTACGATATTTTGCAGATACAGAGGTAAATATAAATAGGAAACATTCATATAAAAAAATTACATTGTGGAGATTAGCATTGTTAAGTGTGCAGCGTAATAAGAAAAAAACGTTTTTAACAATACTTTCTTTAGGAATTTGTGGAATAGTTCTTATGGCTAGCTCTTCCTACTTAAATTCTATTGATCCATATAATATGGCAAAAAAATCAATGCCAAATGGTGAAATAAAAATTGAACTTGGAACATACGGACCACAGTCTTATACGAGTAAACAATATTTTGATTTACAAAAAAATAATATTTTAAATCAAGAGTTGCTAAAAAAATTAGAGGATATGCAAGCTGTCGAATCAATTAAACAGTATAAAGGAACAGTTTGTGACATAACATTACCGAATGGCGATACAGATATTTTTGTTGTGGACGGAATACAATCGGGGGATATTACTAATTTAAAGAAATTTTTAGTAGATGGTGAAATAGATTTTAAGAAAATGCAACAGAAAAATGGAATTGTAGTTTCGGAAGCAAGTGAGTGGGAAACTTTATGGGATTGGGAAGTTAAAATTGGTGATACAATTAATATTTTAGATAGCGAGGGTGTACCAGTAAAATATGAGGTTGTAGGAATTGTAGAAAATGGTGCTGATTATGGCGGCTACAATATGGTGTATATGCCTTTATCTAATATGGAAGAATTAAGAAAAGATGTATTAAATTTAACTTATCAATTGAGTATAAAAACAACAAGTGATACAAATGTTTCAAAAACAGAAGATATGATTAGAAAGATGTTTCAAAATGAAATGCCTATCCAATTTACTACCATAGATGATGTTGCTGCTTCATATAAACAAAGGATAGATGCATATAGAAAGCCAGTTTATGGTTTAGTTATATTTGTAGGAATTTTTGGTATTGTTAATTTGCTAAATATGCTGTTTTCAAATATGGCAACACGTAAACGAGAATATGGAATGCTACAATGTGTAGGTCTAACTGATAAACAATTATCATCTATAGTAGTAAAAGAAGGAATCTTATATTCCGTTGGTTCGATTTCAATTTCTTTGATTTTTGGAACTATTTTTGGGATTATACTGTGTAATGTATTTAGTTCCTTTAGTGTTTTTGGAAAAGTGATATATCACTTCCCATTTAAAGAAATGACGGTATATTTTTCAATACTTATTATTGTTCAAATGATATTTGCCTATATAATTATTAATTTTTACAAGAGAGAGAGTCTGATAGATAGAATAAAATAGAGTATATCTACTAATAAAAGAATTTTATAAATTAATATATGGGCATTGTATTTGTTCTTTTGCTTCATAAACTGCAATATATTTTTGGTTTGAAAATTGAGTATGAGGGTGAGAAAAGATAACAGAAAAGGTAGGAAAGCGTTCAGTTGATTTCCTACCTTTCACATTATGGACTGTTAAATACTCTGTTTAATAATACGAGTGATAATCCCCACTGCAACATTCCGTTCTTCATCAATATGTGTCACAACAAAGGACACCTTATCTTTCTTCCCAACGGTGCGGCTGTCGTAGCAACTGTGAGCAATGGCGTTGACGCCCAATTCTAACCGGACAAAAACAGTTCCTTTGTGGATGTCTTCCACCGTTCCGGCATATTTTCCCTGTACCCGACAACTTTTCAGATTTTCTTTGCTGGTGTTGCCTTCCACGATTTTTACATCTGCATGGATGGAGAGCGTTTCTGGGGAATCTCCCGGGATAGTTAAGATTCGGACCAGAATATGTTCCCCTACCTGGAATCGTTGTCAGATTATTCTAGTATGGGTGAATTTTTTTTAATTGTAGAGGTTTGTCAAGTTGAGATGAAGAAATAAAAATTTGATATATAAAGAGTTAGCCAAAATGGTTCGATATATGAATTACAAGAATATTGTAAGATACAAACGGTTAATATAGTGATAAAATAATTACCAATATAATTGTTGCAATCAATTTGAAGAGATATACATATTACTGGAGGCTTGAGATGAGAAAAGATATTATAATTATTGATGATGATAGGGATTTATGTACACTCTTGCAAGAGAGTCTTTTGCAAGAAAATATTTGTGCAGATATTTCATGCAACGGTTTTGATGGGATAAAATCAGTAAAAGATAAGGAATATCAATTAGTTGTATTGGATGTGATGATGCCAGGAATCAGTGGTTTTGAAGTTTTAGAAAGAATACGAGACATGAGTAATGTACCAATACTAATGCTTACAGCGAAAGATGACAGCACCTCAAAAGTAAAAGGGTTGCGGGCGGGAGCTGATGATTATTTGACAAAACCTTTTGAAATGGAAGAGTTTTTTGCAAGAGTATTATCTCTAATAAGACGTTACACACGTTTAAATAATATGGCTAGTAAAGCAATTTTGAAATATGGCGATTTAAGAATTGACTTAGAAAGTGGCATAGTAGAATTGTCTGGTGAAGAGCTTAAATTATCTGCAAAAGAATATGATGTACTTATATATCTTGCAAAAAATCAAGGAAAAATTCTCACGAAGAAACAAATATACGAAAATGTTTGGAACGAAGAGTATGTATATGATGATGATAACATAATGGCAGTTATTAGCAGATTGAGAAAGAAAATAGAGCGAACAGCAGAAAATTCGTATATTCAGACTGTAAGAGGTCTTGGATATAGATTCAATAAGGAGTTATGAGATAAATGAAATTATTTTATGTGGTGCTAGTCATACTTTTATTTTATAATTTGGGATTGACACTTTATGTGTTTAAAATTAATAGAAGACTAAAAGAGTTCAATCAAATACTTTTAGAAATAGAGAAAGGTCAAAGCAAACAAAAGTTTCTATTGAAAAAAAATAATAGGATAGATCAAGTTGGATTTAGAGTAAATTCTATATTGTATAAATATGAAAAAAGGATCGAAGAGAGTAACATAGAGTTGGAAGCAAATAAGCAACTCATGACAAGTTTATCACATGATGTCAGAACACCCATGACAACCTTAATAGGGTATTTGGACGCTCTAGATTTAAAACTGGTAAGTTCAGATAAAGAGGAACAATATCTAAGACTAGCGAAAGAAAAGGCGTATGACTTAAAAAAATATATCGAAGTGTTATTCGAGTGGTTTAGGATTAATTCAGATGAGGAACAGTTGGAAATAAAAGCAGTTGACATTACTGAAGAAACCAGAAGGATTTTTTTGGATTGGATCCCTATAATAGAAGAACATCGAATAGGATATAATATAGAAATTCCTGAGAAAGCTATAATTGTTGAGATTGATGAGGATTGTTATATGAGGGCTATAAATAATATTGTGCAGAATATTTTTACTCATAGCAAAGCAGCAAACATATCAATAACAGCATCAGAGGGGAATGGTAAATTTAGACTCGAGATAGGTGATGATGGGATAGGGATAGCAAAGGAAGATTTGAATTATATTTTTGAAAGATTATACCGGTGTAATAAAGGAAGATCCGGAAAAGGGAATGGACTGGGATTAAATATTTCAAAATTATTGCTAGAGAAAATGGGTGGGACAATTAGTGCATTTAGTGAACCGGGTAAAGGAACAGTATTTTGTATTGAATTTTCAGTTATACAAAGGTAACAAAAAAGATGATACGTTCGAGTATCATCTTTTTCGTATTAAATAAATTACAAGGTTCTTGTCAGGTTTCTGTCAGGTTCCTGTCAGAAAAATATATTATACTGTAAAACATAGAAGATTCTGAAAGGAGAAAAACCAAATGTCACAATACATTATACAAACACGTGATTTAACTAAAACATATGGAGAACAGAAAAGTGTTTCCAATCTAAATATGCATGTAAGAAAGGGAAAGATATATGGACTTTTAGGGAGAAATGGAGCTGGAAAAACCACAACTATGAAAATGCTGCTAAACCTCATAGAACCGACATCAGGTTCCATACGTATTTTTAATAGAGATATAAGGCTTGAAGAGAAAAAAATATTACCTCGAATAGGATCACTGATTGAAAGTCCTGGATTTTACCCTAATTTGACAGGTACGGAAAATCTTAGAATTTTTGCGAAATTGAGAGGAATCCCAAGAACTGATGCTATCGAACAGGCATTAAAACTTGTTAATTTACCATATAAAGATAAAAAGTTATATTCGCAGTATTCATTAGGAATGAAACAGCGATTAGCTATAGCATTAGCGGTAATGCATGATCCAGAAATATTAATTTTGGATGAACCAATTAATGGCTTAGATCCGATAGGAATCGCAGAAATAAGAACATTTATAGAAGATTTATCTAAAAATAGAGGGAAAACTATATTGATCTCTAGCCATATACTTTCAGAAATTGCTGTTTTAGCAGACGATATTGGTATCATTGATAAAGGCGTACTCATTGAAGAGGGAAGTATGAAGGAATTAGAAGAAAAAAATGGAAAATATATACACTTCAAGGTTTCTGATAATGCCCAAGCAGCAAGAATACTGTCAGTGTATTATAAAGAATCAAATTTTAAGGTATCAGGAAACCAAGATATAAATGTGTATAATCTCAGTATATCAATACCAGATATAGTTCGTTCCTTTGTTCAAGAAGGAGTAGACGTGATGGACGCTCATTTGTGTGAAGATACTTTAGAGGACTATTTTAAAAAAGTGACAGGAGGGGAAGGAATTGCTTGATTTAGTCAGATGTGAGTTTACAAAATTGAAAAGAAGGAAAATCACGCTCATGCTGATTGTATTATCATGTTTTTTCCCCTTAATTGTGGTTATGACAACTAAGAACGGGATGTCTGGTGATCTGAGCACACATTATTTGAAAATGAGGTTTGATTTATCCTTTACTATGACACAGGGCTATGGTCTTGTATTCCTTGCACCTTGTTTAATAGGAATGCTTGCGACAATCTTGTTCTTTATGGAACGAGATAATGATACATTTAAAAATATTAGAACAGTGCCCGTGACAATTACCAAAATGATCCTTGCAAAGATCTGTGTACTTTTTATATATGGTACTCTTTTTAGCCTGGCGAGTGTATCATTTACAATATTCTTTTCATGGATATTGAAGGTTGGTATTATATATGATTTAGCATACAAGCTAGGATTTAGTATTATATTTGGGCTTGTGATAACGATAGCGTCACTTCCTATTGTGGTTATAATAGTATATTTTAATAAATCCTATTTAGTGTCTACATTGTTGGCATTTTTTTATTCGATTCTAAATTGGGGAATTATCGGTTTATTTGAAACAATGGCAGTGAAAGGTACCGCAAAATTTCTAAATCTATTTCCAGTTATATGTGCGATGGACTGGACAAGCGGTAAACTGGTAGATCATGTAATAAAAGATAATTTGTCAAAAGAAGCATATATTATGTTTCCGTCAGATATTTATGCATTTTTGGTATTAGGAGTAACATTGTTCTTATCTTTAATGCTTATGATTAGATTTTATAAAAAATGGACGAGGTAATTTAAATGGGAAATATTATATCAACAGAGTTATTAAAAATTAAAAGATATTCAGTTGTAAAAGCTGGATTAGTTATGATGTCGCTATCTGTGTTAATGAGTTGCTTTTATTCAATTGCAAGCACAAATAAAGTATGGGATTTTCAGTATTTTATACAGCAGGTAATTATTAGTAATTGTACATTATTTTTCCCGATTATTATTACATTAGTCGCTGTGTACATTATTTCCAGGGAAACAACAGATGATACATTAAAATCTATTTTAACAGTACCTATTTCATATAAAAAGTTACTTATTGCTAAATTTTGGCTGCTTTTATTTTTAACTATAGTTTTTAGTATTTTTAACGCTCTTTTGTCAATATGTTTTAATGCTTTTTTAGGATTTTCTGGAATGAATATTCATATGATGCTGATGTCAGCCGCTCAGATTATTGTATCTGACATATTGGTGTATATATCAGTACTTCCCATTATTATTGTTTGTGCTTTTGCAGAAGGAAAATCATTGCTGGGAGTTGCCGTTGCATTCATCTACGGATATTTTGCAACAATGGAAGGAAGTATGCTTAATTGGTTTCCAATCAAGGCTGCAATGATACTTGTTGATCCTAAATGCGGAAGCGAATATGGAATAACATATAAAATTCCTCCTGCGGCGATGTCTATAATTGGGGTTTTGGTGGTTTCCATACTATTGTTTCAAATGCTAAACAGAACCAAAAAGAATGTTTATATGAAATCAAAAAGAAAAGTAAAGGTAAAACAAACAAGACGGAAAGGGTGGTAAAAAATGGTGGATTGAATGTAAAGAAATGTTGTCCGTAATCATAAACAATTTTAATATATGTTTGTAAGGAAGGAGAAGAGAAAATACATACTGCTAGTCAAGTGAACTTAACAGAACCTTTTAAGGAAATGAGAAATGAAAAAATAAATATCTTAGGATGAACCTGAAGGGTTCTGTATTCCTGCAGTATTTTGTGAAAAATTAAATCGTATAGATATAGACATTTTGAATTTACATATGGTATCTATGCAAGAAGCAGTTAGGAGCGTGCCTTATGAAGAAAAATTATAGAAATCCAATGACAAGACCAGAAAATTTCATGAATCCGGCAGGAAATGTAATGAAGGAAATTAAAGAGGCGGATTTAAACAATTTTTCCGCAGGTGCTGGTGAACCAAGAGTTTCCGATGGGTCTCAGTTCTGTACATCAACAAAAGAATGTAACTGGGGAACAATTATGTTTGTTTGCTGTTAGTTTATGAGAGTGGTATGAAACCACAGGTATGATGACTACTGAATGAATAGGTTTGGCTTCTATGCATAGATATCATATGCAAATTCAAAATTTTTTACATAATGGAGGAGATTATTATGGATAAAAATAATTGTGACAATAATTCCTATTTTTATGAAAGAAATTATTATAAGGATGTTCCAATCAAAGATACTCAAATATTAGAATATTGGAATAACATTTTAGGTAAAGATGTTATTGAATCAATAGATAAGGCTTATGGGGTTTCTATAGAGCAGATATTATTTTCAGAGTATTCGTTAAATCATAAATATATTAGCTTTGCAACGTTAAATCAGGAATATTCTGATATGTGTAATGAGAAGGCTATATCCTATTTGACTAAAAAAGGGACAAAAGTATTATTTGATCAATTTGTTCTCAGGTTTCTGGGATATGGGAAACGGGTTTTAGAAAGAAAGAGTAGAAAAGGATATATTGTTAAAGTAATTCAGGACTGTTTTTTGAAAAATTTAGCGGAAAGGATTTTAGATGTTTCTTTAAGCACTCTTATTTTTGAAATGTATTTAGCAAAAGAACAAGGAGAACTTAGAGGAAATGATGAAGCAGAAGAATATAACGACTATAATCAGAGATTTCTTGGTAATGATAAGTATATAAAAGAATTATTTTCCATATATCCAGGTCTTAAAAGAATGCTGATAGAATTAATGGAAAATTTGGCAAATAATTATATATTATTGCAGGAAAGAATGGAAAAGGATACTTTACTTTTAGAAGATAAATTTGGTGGGAAAAAGAGCTGGACTGAAGTAAAAGATATAAGAACGAGTGGTTCAGATTCACATAAGAAAGGAAATAGTGTTTTTTTAATTCAGTTTCAAGATGGAACAAAAATAGTTTATAAACCACACGGACTGAAGGTGGAGAAAGCATATCAGTCATTTTTGGAATTTATTTCTTCCAATTGTAAAAAGGACTTTAGGCAATTTTTGATTCTGGATTGTGGGGACTATGGATGGGAAGAATTTGTAGTTAATCTTCCTTGTAACAGTGAGGCTGAAGTCAGGAATTATTATTATCGGATAGGAGTGCTTGTTTTTTGCAATTATATATTAAATGTCAATGATATACATACTGAAAATCTTATTGCTAATGGGGGATATCCGGTTGTTGTAGATGCCGAGACTGTCTTAGATAATAAAAGGGACAAAAAGAAAAAATCAGGTAGAGAAAAAATTTACGATAAGATACATGAATCAGTGTTGTATTCTGGAGTACTGCCTTTTTATAAATACACTAAAAATGGAAAAGGTATAAATATGAGTGCTCTTAATGGCCAAGAGGGAGAGCAATATCCAATACTGATTCCAAGATTAAAAAATGCTGGGACATCAAATATGCATTATGAATATGAAAGACCTATTACTCAAGCTAGTAATAATTTACTGAGACTGGGGGAAAAGGTAAAAGAACCTAATCAGTATATAGATGAGATATGCGAAGGTTTTTTTGACGCATATACATTTTGTTTGGACAATAAGAAGCTTATATTAAACTATGTTTCGATATTTGAAAATATTGAAGTTAGGCATTTAGTCCAAGATACTCAGCGGTATTCCATGCTATTGCACACATCATACAATCCGGATTTTCTTCAAGATGCGAAAGATAGGCAACTATTTTTGTGTGCAGTGTTAAAAAATGTGGAACAGATGCAAGGGAATATGGAAATTGCAAAACTGGAAATAAAGGATATGCTGAATATGGATATTCCATATTTTTATAGCAATACTTCAAAAGAAGATCTTTATGGATCAGAAGGGGAAGTGGTGAAGAACTATTTTGCTGAGTCTAGTATTCAACATCTTAGAAATAAGATCTGTTCTATGGGCAAGAAAGATAGAGAAGAACAGATTAGATTTATAAAAATAATTTTAACAGATTTGAATGATGTAAAAGTTGAGAAACCTAAAAAAGATATAAATGAACTTTGTATAAGTAGAAGCGATAATGAACATGGACAAAAGGAATATAAAAAAAATGCCATATTAAAAATTTTACATACATTAGAGCAAAAAGCTTTTTATGGTGATGATGGGCAGGATATAAATTGGATAGGAATAACATCTATTGGAAATTCTGAAAATTCT
Organism: Blautia fusiformis; assembly: GCF_020686995.1. Lineage (NCBI taxonomy): Bacteria > Bacillati > Bacillota > Clostridia > Lachnospirales > Lachnospiraceae > Blautia > Blautia fusiformis. Next base: position 97,420 of record NZ_JAJEPT010000001.1, read on the forward strand.
TCTTGGAATATCCAACCATTAGGGGTTTATTTATATGAAGGATTAGGAGGAATTGCCCTTTTTTATAATGCACTACAGCAATCAGATTTTGATGTGGATTTGTCAGCAGCCTGCAAAGCATTTGAGACCATGATGTTTCAATATACCGATGATATGTTGGAACGATCCACGGATTTAGAAAAGGAAAGTAGCGGTGCTTATGCGGGGGAAGCTTCTGTTATATATGTATACGAAGTTTTATATAAGATAACAGGAAAACAAAAATATTTAGAATATGCAGAAAAACATTGCAAAATTTTAGAGTATGCATTGAAAGCAGATGAAAATAATGATCTGATTTATGGTAATGCAGGTGCCGTTATTGTTCTTCTTAATCTTTATCACTTAGCTCAAAAGGATATATATTTGCAATTGGCGTGCGAAGCAGGGAACATTCTTATAAAAAATCAGAATAAGGGTAAGTGGTGCTGCGGAAACGGGCAGAGCTTATCTGGGCTGTCACATGGAATTACAGGTATAATTTATGCTCTTACAAAGTTAAATAATGAGCAATTTCATATTGAATATCAAAAGGCAATACACTCTGGATTAATATATGAAAATACCATGTATTCTGATAAATATAATAATTGGTTAGACAATCGGGAGGAGGCAAAAAAAGAAGAAAACTCTGATAATAGATGCATGGCAGCATGGTGTCATGGGGCACCAGGGATTTTATTGGCAAGAAGTAAGATGTATAACCTGGTTAAAGACAGTAGTGATTATATAACAGTACAATGTGATATTGAACGTGCACTATTTGCGACAAAAATGTATGGATTTACAGATAATGACTGTCTATGTCATGGGAATTTGGGGAATACAGAAATATTACTTGAATATTCAAAAGAATGTAATGATGAAGAAGTAAGACATATGATGTTGTCTGCGAGAACACAAATTGCTATGGATATTATAAATGAAAATTACGATTGTGCAAGGTCTTATTTGCATGGGTATAAGATACCAGGATTTATGACAGGAATCTCAGGAATGGGATACTCTCTATTAAGAGATTTGTACCCAGAATTACCATGCATTTTGGCTCTGGAGATTTAGGAGCGTAATTGCTAAGTAATATTTAACAAAGGGAGGAACTTGATGTTTCAAAAAAAAGTGCATTATGTTTCACAGCTAGGAAGCATGGATTGTGGCATAGCATGTCTGACAATGATTCTTAATTATTACGGGTGTAAAAGTGATATCGTGGACATAGGGGCAGAGATTCAGATTGGCAGAGACGGTATGACCTTAGCTCAAATGAAAGAATTAGCAGAAAAGTATGGATTTAAATTTGCTGCATACCAGTATAATCATGAAGAAAAAAACTTAATAGAGTATCTTCCAGCCATTTTGTGTAATGATTCCCACTATGTGGTAGTTGATAAAACTAAGAAGAAAGGAAAATATATTCTGTTTGATCCAGCAAATGGAAAAAGAGTTGTCGATTTTTTAGAATTAAAAAACGGATACAAGGATATTCTTGTATCCGTTATTCCAAGTAGAAATATTAAGAAAATAAAAAAAACCAAATTTAAAATAGAGGTAAAATTCTCTCAATTTATGATTGCAATTATGTTGATGCTTATGTGTCAACTTATTACATTAGCTGTTCCAATGGTTGTGCAAAAAGTAATAGATAGTTTATCTTCTGCCCATATTACAATTCATATATGGAAAATTACACTTTTAGTTCTTCTGATTATGTGTGCCCATTTTGTATTGAGCTTACTAAGACAGAAAATTTTATTGAATATTAACATGAAACTTTTTAAAACAATGATTTCTAATATGATTCATAAAATTTTCCGTTTGGATGTAAGTTTTTTTGAATGGCATTCCGCAGGTGACATAGGGAACCGTTTCAATAGTATAAATCAGTTGAACGACATTCTTACCAATGGATTTATAAACATTATAATCCAAGGGATTACATCCTTGGTATGTTTAGCTGTTATGACCAGTATATCTCCATATTTGACTGCATTTGTTCTAGTTGTTTCTATTATACAGATCGCCATAATGATTTTATTAAATGGTAAAAATCTCATAAAGACGAAAGAGTATATATACTCACAGAGTACAATACAGGGAGAACTGATAGATACTCTGGAGAATATAATGGAAATAAAATGTATGGGGATGGATAATGCAGTTAAATCAAATTTACAAAATTCTTATAGTAAGTTAATAGAAAGATTCAAGGGAAAAACTCGAATTAGTAATTTGATGAATAGTTTTTCCTCAACCTTAAACTTGATTTTCCCTTTAATGATTTACGTGATTGGAAGTTATAGTGTGAAGCAAGGAGGGTTAACGATAGGACAACTTATAGCCTATGCAACCTTAGTGGGATATTTTACAGCACCTTTTACTACCGTTGTATTGTTGTTACCGAGTATCAATAGTATTAAAGAAGTGCTTTTACGTTATAAGGAACTAATGATTTTTAGAGAAAATTATCATACGGGAGTTCTTGTACCTGGAAAATTTGAAAATTTAAAAATAAGTTCGGTTTCATATTGCTACAATAGTGGGCAGGCATACGCATTGAATAATGTTTCTCTTGATCTTAGGCGAGGCGAGAGAATTGCTATTGTTGGTTTATCGGGTAGTGGAAAATCAACCTTGATAAAAGCCATACTGGGTGCCGTGGATATTAATCAAGGATGTATTGAGATAAATAATTATGATATCAGATCAATGTCGAAGGAACAGATTTATAAATGGTTTTCAGTAGTTACTCAAAATCCTATGTGCTTAAATGCAAGTATAAGAAAGAATATTGATATTATAGGTGATGCTCCGGATGAGAAAATATGGAAGGTACTAGACATTGTAGCATTAAAAGAGGAAGTTTTAAGTATGCCGTTGGGATTGGATACACTTGTTGGAGAAGGAGGACAAAATATTTCAGGTGGTCAAAAACAGCGTATTGCCATAGCAAGAGCTCTGCTTAGCGATACGGAGGTAGTTATTTTTGATGAAGCTACCAGTAATCTGGATCAGCTTACAGAAAAGAAAATTTATGATAACCTAAGGTCTACCAATAAAACGCAAATTATCATTACTCATAGACTTTCCTCTATTCGAGATACGGATTATATCTATGTATTGAACAGGGGAAGCATCATTGAACAGGGAACACATTTGGATTTGATGAAGAAAAAGGGATGGTATTTTGAGAGTATTCAATGACAGATAGGAATTAAATTATGATATGAAAAGCCATTGTATGGGGAGGTATTACAGATGAAGAAGAAAGAGATAGTTATTGGGGTGAGCGTACTGATTAGTGCATCACTTCCCATTTCAGTTTATGCTGCTTCAAATGAAAGTATGAGTTCTAGAGGTTTTATAATTGATGAAACTAATGAGTTTGAGGATATCGTTAAGCAAATTTTAGATGTTAAGTCAAAACATCCGGAATGGAGTGAACAGCAGATAAGTGATTTTATGGATCAGATTCATGCTATTAAGAAAGATGGCGTCATAGACATTTGGAACGCACTTACTTCTTCTGAGAAAAAATTAGTGATTCGATATCCGTTTGATGCACTAAAAGTCAATAAAGCAAAGGAAATTGCCACTAAACAAACCGAAAGAAAATTCGGAAAAAATGGTTTGGGTGACAGGAGTGACGCATTTAGACACGGAATATGGAATGCCGAAATGACAGTTTTGATAGGAAGTGAAAAAGCAGAGCTTTTTGCGACAGCACATGAAGATAAAGATACTACTGGAAACGAAAGCGATGGATATACAAAAGATGAGCACAAAAAAATGGATTTACATAACAATGAAATAGGGAGGAAATTAGGTGCAGATAACCTATCTGCACCAGAAGAGAAAATGGCGGAAATCATATATGACGAGATAATGAGAGAAGATTCGCTGTTTGTATGGCTGCATGAATGAAAAAGTTAGAACGTATGAACTGAAATGAAATATATCTCTAAGACAGTCGCAGATATTTTATTGATGTTTAGATATCTGTGACTGTTTTTGAATAGAAATAATAGTCGTTAAAAATGTCTGCTCTGACTAAATTTGAAAGAAGAATCAGAATGAGAACCAAGTACTAATGTATAGCCATGAATTAGATGTGAAATCTGTTAAATGATGGTCAAATGAGAATGAGGGGGCTGTAGAAAAATATTTATCAACATATTATTTGTCGATTTAGTTTAAGTAATGACAATAACAATAATAAAGGGGGACTTGATTTCTCATATCCCCCAGTGTATAATCTAATTAAGAAAGGTAATCAGATGCAAGATCTGATGCCCTCAGTAAAATTTAATTTTTTTCTATGTTAAGACATAGCATCCATCAAACTTTCTCAGGGTTTATCGTGGATGCTATTTCTTATCATGTCGATTATCTATGTAAGTCAGAGCCGCAAAAACTACTAAAAGCAATGTGAGTACTTCCATTGTGTTCATGGGCATCACCCTCCTTTAAAAACTAGAGGGCTGGTCGAAATTGCATCCGCATCTCTTTCTCGATTAGCTATACTCGCTCAGTATAGCATGGAATATCTTGTATCGCAATAAGAAATGGATGTAGTGAGCTCCTTTTCATATTGCTTTTGGTAATCAGATATTTTGTTTGATAATCCTTGTAATGATGCCAACAGCAACATTCCGTTCTTCATCAATATGTGTCACAACAAAGGACACCTTATCTTTCTTCCCAACGGTGCGGCTGTCGTAGCAACTGTGAGCAATGGCGTTGACACCCAATTCTAACCGGACAAAAACAGTTCCTTTGTGGATGTCTTCCACCGTACCGGCATATTTTCCTTGTACCCGACAATTTTTCAGATTTTCTTTGCTGGTGTTGCCTTCCACGCTTTTTACATCTGCATGGATAGAGAGCGTTTCCGGGGAATCTCCCTGGATAGCTAAGATCCGGACCAGAATATGTTCCCCTACCTGGAATCGTTCCCTGGCATCACCCAGCCAGTCAAAAGACAGATCTCTTGCAAGGATGGAAGTTTCTACACCAAAGATTTCTGCCCGGACTACTTTTTCAGCAACGGCAATGACTCTGGCCTGCACAATACGGTCTTCGTGGATTTTATTCTGTCCGGAAGAGTCCTGATCAAAATAGAAAATCTGACGTTTCTTCAGCATAGCATCTTTCCGGCTGGCAACGATGCTTCTGGATTTGGTATCCAGTCCTTTGATTACAAAGTCGATTTCACTACCAAGCATGTTATTAAGGACTTTGTTCTGTCTAAGAGAGAAATCTCCGTAATCATGAGTTTCATCTTGGATCAGATTGATCATCATTTCCGAGATAGGGATGACTGCCCGATAATCTTTATAGTAAATAATTGCTATTAAGCTGCCGGCTTCGGTCTTTTCAATACCTCCCAGAATGCCGGTGAGAATTTTCCGGGTACGATAGGCATTTTGGATGTCATGCCAGATTAAATCCGCTTTTGATTGAGCAGTTTCTAATACAGTATCGGAGTCAAGGGTTAAAATAGGGGTGTTCAGGTTCATTGTTTCGTTTGCCATAAATGTTATCTCCTTTCAAAATGTGTTATGACATGATGGAATCTTTATCTAAAGGAACCATGCCAGAGTCGGGGGAATCTTCTATAAAATTTTCCTGAAAGAAATCCTCCATAAAATCATCGGGAGTAGGTTCCTGATAAACGGGTTCGGATGTAAAATGTGGTTTCTGTTTTGCTATTGACGCAGAAGATGAACGGCGTTTCCTTTTGGCTGATCCGGGTGAGGGCTGTGGTCGATACTCTGTTTCTTCCGAAGACCCATTTTTGCGCCATTCAGGTATGTGTTCCGATGCTTTTCTTGGTGTCAGCTTTTTGGCATCTGGATGCAGGGTATAATCGTACTTTTCTACTTTTAGGACTTTTTGCCCACGTAGGATAACCAAAGCAGTATCAAGCGGGAGCCGCAAGATTTCATCTGGTGTTAAGAGTTTTCGTTTGCCGATAGATTTTGTCTGCCGGTATTCCGGTGTATAGTCGGATACCCGCCAGCTATTGAGCTGCTTGGCTTCGCTGCTTACCCCTACGGTCACATCGCCGCTGCGGTTGCTGATAAAGGTAGCAGTAACTTCATCTGTGCAGCCCAAAAAGAGCTGGGTATCACAGTTGCCAATGATTTCCTGCCATTGGTTATAAGGATAGCGGTTCTGCATCTGGGGCAAATTCTGAAAGATGCAGGAAATGCTGAGATTCCGGCTTCGGATTACACTGATTTTCTTATTCAGTTCCAGGATAGCTCCGGTGTTGGCAAGCTCATCAGCCAGTATATGTACAGCAACAGGAAGTTTTCCTTCTTCTCCATACTTATCTGCATAACGGACCAGTTTGATGAAGATGAAGGTCATAAACAGGGAAGATAAAAAATCGAAGGTGCTGTCCTGGTCTGAGGTAATGCAAAAGTAAGCACATTTCTGTTTCCCTGGAAGTGTCAGATCAATCTCATCATAAGAGGTAATCTGCCGAATGAGTTTATTCTGAAATACCTGAAGTCTGGCACCCAATCCGATAATAACTCCGCTTCGCACGGTATCACTGGCTTGTTTGTAGATGCAGTAAGGAACTTTTGCTGGATGGGACACTGGGAGCAGATCAAAAAGACTGTTCAGCTCCTTTTCGGAACTCATGGTCAGCAGCTTATAAACCTGTCCAATATTTCTGGCTTCCGGCGGAAAGCCCTGATCTACATAGAGAACCAGGGCTTTTAGCAGGTTCATCTCCGCATTATCCCAGAAATGATCTCCTTTTCCGGAACCTGTATTCTGGATAATGACATCTGCAAATACCTGAGCCATCGTTTCTTGTCCATTGATTTCACCCAGACAATTCCAACTATCCGAGTTTTCCGGATTGACCAGATTAAATGCTTTTACTACATAGCCCTCATTTTCCAGATAAGCAGACATGCTTTCATAGAGTTCGCTTTTGGGATCGGTAATGATTAAACTTTCCCCGGAAGCGTTGTTGCCTTCCTGCCCTCTGGCGACACACTGGAAAATCATATTCCTGGCAAATGCCCTGGATTTCATGGAACCGCTGGCACCATACACGGCGATATTTTTATTCATTCGTGTTTGATATGGAAGACATACGGCTTTGCCATTTAATTTTCCTAAAATGGTTCCTTTATTTTTCTTGACATCTCCGGTCAGTTCCAAAACTTTCATCATTTCATCTGGAGTCATGAATCCGGATGTACCGTAGGTTCCTTTTGTAGAGTAATTTAAGTTCCGGTCATGGTCACTAATTTCCCCGTTTCTGTCATATCCCATACGCATAAGTAAAAAAGTAAGAAGCCCAAAGAGAACCAGGCAAAGAAAAATCCCATACAAATTGTATGGGAAATCGGTAAGGGCGGTATGAAAGCAGACCAATGGGTGTAAAGAAGCTGCTTGCGGATAGGTTCCGTTGCCGGCAAAGTTTCCGGCAGAAGTCCATTCCTGATAGTTTTTAATAAATTGTGCTGCGTATCCTCCGGCATACAGAGTGCAGACGCTTATGGGAAGCAAAAACAGGAACTTCCACCATTTACGGTTCATTGAAAAACCTCCTTTTAAACTTTTGAAAATCAATGCTGGAGAAGTGTATATCTGCAGTTAGGTATTTTTTCAGGCAGGGAAGCTGAAAGTCAAAGCAAATCAGGTTCCCGGATAGCCCATATACATTTAATCCAGTATTGAAGCGGTTGATACGCTGCATGTCAAAATCATACGCAAGCAAAATAGGATTTTCCTGGCTGTCTATTCCATCATGTTCAATTGGCAGATCCTCACGCTGGGGAAAACAGTCGGACAGTAGTAGCTGATTGAGCTGCATCATACGCTGGGGTTGTACCAATAAACGGAGCAGGTATTCTCCGTAGCTGTTATTGGGCAGGAAATAGAAGTGTTCATACGAAGTATCCAGCATGAACAGTGTTTTTTTGTATCCACCGGTACTGGTAAGGAGCCGGAAAGCCATATCCATATCACTGCCAGTCATGATGGCATAAACGGTAGGTGGCCCATGGTAAGGAAGTCCCTGAAGATAGTGCTGCAAAAAAGCATTGAGTCGGACTTCCGTTTTGTATTCCCATTTTAGAAGTGTATTTCCGGTATTATAAACAGCATAGACACAGTGAGGAGCCATCAGGATTCCTATACAACGGGAATTTTTAATTTTGGTAGTGGATGCTCCAAGATTTTTTATTTCTCTGGAAGAGTAAAACAGAGGAAGGCTTCGCACAGGAAACGTAGCCGCTTCGCTGGATTCAGAAAAAAGCAGCGGCTTTTCATCTGGAAAGAATGGGATTCCGGCATGTGAAAGCGTTAAATAGGTTTCTGCTTTTTGATGAAGTCGCAGCCGTCTTGGTAATTCACTACGTATGAGGTTGGTTTCTGCATTTCCGGTTAAATAGTTTTGAAAACGACAGGGATTTTGCGAAAGCAGCAGTTCTTTTGCCCGTTTGGTAAGGCGATAACCTCGTAGGCCATCTTTATAGTGTGTTCTTATAAGCTTACTCTGCTTTAAATCTGTAACCACCTTCTCTGCATAGGAATCACTCTCAATCAATCTGTTAAGCTGTCCGGAAGGGAATTCCCCACATAGCCCAACCATTTCCAAAAGCTGATATTTTATAGAATCGGTTTTTATCAAATAAGCATCACCTCAGTTCGATTTTTACCTATGACAGCCTATACTTGGGTAAAGTAAGGGCGGTATTAAGCATAAAAAATGCAAAGAATATGGCTTCTTTGCAGAAAAATTACCCATATCGGAAAAAGAAAGAAAAATATCAGGAAATTTCCGATATGGTTTTGATAGACTCTTTTCTATCTTTCAGCCAGCCAGGAAAGATTTCCGGTTCCATTACAAAGATAACGGTGTGATCGTAATTCCCCAGTTCCGTAGTGTGATAGGAGTCGCAAAAGAGTCCCGTATCATCAACCAGAACATAGGAAGCGATAGTATCTAAAATCTGTTTGAACTCCAAATTATCGTAATCACATATCCGTTGTAAAGAAAGGCTCTGGTCATAAATTTGACTAAAACAGACCACACATCTTTTATATAACGGAATAGAATGTTCTGTCACATAAGTCTGCAAGGCAAGGTTTAATGGCTCATGTAGAAAAGCGGTGTTGGTTCGCAATTTACGTTTGGGCAGTAGTCCTGGCATGGTAATGGAAAGAACACTATTTGAAAAAGAGATTTTGATTCCCTGCACAGCCGCAGCCTGTTTCAGATAGTCTTTCTTTCCAGTGTCAGTTGTGGTATATACCAGATTTCTGAGCTGGCAGGCAATCCTTTCAGAACGTAGGGCAGCACTGATACTCAGCTCTTCGTATTTGTCGGCATACGCTTGAATATCTGTTGTTTTCAATGCAAAAATAGTGTTGTGAAGTTTTTGGACTTCATCATCAATGCTCTGTAAACGGTCAAAAACAGTTTTGGTGTTCATACATACCTCATTTCTTTGCATAATAGCTGACAGATCCGGTAGAGGAGTCTACAAGGCAAAAGGCAATCACGCCTGTGATATGAATTTTTGCAGCCTGTTCTTCTGTTTCTAATACAACCAGCCGTTTCGCATCGCTTTTTGTCTGGCTTTCCATGACATGATTGATAAGATATTCTTGTTCCTGGGGGACATAGAGGACTTCATACCACTCATCTTTAGAGAAAAAGTTCAGTTTCACAGGAAATTCACCGTCAGTATGGTACACAATGGCTGTTTTGAAGTCCAAAAGCACCCAAAAGGATGCAATCATGCCATAATCAGGATTGTTTGCAGATTCCTGGCTGTCGAAGAGAAGCCCGTTCTCCTTATCATAGATAATGCGTTTTTGTTTTACCAGACTTGTGATCAGAGATTTGATAGACTCTCTGTTTTTGGAAAAGAGCCGTAAGACCTGTTCATATTGCAACGAATGGTAAGTTGTAATGAACCGGAGCAGTTGGGCACCTTCCCCTTGATAGATTTCATTTCTTGTTTTCATGGTAATCTCCCTTCATTATATAATAGGAAGTTTTACTTACACTGTACGCACAGAATACGTTTTATTTTAGGGGAAGTACGCTGTACGTACTGTGTAAGTATTGGCTACTGTCAGCGAAAGGTTTACGGGTACAAAAAAAGCACCGATTAAGGTGCTGGGGAAAATAGGAATACTATAAGCAATACCTATTGTAACATGGGTAAAATTACCCTTCAATCGCAGAAGTGTGCCAAGTTGTGGCATATTTAGGAAATGATAAAGACAGTTGAAAACCAATTAGGAAGAAAAAATGTCAATCTATACCAAAAATAAAGACGAAATTCGGAGATAGGATATAATAAAAATCAAGATACTTAGGTATCAAAAGGCCCTAGTTCTGAAGAAAGGAATGGTGGATATTATGAGAAAATTTGACAGAACAAATATGAAATATAACAACCCGGCTGGAGATCTTTTGACAGAATTAGAAGCAGCAGATTTGACAAGTAACAAAGTTGATAGTTTAGCTTCATCAGGTGTGGTTTGCACAATTTCTGTTGAATGCGGAAGTATTTTTACACTTGCTTGTTGCTAATTAACCAAAGATGATTTTAGAACTAGGGCCTGGATTAAGAGAAAGGGAGATAACATGAAAAAATCTAGTTATTTATCTGAAAGAGTGTATGATGCTATTCCGTCTGAAATAAATATGGAGTCTTTAGAGTATTGGAAGAAAATACTGAAGGAGGAAGGATTACAATATGTAAAGAAAAACCACCTTGAGTATTTTTTTGGTTTTATAAATAATTGTGCTTTTAGTAGCCACGAGAAGAGTCAACCACGAAATTTTGTGAAATTGTCTTTGAACAAAAAGGCGTTTAGGCATGAGGGTGAGAAAATGGTTTTCGGAGCATTTTATGATCCTTTTGTGCAAGAGGCAAATAGACAGCTTAGAGAAATAGTTATACAAAGACGATATATCAATGAATCGATTCTATTTGATTTTCAGCAATTTTTGTTTAATTCGCTTAATAATCTTTGTATCCGAACTTTAATTTATGAAATGCATATATGTGGACAAGAAGGCGTGTTAAGGGGAAATGAATCTGAACAGTATCAATATTATATCGACCATTTTTTAAAGGATAAACAATATTTGAATGATTTATTTTCGCTTTATCCAGTGTTAGAAAGAAGGATAAATGAAATTATACAAAATGCGATAGATATTTACAAAGAAGTGATAGAGCGCATTGAGAAAGATGCAGATGTTTTAATGAAAAAATTTAATATCACTGAAAAAGGATTTGTCGTAAACCATCTTTCGACAGATTTTTCTGATTCGCATAAAAAAGGGAGAAGAGTATTTTGTGTGGAATTTGTATCGGGAGATAAAATTTTATATAAACCACGAAGTTTGCAAAATGAGATTAAGCTACAAGAGATTACAAATTATTTCTATAGAATATGTAATTTGGGAAGTTATGAGTATTCTATACTTGATAAAGAAATGTATGGTTGGTGCGAAATTGTAATACAAAGAGATTGTAAGTCTATAGAAGAACTTTCAAGATATTATCAAAGAATAGGGATTATTTTGTTTATAAATTATCTTTTGGAAGGAGGAGATATTCATTTTGAAAATCTCATTGCATGCAATGAATATCCAGTTATTATTGATGCGGAAACATTTATAGGAAATATAGAAGAGAATAATGGGAAAAGTGCAGCAGAAAAAGTGGCTAGTCTTTTAAGAAAATCGGTGTTGTATTCAGGAATACTCCCCTTTTATTCATGGAATAACGCAGGAGATACAGGAATCAATATGAGTGCCATTAGTGGAGAAGAAGGACAAAAATTCCCGATAAAAATCCCCTTTATTATCAATCCGAAGTCGGTTAACATGAGGGTTGTCTATGATTATCCAGTATCGAAAGGAAATCACAATTTGGCAATGCTAAAAGGAAGGTTTATTCAACCCTCCGAATTTGCAGATAAAATTATCCAGGGATTTGAAAGTGCATACTTAGGTGCAATGGAAAATACAGAAACACTATTAAGAATCATACAACAATATGGTGAATTAGAGGTGAGATATCTGATTAGAAATACACAACAGTATGCAATTGTGTTGAGTAGTTCATATCATCCTGAATTATTAGTGGATGGAGGAGCACGAAATTTATTTTTTTATTCATTGGCAAATGGAAATCTTCAAAATCAAAGGAGTAGATCTCTTATTGAGTATGAAATTGAAGATTTATTAAGTGGTGATATACCGTATTTTTATTTTCGTGGAAGTAAAAAAAACATTTATACTTGGGATGGCAGAGAAGTAAAGGATTTCTTTAGTAAGCCAGCTTTGCAGCAAATTGAGGAAAATATACAGAATTTGTCCTATAAGAATTTAGAACAACAGACGCAATATATTAAAATTACTTTTAATATGGAGAATGCAGGAACAAGGAAAATAAAGAATAAAAGGTTAAAACTAGATCTTTATAGTAATATGGCCAAAACGGCAGAAGAATTGGCAAAAGAGCTGCTAGATAAAATAGGAACAAATGCGATTTATAGCGAAGATGGAGCAGACGTTAATTGGATTGGCGTAAAATTATTTGGTATAAAAGAAAATCAGTGGATGATCCAGGCATTACCGAATACATTATATGATGGTACGGTTGGGATTAATTTGGTATTCCATTTATATGAATGGATATACCATGACAGAAAATATCATAAGATTTGTGAGGTTTTAGATAATCGTTTGTTGAGGTATATTGATACTATAAGTGAAGGGGAACAGAATATCGAAGACTTTAATACAGGAATCTTTAGCGGCGAAGGTTCGATTTTATATACGTTGGGTATTTTATATGAAATATATGATGATATCAAGTATAAGGAATATTTCGATAAGTGGCTAAATTGTATGGAAACACTTATCTTAGAAGATCGTTTGTTCGATATGATTTCGGGAAATTCGGGAATAGTTTTGGTTCTGATTAATATGTATAGAAAAACAAAAAAGCCTATTTATCTACAAAAAGCTATACAAATAGCAGAACAATTGATAGAGAATATGATTACTGAAAATGGAAAAGTTGGTTGGAAATCAGAGGTGGTTCCTGAAGTATTGGCGGGATTTGCACATGGAAACAGTGGTTTTATAGAACTATTTTCAAGATTATATGAGGTATATCCACAAACAAAATATTTAGATATCCTTTCAAGTTTAGTAGAATATGAAAATTCTTTATACTCAGAAAAGGATAATAATTGGATTGATTTAAGAAAGTTTTCAGAGGTTGATCAGCATAAGAGTCAACCAATAGCGTGGTGCCATGGAGCTGCGGGTATTCTGTTATCCAGATTAACCTTATATAATGCCATCAAGAATTTAGGAGAAACTGCATTGCTTCAGCAAGCTATTAAAGATATAAGCCTTGCTAAAAATAAATTAATTGAAGACGGGTTACATGCAGGTTTCTGCCTATGCCATGGAAACATGGGAAATTTATTGATTTTAAAAAGATATGCAGAAATTTTTGATGATAAGCAGGTAAGAAGCATTTGTGATTCTCGATTTGAACAGATTTTGGAATTCCTTAATGAGGAAAATATATTACCAACAGAATTATACAATCCAGGTTTTATGACTGGTTTATCAGGAATCGCTTATGCTTTGTTAAAATATAAGATGCCCAAATTACCATTGCTTATAGGAGTTGAGGGAATATATGATAGAAATGAAGTTTAGTAAAAATGATGAAGAAGATGGGTTGTTCCGCATAAGTTCGAGAGACATAGTTGGATTTTATAATTGTAGTAGTAAACAAGAGCGTAAGATAACAGACATTATAAAATGCTATGGAACAACAAAAAGCATAAAAGAAGTTGAACTGAAAAACATGAAGCCAGAGGATAATGTTACAGTATCTCGGTATATAGAGAGAAATGTAGGTTCAATTATAAACAAAGATTATGTGATTGAAGGCTTTCTGGGAATGGGGAAGTTGTCCGATTGTAAAGACGAAATGGTTAGCAGATTGGATATATCTAAGAGATACTGCTTAGAAATATTAGTGGCATTTCTTCAAGAAGCAGACATTATTATTTTGCATGAAATGTTTGAAAATGTTTGGAATCATACTATAGAGGAAATTTTAGTTGAATTTTCACTAAGAGGAGCAGTGGTTGTGTTCTCAGAACATGGTGAAGAATCATTGATGAAATTACCAATGCACAGTTACGACCTAAGTGGTAGGTGTGTTGGATGGTAGAATAATTGGGGAATATGATTTTTCATATTCCTTGAGATATATAGGGTAGAAAATATATTTAGCTGCAATGTTTTGTCCCTCCATAGTTAACGAATCTATCTAAATAAGAAATAGGTTATATCAAACAGATTTTACAAAGGAGAAATACATGGAGAGAGTTTTAATAATATCTTATATTATCAGTATGATACTTACGGCAGGCTTTATTTATTGTATTTATAGAGAGAAATATTGGGTTTTTGAATTTGTAAACAGAATAAAGAAGCCGATACAGCAACTTGTTTATGTTTTTCTTATGCTCCTATCATCGTATGCCTATATATGCTTTTCGTTACTCATAAAGGCTGATTTTAATGCTGTGATATGTGCGGTGCTATTACTTCTTTTGATTTGGGCTATGGACTATCTGTTTTCTTTATGTTTTAAAAAAAATGATTTGGGGATAAGTGAAAAAAAACGCTATATTTTTATGGCGTATGTGGGAGCCTGCATATCGGGATTTATTATTGCAAGTCGTGATGCTTCGAAAATGGCTTTAGAAATTCCAAATATAACAATTAGCGTTTTGATCGGAGCTTATGTACCTTTTACATTATTATTAGAGGATGGGAAAAAAGGGAAAGTAGAATTGCAAAGTATGAAAGAAGAATGGGAGGAAAAGTATAAGAAGACATTTCGTGAACGTAAGGTCAAAGACATTCTTTCTGCTCTACTATTTGCGATGGTATATGGCGTTTTACTGGTAGGGGCGTTATCTCCTGCTCAAAATATCATCAATGATATTGCTTCAGGGATAGGAATGGGGATGGCTACAGTGGTTGTTGCCTTTGTAGGGTTGGTTGAAGTGAAAAACAGGTTAACGAAAAGGAGGAATAAAAGAGAAGACGCAGATCAAGAGAAATCCGATACAGAGTAGAAGGGGCAAGACAGCAAGGAGTATTTAGCCGGAATTATTTCAAATGTACCTCACAAGATTGGATGTTGATGCGATATAAATGATATGATATACTGAAGTCCATATTATTAGATTTGTGGAGAAATAGGGATAGCCAAGAGAAAAAATATAAAATTAAATTTTGCAGAAAGAAGGCATTTTTATGAAACTTGTAGGAAGCAGAAAATTAACATGGGGAATTTGCAGTATTGGTGTTTTATTAGCAATAGTAAGCGTGTTTTTCTTACCTCAGATTATTCCTGTTCATTTTGCAAATGGGATAGCAGATGATTTTGGAAATAAGGTAGAGATTTTTTTATTTCCTATTTTGTTAATCATAATTACACTTTTGACTGGAAAAGAAAACATTAAATATTTCCTGACACATTCAAAAACATTTTTGACAGATATACAGTATAATTTGATGATAGATGGCGTTCTCGGAATTGTTTTGATTGCAGAAATTTATGTTATTTATGCTTCATTTGTTTAAGTGTTTCAACAAAAAATTCCAGTTTCTATAAAGAGCAAAGGAGAATGGTCATGATTGATATGCAGAATCAAGAGGAAATTCCGATCTTAGAGGATTTTGCGGCATATATTAGAAATCCAGTATTTATGAAATTTTGTTCCGAGATTAAAAAGAAGTACAGGTGCCATGAAAAAATAGAATTTAGCCGTTGTAGTTTAGAACGTGGTTGGAATGTAAAATTTAAAAAGTCTGGGAAAAGCCTGTGTACGATATATCCAAGAGAAGGGTATTTCACAGTGCTGGTTGTGATTGGTTCAAAAGTAAAAGAAGCAGTTGAGAATATTTTATGCGACTGTGCCCCAGAATTAAGAGAACTTTATGAAAAAACAAGATGGGGAAATGGACAAAAATGGCTTATGATTGATTTAGAAGATCAAGGAGAAATGTTTGCGGATGTACTTCAGCTTATTGAAATTCGCAGGGGATAATCAATTTTGGAGTGTGGAACAAGGAGTAAAGACGGAAGACTGCGAGGTAAACGATGAAGACGTATGAAAATAAAGAGGAACTAAAGGCAGAAATCAAGAGGGCTTACGACAAATATATTGCAGAGTTTAAGGATATCCCGGAATCCTTGAAGGACAAACAATGTATGGAGGTAGATCGAACACCTGCAGAAAATCTTGCATATCAGGTTGGGTGGACCGCATTAGTATTGAAATGGGAAAATGATGAACAGGCTGGACTTCCAGTGAAAACACCATCGGATGGTTTTAAGTGGAATCAATTGGGGGAATTGTATCAGTGGTTTACCGATACCTATGCCCATTTATCTCTAAAAGAACTAATGGGCATGCTGGATGATAATATACAGAAAATTTTTACAATGATTGATTCTATGACGGAAGAGGAGCTATTTTTACCACATAAAAGAAAGTGGGCAGATGAAGCTACCAAAACAGCAGTATGGGAAGTTTATAAGTTTATTCATGTAAATACAGTAGCCCCTTTTGGAACATTTCGGACAAAGATTAGGAAGTGGAAGAAGCTTTTACTTTGACACACAGATAGAGTTTTAGAAAATATCGTGCTTTTTTGTGCAAAAGAAAATAAATATATAATGCTATTTGGAGTGCATATTCAGTTTCAGGATATGCACTTTTTTAATAAAATAAAAGAGACAAACATTATTCAGATTCAAAGGGTAAGAAATTGTGATAAATCTATACGGTATGCTTTAATGGTTTTGGAATTTAACTTTTTTATGGTTTCACATGTTTTGAGATATTCGGATATAAAATTTGATAATTGATCCATAATAGGCACCCTCCTTTGTTTTTTTCAATTATGAGTGCCTATATGGAAAATGTCGATTTTATTTTGGGAAAAACTTATTTAAAGTTTCCAGTGTCCCCTTTGCAGAAAATCCCCATAGTATGCTGCTAAGAGCGTTAATAGCAGCCTGCCTCCTTCGGTAGTACGTCCGGTAGGAGATACTGGGAACGTGCTTTTCCAACTCTTCCAGGATTTCCTCTGTATTTTTCAGTTCATGGGGAGACAGAAAGGCGTAATATAATATCCAGTAATATTCTTCCCCATGCTTATGATTTTTCCGGAGCAGATCCACAGAAGAGAGAAGCAGCTTTATCATTTTGTTACTGCGGGCAATGCTTTTTGCCCATTCTTCAATCTGGCTGTCTCCCAGATCTGCTCCTGCAGCATAGATGGAATCTAGAAATTCGTCTACACTGGTGTTGTATTCCAGTTGGAATTGAATTTCCACCTGCCGGACAGCAACCATCAGGCTATAAGTAGAATCCCGGTAACAACGGAGCAGCTTATAGGTATCATGGTACAACGGATTATTTTCTACTTCAGCAGAAACAGGGTGGTGATTTTTCTTTGCCATTATACAACCCCTCCTTTCAACAGAACTTCTGGGATTTCAGCGAAGGCAGGTAAGGTATGCTGCAGAGGCGGAGTATGCCCTGGGACGTTGGTGACGGCGTGATTTTCCGGTTTTAGTTTTAATTCAAACTGATAGGCTGCTTTCCCCCAGGGGCAGATAATACGTAGTGAATATAGATATATACTATCCTTGCAGGCTGATAAAGGAGATAATATATACTTTGTTTTGGGGCATCTACAACAAGAAATGCCTTGTATTTCCAGTATTTCAGCGACTTTGCGAACAATGACTTTGATGTGTGATTCTGGAACGCAGGAGCCTTCCTGTGAAACGATGATTTGTTCGTCAGTAATAGATTCTGAAACGCATTCAGAATTGTTTTTGTCAGGCAAGGTATCTTCGGTTATATGTATTGGCAGTTGCATTTTCATGGCAATTTCCTCCTTATCAATCATGACATCACTGATATTAAACATAACGGACAGATAATTACGCAGATATACCATGCTACCATGTTTCCCGGAATAGGAAATCAGTGTGATCATGTCGGTATCTTCAAGTTTTTTAAGCAGACGGGATACAGAAGATTTCGACTGTTTCCAACGTCTGGCAAGTTCCTGATAACTGAACAAGGGATTTCCAGTCTGATTGCGAAAATATACTACTGGACCGGCATCAGAGCCTTGCACAGATGGATCATTATAGACTGCATGAATCCAAAGATCCAAAAGAGCATCCATTTCTGAACATTTTCCCAGTCCGATTAGTTTATGAACATCTGCGATTGGAAAAAAGAAAAACCCGATGTCTTTTTTGCATGGGTAATTATAGGAAAGGGCAGTATTATCTTTTGGCCAGTCTTTGATCTTGTATTGGATAATCTTATTTTTTTCGTGCAGTGAGTAGGTTAAAAGGTTTTGCTCAACCAGGGTATCCAATATGGATATGACCTGGTGCTGGAATTTTTGGCGGAAGTGAATCTGGAGTTCTTTAAGAGAACAGATCCATTCGCCAGGAACAACTTTGTAAGTAAGGTGTTCGATGTTCCGATAAGAGGAGCTGTAATTTGCATAAGAACATAAAATGAGAAAATAAAAAAGACAGGAACCTCCGTTGGTACGGATGCTTCTGTCTTTCATAAGGGTTTGTATAAATTCCCGGTAAATCCGGCAGCGTGGAAAATCCACAATTTGTTTTAATTCTAATTGATAATTCACGATAAACCTCCATATAATATTGTAGTTGTAGTAAAATAATTGTAGACGAAAGATACTAAAATGTATATAATATGCCCATAGGGGTGCTAAGTGGCATAGATTTGGCACAGTAAAATACCTGATATGGCATGAAAGCAACATGAAAATTAGGGTGGATATAAGGTGGACAGTTTGGAAAACCTTAGAGTTTTAGAGGGTTCCGAGGTTTTTTTCCGGGGTCTGCAACACCTCTATCCCCGGTTCAAATCCGGGTGGCACCTCTTAGAAAGCCCTGGAAAGATGAATTTCCAGGGCTTATTTTTCCTATAAAAATGTACTTGCTGAAGACCGTGAAGACAGACTTCTGGAAGATCGGACAGCATCAGGAATTTTTTTCCGTAAGCAGGATTCGTTTACGATTATAAAACAGGTGAAGGTACATGGCATCCTGAGCACGCAAAGCGTCATGCTCTGCAATGGCAGCTCCTTATACAGGAATCCGTTTTATGCCTACCGGCGGGATCAATGCGAAAAACCTTGAGGACTATCTTTCCTGTGAGAAAATCCTCTGCTGCGGCGGAAGCTGGATGGTAAAAGGAGATCTTGTGAAGGCAGGAGAATTTGACAAAATAAGAGAACTGACAGCAGAAGCAAAAAAGCTTGCGGATTCCATAAGAAAGTAATCAAACTTAATACACATATTCAATAAAAAAAGCAGAACCCTGCACAACCAGGCAGAGTTCTGCTTTTTTGTCAATTATTGTGAAAATAGATCAATGAAGCAGGATCGGCAGAAGTTTTTTCCGCTTCAGCTGCCAGATCAGCTACAGGACCCGCAGAAGGTTTCCGAAGATCCATTCGGTAAAGATAAAAGATCCCACCGAAGAAACCGGGAATCAGTCCGGCGTATCCACCGGCACATAAGATCACAGTCAGCTTCACCATCAGTTCTGTCTGAAGTTCCAGACAAACAAGTAATCCTGCAAGAATTCCGGCTACACTCCATCCAGCTGTCAAAAGTGCAAGAAAAACAGCTGGCGCAGGGGCCTTTTTTAAATTTTGATCTAAGTGATTCCACAGTACTTTATACATAATCCATTCCTCCTGTTTTGCTGGAATTATACTTCTGCTGTTGTCAGCAACAGTCAGCCATAATATTGATTTCCTTTATCTGTCTGTATTATAGAAAAGAAATGTAAAATACAAATGCGCAGGAATGAAAAATCTTTGTAAAATATAAGTAGAAATTGCATTTTGAATTAAGAACCGATATACTTATAAATATAGTTATTAATAATATTCGATCACAGCCGAAAACATTTTTCTACAGCTGTGATACGTGAGTGAGAGAATTAAAAGGGGGCAGATAAAAGCCCCCTGAAATCATATAGAGAGTAAAGAGGAGGGGTGGAAATGGAGCATACGGAAGAATATGTGAAGCTGGAGAATGTATCCAAAATCTATGGCTCAAAAGAAGTGAAGATCATAGCTGTGGATGAGATCAGCTTCCGGATAAAAAAAGGAGAATTTGTGGTTGTGGTAGGACCAAGCGGTGCCGGAAAGACAACGGTGCTGAATATCCTGGGCGGAATGGATAAGGCCACATCCGGCAATGTCTGGATCGATGGAAAAAATATTGCAAAATATACAGACCGGCAGCTGACCGGATACCGACGGGAGGATATTGGATTTGTATTCCAGTTTTATAATCTGGTGCCAAATCTGACTGCATTGGAGAATGTGGAGCTTGCTCTTCAGATCTGTAAGGATCCTCTGGATGCTAGGACAGTTCTGGAGGAAGTAGGGCTGAGGGAGAGACTGACCAATTTTCCGGCACAGTTATCCGGCGGTGAGCAGCAGAGAGTTTCCATAGCCAGAGCGCTGGCGAAGAATCCAAAGCTTCTGCTCTGTGATGAACCTACAGGAGCGTTGGATTATCAGACCGGCAAGGCAATCCTGAAGCTCCTTCAGGATACCTGCAGGGAACGGGGCATGACGGTTATTGTCATTACTCATAACTCTGCATTGACACCTATGGCCGACCGTGTGATCAAGATCAAAAACGGCAAGGTTTCCAGGATGACTGAAAATGCACATCCCACACCAGTGGAAGAGATTGAATGGTAGGTGACGGAATGAAGGCATTACACAAAGATTTCTGGATGGAGATCCGGAAAAGTAAAGCACGTTTTATCTCGATCTTTCTGATCGTGGCACTGGGTGTTGCATTTTTTTCCGGGATCCAGGCGTCTTCTCCGGATATGAGATATTCCGGAGATGCTTATTATGAAGCAGCAAAGCTGATGGATCTGAAGATCCAGGGAACCCTGGGACTGACTCAGCGTGATGTAAAAGCGGTATCGGATATTGACGATGTGGAACTGGCTGAGGGCAGCTACTCTACGGATGTTATGAGTGGAGAGGACGATGCCAGGAAGGTTCTTCATCTGGAATCTATCAGCAGCAATTTTAATCTACTTACAGCAGATGAAGGAAGGATACCGGAAAAAAGCGGCGAGATTTTTCTGGACAAGCCATTTGCAAAGAATCGGGGGTATAAAATCGGGGATACCATATCTGTCAGTGAGGATGGAGACAGTGAGCTTCTGAAAAAAACAACCTATACAGTTGTGGGAATCGGAAGCAGCCCTCTTTATATTTCATTTAACAGAGGAAATACGACTCTTGGATCCGGTGAGGTCAGCGGCTTCGGATACATTCTTCCTGAGGATTTTGAACAGGAAGCTTTTACCCAGATCTATATTATGGTCCATGAATCCGGGGATGTGATCAGCTATACCGATGCTTACGACAATCTTATCAGGAAAATACAGAAGCGTGTGGAAGGCATCGAAAAAGAACAGTGCAGCCTGCGCTACGATGAGATCGTCGCAGAAGCCAATGAAAAACTGGATGATGCCAGAAAAGAGCTTGAGGACGGAAAGAAGGAATCAGAGGAAAAACTTGGCGACGCGAAGAAAAAGCTGGATGATGGGCAGAAGAAGTATGAGGATGGAAAAAAAGAGTACGAAGATGGAAAACAGCAGCTCAGTGATGCAAAAAAGGAGCTGACCGATGGAAAACAGCAGCTTGCTGACGGAAGAAAGCAGATTGAAGATGGATGGTCTCAGCTTAACAGCGCAAAACAGCAGGTGGAAGACGGTCTGTCCCAGTTAAATACTGCCAGATCCCAGCTTGCCGACTCCGAAGCACAGATAAATGAGAAGCAGGCAGAGCTGACTGCCGGATATGAACAGCTGAATGCCGCAAAACAGCAGGTAAGTGACGGTGAGGTCCAGCTCCGGGAAGCGGAAAAAACACTGGAAAGCAAACAGGCTGAGCTTGACAGTGGAAGAGAACAGTTGGAAACGGGAAAGAATACGATCAAAGAAACAAAGACTGCTCTCACCGGTCAGAAAGAACAGTGTGAGGCAGGACTTGTACAGGTTTCCGAGGGCGAATCCCAGATCAGTTCCAGTGAAGAAGCCCTTTCCGGGCAGCAGGCACAGCTGGATGAATTGACCAGCCAGAAAGAGGCATTAAGCAGTCAGGCGGCGGAGCTGCAGGCGCAGTATGACGCCGGTGTGGAAGCAGGAAAAACCGAGGAAGAGCTGGCGGAGCTTTCCACGCAGATCCAGACTTTAAATGGTCAGATCAGTGCAATGGAAGAACAGATAAATGCCGGTCAGGCCCAGATCGACGGGGCGCAGGCAGAGCTTACTGCAAAAAAATCAGAGCTGGCCCAGACAAGAGCTGAACTGGAGAGCAGCCTAGGTCAGATCAATGAGGGCTTCAGCCAGATCAAAGAACAGGAAGAGACACTTTCCAGGACAGAGGCACAGCTGAACGAAGGCCAGGAAGAACTGGATAAAGGGAAAAAAGAACTGGAAACAAAGAAAGCAGAGCTTTCCGCGGCAAAAGAAGAAATTGCGGTAAACCAGGCAACTCTGGATGATGGCCAGAGTCAGCTGGATTCGGCCAGAGCCCAGCTCAGCTCAGGGCGGCAGCAGCTGGAGGAAAAACAGGCCCAGTTAAATGCCGGTCAGGCAGAGATCCAGGCCAACACAGAAAAGCTTACCAGCAGTCAGGCAGAACTGGATGCAAATGAACAGAAGCTCCTGGATGGTGAAAAAGAGATCCGGGAAAATGAACAGAAATTAAAAGACGCCAAAAAAGACCTGGAGGACGCCAAAAAGAAGCTTTCCGATGGAAAGAAAGAATATCAGGACGGCAAAAAAGAAGCCGATGACAAAATTGCGGAAGCCCAGCAGAAGATCGAGGATGCCCAGAAAGAGGTGGATGATATTGAAACACCGGAGTGGATCGTCACGGACCGCAATGACCTTCCAGAATATTCGGATTTTGGTGATAACGCAGAGCGACTGAAAAACATCGGAAAGGTTTTCCCGATGATATTCTTCCTTGTAGCGGCTCTGATCAGTCTTACCACGATGACACGAATGGTGGAGGAACAGCGAACCCAGATCGGAACCATGAAAGCGCTGGGATACGGAAAAGCATCCATTGCATCCAAGTATCTCAGCTACGCATTTCTGGCTACAGTAGGTGGAAGTATCGCAGGAGTACTTTTCGGAGAAAAGGTTCTTCCGTTTATCATTATCCAGGCGTATGGAATCATGTACTGGAATATTGGCGATCACATGCAGCTGGATTATGAGTTACAATATGCACTGATCGCTTCCGGGGCAGCGGTGATCTGTACTATGGGCGCTACACTGTTTTCCTGCGCAAAGACCCTGGCAGAAACACCGGCATCTCTGATGCGTCCGCCTGCACCGAAAGAAGGAAAACGGATCCTTATTGAACGGATTAGCTTTATCTGGAAGCATCTGAGCTTTTCCTGGAAATCATCCATGCGAAATCTTTTCCGTTATAAAAAGCGTCTTTTTATGACCATTTTCGGAATTGCAGGAAGCATGGGACTGATGCTTGTAGGATTCGGACTTTATGATTCCATTATGGATATTGCAATTCTCCAATATGACCAGATCCAGCACTATGATGCCATGGTGATCAATGATGAGGATGCCACAGACAGCCAGGAAAAGGATCTTCTGAAATTCCTGGACGGAAACAGCGAGATCGATCACTATACCCGTGTGCAGCTCACCAAGATGACGGCACCAAAAGAAAAGGGAAGTGTCAGTATCTATGTGTATGTTCCGGAAAATACGGAAAATTTTAAAGAGGATGTAACATTACGTGACAGAAAGTCCCACGAGCAGTATGAGCTTACCGATGATGGAGCGGTGATCTGTGAAAAAACGGCTTCTCTTATCGGTGTGAAAACAGGAGACGAGATTACCCTGGAGAAAGACAACAGAAAATATAAAGTAAAGATCACTGCTGTCACGGAGAACTATATGGGACATTACGTTTACATGACCCCACCCTGTTATGAAAAAACATTCGGAGAGAAACCGGAATATTCAAGTACAGTATATACTATGAAAGAGGATGCAGAGAGTGATCTGGAAACTCTTGGAAATGCAATCCTGAAATATCCGGCAGCTTTAAGTATCAGCTATACAAGCAGCACAGCAGGTCAGGTAGAGCGAATGCTGGGATCCCTCGGAGCGGTGATCTGGGTCCTGATTATTTCTGCCGGAATGCTGGCATTTGTGGTACTGTATAATCTGAACAACATCAATATCACAGAGCGTCAGAGAGAGCTTGCAACATTGAAGGTCCTGGGATTTTATGATGGCGAAGTTTCCCAGTATGTATTCCGGGAAAATATCCTGCTGTCCTTCATAGGGATTCTGGCAGGCGCAGTGTTCGGAATCTTCCTCCACCGGTATGTGATCACAACCGTTGAGGTAGATGCGGTGATGTTCGGAAGAAATATCAAGCCAATAAGCTTTGTCTACAGTGGGCTCATTACCTTCGGATTCTCCATGTTTGTAAATATGGTGATGCATTTTAAGCTGAAAAAGATCAATATGGTAGAGTCACTGAAGAGCGTGGAATAAAATAATGAAATGATAAGACTGCCTGCATACAGGAATTTTACATATTTCCCTGTATGCAGGCAGTTTTGTAATGAATATCCTGAAAGACTGGGATGACCATGATCTGCCTGAAGCTAATTTTGTAAGTATTTCACAATTGAAATGTAAACGTTTTCCTATAAAATGTAACCATAGAATTCTTCCGGAGGAATTTTAAATATGGCAAATATAGATATTAAATTTATCGCGAAAAAAAGCGGGTGTTCGATCGCTACAGTTTCCCGTGTTATCAACCGTTCCAAACCAGTCAGCGAGAAGCTGCAGAAAAGAGTGGTAGATACCATCAGAAAGTACAATTATAATCCCAGCGTTCACGCACAGTATCTGGCTGGTAAGAAGTCAAAACTGTTCGGCTTTATAATGACAAACTACATTAATCAGTATCAGCTTCTGTTGTTTCGGTATCTGAATGAGTTTGCATGTAAGATGGGATATGGCTGTATTATCCGTTATTGCAATTCAGGATTTGAGGAAAAACTGGAAGCATTAAGAGAACTGGAGATCAGAGGAATCGAAGTCTGCTTTAGCCTTTTTCTGCTCTCACGGGAAGAGGAAGCGTATATAAAAGAAAATTTTAGGATTAAAGTCTGTCATATGCAGTCACCGGAAATGCGTTTGAATATCATGGAAAAAAATGAAAGCTCTGTCTATGAGACCATATGCTATCTTGCCCAGCTTGGCCACAGAAGGATAGGGGGCATCTTTTGCATTGACGAAATGGACGACAGCTTCCTTATTGCAAGGAAACGGGGATTTTTAAGAGCTGTAAGGCAGATGCAGCTGGATCAAGAAGAATCCCTGATCGGTCAGATCCATGGAGACTATGAAAAAAGCAGTCTGATTTCTGTGATAGAGAAGATATTTGTACCTCAAAAGCTGCCAACGGCATTGTTTTGTTACAGCGATGAAGTTGCGATAGAGGTAATGTCCTGGATCATGAAGCATGGTTACAGAATTCCGGAGGACGTATCTGTAGTTTCGTTTGACGGTATTCCGTTTGCGGAACGCATAACGCCTTCACTGTCTACGATCAGTCAGCCGGTAGAATATCAGGCAAAAAGTATCATAAACGGCATGCTGTATCTACAGGATGGAGCCGAGAGACCATGTGATGAAAAGGAAAATGAATATCTGCTGCAGATCCGTGACAGTGTGGGAATTCCTGGTCATTATGAAAAATAGGAGGAAAAATATGAAAGCGAAAAATTAATTGCCGCCGGTATTGCGGCATCAATGTCACTGCTGACTCTTGTAGGATGCGGAACAGCCGGAAATGCTGGCAATTCTGGAGGAGACACCGCTAAAGAAGATACCGTCAAGGAAGATACCGCTAAGCGAGGGCGAAGACTCTGATAGAAGCTGCAGAGCACAGCGTTGGAAGCAAAGAAGGAGCAGTATCTGCAAGAATGGAGATCCGAATGCTTCTGGAGGACTATGAATCCAGAAATACACGTCTGCAGGAAGTTATGGTTCTAATTGAAGAACTGGTAAAACAGATTCCGATGGCTGAAAAGCTGTTAGGGATCAAAGGTGTGGGAATCAGGACAGTGTCAGGGTTCCTTGCAGAAGTAGGTGATATTAGCCGCTTCAGCAATCCGAAGGAACTGCAGAAGCTTGCAGGATTGGCATTGGTTGAAAATAGTTCAGGAAAGCACAAGGGCGAGACAACAATAAGCAGACGGGGCCGAAAGAGACTCAGATACCTGCTCTTTGAGGTTGCAATGTCGCTTGTAGCGAAGAATCCGGAGTTCAGAGAACTCCATAATTATTACACAACCAGAAAACTGAATCCATTAAAGAAGATGCAGTCACTTATGGCGGTTGCGGCCAAGCTGATACGTGACTTTTATGCGATGCTGACAAAAGGTGTGGCTTATGACCCCCAAAAGCTGGTCAGTGATATCAGGAGACCGGCAGCTTATCTGCAAGTAGCGTAAGA
Organism: Blautia fusiformis; assembly: GCF_020686995.1. Taxonomy (NCBI): domain Bacteria; kingdom Bacillati; phylum Bacillota; class Clostridia; order Lachnospirales; family Lachnospiraceae; genus Blautia; species Blautia fusiformis. The sequence continues at coordinate 124,205 of NZ_JAJEPT010000001.1, forward strand.
AAAAAGTAACTATAGTAGAGGCTGTCATCTGGGCAGCCACTGAATCAAGCAGAATGTAACAGATAACGTCCACTGATCACAGTGCTGGTACAGGAAGCAAGTCAGTAATCAACAATACAAAGAATGAGCCAGTAGTCGGCAGAAATAGTCACCATGGGGCATATGACCCCGTTAAGGAGCATAGCTGACACATGAGATTTGAAAAGAAGAAATATATTCTTGCAAAAGTAAATCAGATTTTAATCGGGTATTAACATTATTATGGAATAAGTGATAACTATCAAATGATGGATAACTTCCGTAAGAGAGTTATTCAGATTCTTTATTTTTGGATGAATAGGCATAGTCAGAGGAAAAGTTATACATGGGATGGATTCAATCAGTTTTTGAAGGAGCATCCTATAGTAAGACCACGTATTTATGTGAGCCTATATGGATAATCTGAGGCATAAGTGTCGTGAAGAGCCGTATGCCTGAATTGGGCACGTACGGATCTGTGGGGGATATACTTAGTAATAGGTGTTTCTACCCGACAAGTTAGGACCTCTGGAGACAGAGATGATCCTGGTGGATATAGGAGGTTAGCTGCCATAGAGGGATGGGTATACACAAGGCCAGTAAAGCGGAAATCAATGACGTTTTATTTCGTATACCTTCTAACCACTATTTCAGTACTTGATATATCGAAATGCTTATAGCTTTGGCTTGTTCACTGAGATATAAAGGTTGAAAAAACTTGAATTTTCAATAAAAAACACTTGATTATATGAGGAGGAGACGAGCATGAAAAAAGTATTATACGAGGAATTACTTCCGGAAGAATGTGTACAGAGGATAAAGGAGATGCCGGTTGCCTATCTGCCACTTGGCACACTGGAATGGCATGGTCCGCATATGCCTCTTGGAGCTGACGGGATCCAGTCAAAAGAACTGTTTGTCCGGGTGGCAGAAAAGGTCGGTGGTGTAGTGCTTCCGATGCTGTTCATGGGACCTGACCGTTTATTTGATGATCGGGGAACTGTATTTTATGGAATGGATATCAATACAGAGGGCGCACTGAATATCTATTGTGCCCAGCAGATGAAGGGCAGTGCTTACTGGATGGAAAAGGGACTGTTTCAGGATCTGCTGCGCAGTATTTTTGCACAGCTTTCCAGAGCAGGAGTCCGCATCGTTGTGGGACATGGACACGGTCCGTCAACAAATGCATTTCAGGAAATGAAGGAAGAGGCAGAAGAAAAATACGGACTGTGCATTATGACAGCATGGACCTATGCGGATGATGAGAGACTGAAATATCAGAATGATCATGCCGGAGCAAATGAGACCTCTATTGTAATGGCTGTTCGGCCGGAACTGGTTGACTTTGGACAGGTAAAAGAAGATGAGAGTAATCTGATCGGTATTGCAGGACGTCATCCGGTCCGAGAATCATCGGAAGCATTCGGAAATGAAATTCTGGAATATACAATGAAAACACTGATCGCAGGCATTGAGAAGGAGTACAAAACAATAAAAGAAAGATAGATAAAAAAATATCTCCATTGGAAAAAATAACCGGTGGAGATATTCTGTTTTATTTTGATTTTTACTTTTGAAATAAGGCCTCTGTCTTGACAAAAAAAGAAAATTTCATTATAGTAGGAACATGGCAAAGGCGTTGAATAAGAGGAGTATGCAGATCTACGCTGACAGAGAGAAATGCACAGACGCAAGAGAAGCGCAGGCTGAAAGGCATTTTCAGATGGAGGACTGCAGAAGGTAGCTTAGGAGCCGGGAAACTGAAAGCAGAAATGCAGAACAGATGCAGATGCTGCTGTGTAGGTTTTCACGTACCCCGCGTTAAGGGACAAGAGATAGACGGGAATAACAGATGTTTTTTCCGGATAATGAAGGTGGTACCGCGAGAATGATCGCCCTTCGCACATTAGTTATTGGCTTTTGTGTGGAGGGCGTGTTTTTTCTTGCAGAGAACAGGAGCATTTTAAGGTTCCTATAATCAGAAAGATTCAGGAGGAAAACATGAGTAAAGAACTTGCAAAGACTTATGATCCCAAGGGTATTGAGGATCGTCTGTACAAAAAATGGATGGATAACGGATACTTCCATGCAAAAGTTAATCCGGACAAAAAACCTTTTACAATTGTAATGCCGCCGCCCAATGTAACCGGACAGCTGCATATGGGACATGCACTGGATGAGACCATGCAGGATATCCTGATCCGTTTCAAAAGAATGCAGGGCTATGAGGCTCTCTGGCAGCCGGGAACTGACCATGCAGCCATCGCTACAGAGGTTAAGGTAACAGAGAAGCTTCGTAAGGAAGGGATTGACAAGAACGAGATCGGCCGTGACGAATTTATGAAACATGCCTGGGCATGGAAAGAGGAGTACGGCGGAAAGATCATCAATCAGCTGAAAAAGCTGGGAGCATCTGCAGACTGGGAGCGTGAGCGCTTTACCATGGATGAGGGCTGCTCCAAGGCTGTTCAGGAAGTATTTATCCGCCTTTATGAGAAAGGCTATATCTACAAAGGCTCCAGGATCATCAACTGGTGTCCGGTATGCCAGACCTCTATTTCTGATGCAGAGGTTGTACATGAGGACCAGGACGGATTTTTCTGGCACATCAATTATCCCATCGTAGGTGAGGAAGGACGTTTTGTTGAGATCGCGACCACTCGTCCGGAGACACTTCTCGGCGATACAGCAGTTGCTGTAAACCCGGAGGATGAAAGATATAAAGACCTTGTAGGAAAGATGCTGAAGCTTCCTCTTACAGACAGAGAGATCCCGGTTATTGCCGATGAGTATGTTGACAAGGAATTCGGAACAGGCTGCGTTAAGATCACACCGGCACACGACCCCAACGACTTTGAGGTTGGACGCCGTCATAACCTTGAGGAGATCAACATCTTAAATGATGATGCCACCATCAACAGTCTTGGCGGAAAATATGCAGGTATGGACCGTTACGAGGCACGTAAGGCCATGGTAGAGGACCTGAAGGAGCAGGGACTTCTTGTAAAGGTTGTTCCGCACAGCCACAGTGTTGGTACCCATGACCGCTGCGGTACAACGGTAGAGCCGATGATCAAACCACAGTGGTTTGTAAAAATGGACGAAATGGCAAAAGCTGCTATCAAAACTCTGGACGACGGAAACCTTCAGTTTGTTCCGGCACGTTTTGACAAGACTTACCTGCACTGGCTGGAGAATATCCGTGACTGGTGTATTTCCCGTCAGCTTTGGTGGGGACACAGGATTCCGGCTTATTACTGCGATGAGTGCGGTGAGATGGTGGTTGGAAGAGAGATGCCGGAGAAATGCCCGAAATGCGGATGCACACATATGCATCAGGATGAAGACACTCTGGATACCTGGTTCAGTTCCGCACTGTGGCCGTTCTCCACACTTGGATGGCCGGATAAGACACCGGAGCTTGAGTATTTCTATCCTACAGATGTTCTGGTAACCGGATATGATATCATCTTCTTCTGGGTTATCCGTATGGTATTCTCCGCACTGGAGCAGACCGGTGAGACACCGTTCCACCATGTACTGATCCACGGTCTGGTACGTGACTCACAGGGACGTAAGATGAGTAAGTCTCTTGGAAACGGTATCGATCCGCTGGAGGTTATCGACAAATACGGCGCAGATGCCCTTCGTCTGACACTGATGACAGGTAATGCACCTGGAAATGATATGCGTTTCTACTGGGAGCGTGTAGAATCCAGCCGTAACTTTGCAAATAAGATCTGGAATGCTTCCCGTTTCATTATGATGAACCTGGAGGGCAAGACAGTAACAGCGCCGGAAGACCTGAACGCACTGTGCAACGAGGATAAATGGATCCTTTCCAGACTGAACACAGTGATCCGTGATGTTACTGAGAATATGGATAAATATGAGCTTGGAATTGCCGTACAGAAGGTCTATGATTTCCTGTGGGATGAGCTCTGTGACTGGTATATCGAGATGGCAAAGGTAAGACTGTGGAAGGCAGAGGAAAACCCGGCAGCAGCAAACGATGCACTGTGGACACTCCGCACTGCGCTGACACAGGGACTGAAGCTTCTTCATCCGTTCATGCCGTTTATCACAGAAGAGATCTACTGCACACTGCTTCCGGAGGAAGAGTCCATCATGATCTCCGACTGGCCGGTATACAGAGACGAGATGGATTTTGCAGATGCTGAGAAAGCAGTTTCAAGCTTCCAGGAGGTTGTACGTGGAATCCGTAACACCAGAAACGAGATGAACGTACCGCAGAACAGAAAGACCAATATCTACATCGTAGGCAAGGATGCAGAGTGCTGTGCACGTTTTGAGTCCTGCAAGAAATCCTTTACAAACCTTGCGTTTGCAAAAGAGATCCACGTACAGCAGGATAAGAACGGAATCGGTGAGGATGCGGTATCCATCGTTGTGGCAGACGGTGTGGTTTATCTGCCGCTGGAGGATCTGATCGACCGTGAAAAAGAGATCGAACGTCTCACAAAAGAGCAGGAGCGTCTTACAAAAGAGATCGCACGCTGCGAGGGAATGCTGAACAATCCGAATTTTGTGAACAAGGCACCAGCAGCCAAGGTAGAGGCAGAGAAGGAGAAACTTGAGAAATACAAAGAGATGAAAGAGAAAGTGAACCTGCAGTTAACACAGATGGTGAAATAACGAAGGAGTGTTTTAATGAAGTGGTGTAACTTTTTCAATAAGATTTCGCTGATACTTCAGGCTCTGGGCTGTGCAGTCCTGTACTTTGTGATCGAGGCCATATGCAGGCACTCGTTCACAGAGGCGTGGACCTACATGACCACAAAGCCGCTTGTATTTGCTTATAATGCAGCGTTTATCTTTACAACGATGCTGATTGTTTATCTCTTCCGAAAGAGAATTTTCTGGCGTATCTTTGTGGGTAGCTTATGGCTGTTTCTGGGAATCGTAAACGGTGTGCTTCTTCTCAACCGTGTCACACCGTTTACAGGACCGGATGTGAAGAATCTGACAGATGGTCTCAGTATTGCAAAAAAATATCTGACCCATACCCAGATGACCATAGGTGCAGTTCTTCTGGGGATTGCAGTTCTGATTCTTCTGATCATCCTGATAAGATCGCCGAAGTACAGAGGCAAGCTGAAATATAAGGTAAATATTCCGCTGGTCCTGGTCGGGGTTCTTGCATTTGGAGGAATCACACAGCTTGCTCTGGAAAAAAGAGTTCTTTCCAATTATTTTGGAAATATTGCCATAGCTTATGAGGATTACGGATATCCCTACTGTCTGGCAACGACGATCTTTAATACTGGAATCAGTGCCCCGAGAGACTATTCCAAAAGCGAGATCAAAAGGATCGAGAAGTCGGAAGAAAATCTTCCGGAAACGAAAGAAGGCAGTCATCCGAATATTCTGTTTTTGCAGCTGGAGTCCTTTTTTGATCCTACGCTGGTAAATTATCTGGAGCTGTCAGAAGATCCTATTCCGAATTTCAGAAAGCTGATGAAGGAGTATTCCTCCGGATATTATAAGGTACCTTCCGTAGGAGCTGGAACCGCAAATACTGAGTTTGAATCCATTACCGGAATGAGCCTTCATTATTTTGGACCGGGTGAATATCCGTACAAGAGTATCCTTAAGGAAACTACCTGTGAGAGCGCACCGTATGTTCTGAAGAATCTGGGCTATACTGCTCATGCAGTACATAACAATGAGGCGAATTTCTACGGAAGAAGAAGCATTTTTCCGAATCTGGGATTTGATACCTTCACTTCGGCAGAGTACATGAAGGATGAAAATCAGAAGAACCCGTTGGGCTGGACCAAGGACAGTGTCCTCACCGATGAGATCGTCAAGTGTCTGGATTCCACAGAAGGACCTGATTATGTATATACTATTTCCGTGCAGGGACATGGAGATTATCCTTCAGAACCGGTACTGGAAAATCCGGAGATCACAGTTTCCGGGGCACCTACTGACGAGCTGAATAATAAGTGGGAGTATTATGTAAATCAGATCCATGAGATGGATAATTTTGTCAAAGAGCTGACTGACAGGCTGGCAGATTATCCGGAAGATGTGGTACTGGTCATGTATGGTGATCATCTGCCGACCATGGGACTGACCGTGGAGGATGTGGAGAATAAATATCTGTTCCAGACAGAGTATGTGATGTGGGATAATTTCGGACTTAAGAAAAAGAAAGAAAATCTTGCGGCATACCAGATGGCAGCAGAGGTTATGGATCGTGTAGGTATCCATGAGGGAAATGTTTTCAAGTATCATCAGGCAAGAAGAAACACCAAAAATTATCAGGTGGATCTGGAGACCCTGCAGTACGATCTTCTCTACGGAAAGCAGTATACATATGACGGAGCGAATCCTTTTGAGCGGACAAAGATGCGTATGGGAATCTATGATACCACGCTGGATTCCATTCAGGTTGTGTCTGAGACGGATCACACCTATTATATCCAGGGGACAAACTTTACGCCGTCCAGCCAGGTGAAGATCAACGGAGAATGGTATGATACGGTTTACGTGAATCCTACCAAGCTGATCATTACCGGAAAGGAACTGGATGATTTTGACCGGCTCTCGGTAGTGCAGCGAAGCAACAGTTCCACAAGAAAGGCCATGACAAAGAGCCATGACCGGGCGGTCTATGCGCTGCTCGCTGACAGCAAGTGGAAGCTTGACAGTGAAAAGAGCAGTTCTGATACAGGGTCAATGGAGGAAACGGATACAGCGTCAGAAACGGAATCCACAGAAGATTCCGGTGAAGAAAACAGTACAGACAACCAGTAAATGGCATAGAAAAGATACTCCGATACAAAAAATGTCGGATAAAATATTACGATTAGGACTGGACATCTTCCACCACTATTATATAATGGTATCGTAACGAACAGGAGGGGAGAAGCTTTTCTCCCCAAAAGTTCTTTACGAATACATTATAGATAAGTGATGGTTTTTTTTATGAATTACGAAGAAGCAGTTGCGTATATTGAAGATATACCGAGATTTACTACTAAGAACAGCCTGGACCATACCAGAGAATGCTTAAGAAGACTTGGAGATCCGCAGAGGAAATTCCGTGTGATCCATGTGGCAGGAACCAACGGAAAGGGAAGTACCTGTGCTTTTATCACATCGGTCCTTCGGGAAGCAGGATATTCCTGCGGACTTTTTACATCTCCTCATCTGGTGGAGATCAACGAGCGTTTTCAGATCAACGAGGAAGTGATCGATGACGATACTTTCCTTCGTGCTTTTGAAAAAGTTAAAAAGCTTTCCGATGAGCTGGTTGCTGAGGGAAGCTATCATCCCACCTATTTTGAGACACTCCTTCTGATGGGAATGGTGATCTTTGCAGAAGCCGGCGTGGATTATGTAACACTGGAGACCGGTCTTGGCGGACGTCTGGATGCAACCACTGCTGTGGAGGATCCGGCAGCCTGTGTGATCACATCCATCAGCCTCGATCATATGCAGTATCTTGGAAATACAGTTTCCGAGATCGCAGGAGAGAAGGCAGGGATCATGGTGCCGGGTGTTCCGGTGATCTACGATGGAAATGATCCGGATGCGGCCGTAGTGATGCGTGAGCATGCAGAGAAGCTGGGATGTCCATATTATGAGCTGAAACGGGAAGACACAGAGATCCATAAGATCACAAAGGACGGAATCCGATTTTCTCTTAAGGACGAGACATATGGTGATACCGTATTTGATATACCGTTTATCGCCCGTTATCAGGTTATGAATGCAGCTCTTGCGGTGAAAACCATTCAGGTATTGGAAGATCAGATTCCGGTATCTCTGGAGGCTCTGAAGGCTGGTATGGCAAAAACACGCTGGCAGGGAAGGATGGAAACGGTTCTTCCGGGTGTGATCGTAGATGGCGCACATAACGAAGACGGTGTTGAGAAGTTTGTAGAGACAGCAGAACATTTCCAGAAGGAATTTCCTCTGACTCTGCTGTTTTCCGCAGTGGATGACAAGGACTATACGGATATGATCCGCACGATCTGTAGCAGGATCCGTTTTCGACATGTGATCGTCACACAGGTAGGCGGATACCGCAAAGTTCCGGTAGAAGAGCTTGCGGAGATCTTCCGTGAAGACGGAGTACCGGAAGTGGAAGCAATAGAGGATGTTCCAGCAGCTTTTGAACGGGCAGTAAAGGAAAAAGGTGAGGATGGAATGCTGTTCTGTGTAGGATCCCTTTATCTGGTCGGTGAGATCAAGGCTGTGATCAGGAGGAAAAAATTATGATCGATTACGAAGAGGAACTGAAGAAATTTGAACCATGTCTGGATGTGGCAGATGTAGAAGGTGTCATTTATGACCGGGAGATCACAGATATCATGGATGTACTCCAGGAGATGCTGCGTGAGGTCAAGAGCAACAGACGTGTAAGATAAGGAGAAGTGGATGAACTGCATAAACTGTGGAGCGTTCCTGACGGATACAGATCTGGATTATTGTCCGCATTGTGGAGCCAATGTACTGATCCAGAAGAAGGTGGATTATCTTTCCAAGCTTTATTATAATCAGGGGCTGGAAAAAGCCAGCATCCGGGATCTGTCCGGGGCGATCAGCTGTCTGAAGCAAAGTCTTGCTTATGACAAACGGAATATCCGTGCAAGAAATCTTCTTGGTCTTGTATATTTTGAGACCGGTGAGGTGGTTGCCGCACTGAGTGAGTGGGTCATCAGCAAGAATATCCAGAAGAACCGAAATCTGGCTTCAGAATATATTGCCAGGCTTCAGGCAAACCAGAACAAACTGGAAACAATCAACGAAAGCATCAAGAAATATAACAATGCCCTCGCCATGTGTAGGGAAGGCCATGAGGATATGGCGGCCATCCGCCTGAAAAAGATCCTGTCCCAGAATCCCAAGCTGATCAAGGGGTATCATCTTCTTGCTCTGATCCAGATGAAGAATCAGGAGTGGAATAAGGCGAGAAGAACCCTGAAAAAAGCAGCCAGGATCGACAAGACCAATACCACCACACTTCGTTTCCTGCGTGAAGTTGACGAGCAGACGGGTGTTACCACAAAGATGGAAAAACGGCGTAAGGGCTTGTTTGGAAATGAAAAAAATGAGAATGATAATATTTCAGGAGAAATCGTTGTAAGGCCGTCGTCTTATAAAGAAAGATCAAAGATATCACTTTTCTTTACCACGGTACTTGGATTTGCGGCAGGGGCGGCAGCATTCTGGCTCCTTGTGCTGCCGGCTGTGAAACAGGATATTTACAGGCAGGCCAATCAGCAGATCATACAGTACAGTGATTCTCTTTCCAGCCAGAGCGTGGAGCTTACCAAAGCTCAGGGAGAAGCTGCCCAGTCCAGTGATACGGCAGATGCAGTTGCCAAGCAGGCAGAGGAAGAGCAGAAACGCAGTCAGAGCTATGAGGCTTTGTTTAATGCATATACTGCCATGCAGCAGGAGGATCTGGATACAGCGGCGCTGGAACTACAGAAGGTATATGTGGATACACTGTCAGATTCTGCAAAGGGGATTTACAGTACTATCAGCGGAAAGACCGGTGTAAGCGGGATCGAGAGCGGAGCTTCTGGTGGAACGTCCAGTGCTGACAGCAGCACAGATGGAACGGCTGAAGCTGGAGCGGATGCCGCAGCTTCAGCGGGAGAAGATGCACAGAGCTCTGACGGAGATTCCGGAGAAGACAGCAGCTACATTGACGGAGGATATGAGGATTCCTCTTACGATGGAGGTTATACAGAATAAAAAAGATCATAACTCATACAGAGGAGAAACCTCGGATAAGGGGAATGTGCGTTGGCGCATTCCTCTTTTTTTACCCTTTGGTCATGAAAAATGGAATAAAAAATCAAAAATGGGGGAATGATAGAATGACATCAGGTTTTGAAAAATCCGGAACCGTGCTGACTGTACATCTTCCGGCGGAACTGGATCATCCGGCTTCTGATGAGATTCGGAGAGATTCAGACCGGATTATTGGACATAACTATATAAAAAATATGATTTTTGATTTCTCAGAGACCGTTTTTATGGACAGTTCCGGGATCGGTCTGCTGATGGGTAGGTACCGGGCACTTGGCATGAGGGGGAAATGTGTGCAGGTTGTCAATGTGAACAGTCATATTGCAAAGCTTCTGCGGCTATCCGGAGTGGGAAAATATATTGAAATCTGTGGAATTAAAAAATCGGCAGGTGAACAGGAGGGTGTTTATGATGGAAAACACAAATGAAATGACGATCATTTTTGACAGCAGACCGGTAAATGAAGCACTGGCAAGAGTTGCTGTGGCTTCATTCTGCACACAGCTGAATCCTACGCTGGAGGAAATTTCGGATCTGAAGACCGCAGTATCGGAGGCAGTGACCAACTGCATCATACACGGGTATGAAGGAGAGATACATAAGATCCGTGTAGAATGTCGTCTCCGGGGGCAGGAGCTTCAGGTAGATGTGACAGATCACGGAGCCGGGATCCCGGATATCAAAAAAGCCATGGAGCCTCTGTTTACCACAAAGGCTGATAAAGACCGCTCCGGTATGGGGTTTACATTCATGGAGGCGTTTATGGATGAGCTTCAGGTGGAATCGGAGGTTGGCCGTGGAACTACAGTGCACATGAAAAAGATCATCAGGAGGTAACTATGGATCGTACTCTTGTCCTCATCGGGCGTGCACACCAGGGGGATAAAGCGGCAAGAGATCTTTTGTTTGAGGAAAATACAGGACTGATATACAGTGTGGCAAAGCGTTTTCTGGGACGAGGGGTGGAGATGGAGGATCTGTTCCAGATCGGCAGCATCGGACTTCTGAAAGCTGTGGATAAGTTTGACATGTCCTATGATGTGAAATTTTCCACCTATGCCGTTCCCATGATCATCGGAGAGATCAAACGTTATCTCAGGGACGACGGGATACTGAAGGTAAGCCGTTCTCTGAAGGAAAACCATTACAGGATCTATCAGGTGAGAGAAGCACTGACACGCCGGCTGGAGCGGGAACCTACGACGGGAGAAATGGCAGAGGAAATGGGAATTTCCATAGAAGAACTGGTAATGACCATGGAATCCGGTGCAGAGGTGGAATCTCTTCACAAAACGATCTATCAGGGTGAGGGAACGGAGATTTCTCTGATGGACAAGCTTCCGGAAAAAGAAAACCGGCAGGAAAAAGTACTGGACAGGATTTTTCTGGAAGAGATACTGGGAACTCTGGAGGCAAAGGAGCGGAGGCTGATCTATATGCGGTATTTTCAGAACATGACCCAGATGGAGATCGCCCATGAGCTTGGCGTATCCCAGGTACAGGTATCCAGAATGGAAAAGAGGATCCTGCGCAGTCTGCAGGAATCCGCAGAGAAAAAATAAAAGAGAGCCATGAGAAATGCTGCTGTTTTCTCATGGCTCCTTTTTGTGGGCAGCAGATTTAGTCAGACTGCTGCTTTTTTATGAAAAAGTACATTTTTGTATTTGGAAAGTGCTCCAAGAAGGATCATACCGATCACACCGGCTGAGATAAATTCGCCGGCTCCTACTGTGAGCATCATAAACGGGATAGGAAGGTTAATGCCATATCCGTAACGAAGCACAAGAGGAACGATCACAATGTTGGAAACGATCGGCGGGATCGGGGCTGTCCATTTGCCTGTATTGCGAAGCTTGTAGGTAAAGAATGCACCGATAAGTGTGGCAATGCTTCCGAAAATGATGTCAACCGGAATCGCACCGCCAAGAAGATTGGCAATGATACATCCCACAAACAGTCCCGGGATGGCAGCCGGTGTGAAGAACGGAAGCACGGTCAGCGCCTCGGAAAACCGGATCTGAACTTCACCGAAGCTAAGTGGCGCGAATACCAGTGTCAGGACAACATATACAGCTGCAATGGCAGCTCCCTGTACCAGAAAATGAGTACCTTTGTTTTTCATGTTTTTTATTCTCCTTTAGTTTTGTTTTACGAGTGGAAGGTCACGAACACTCGGCACATTTATAGGCGGTGACCGCCTTGTAAGCCCTGTACGACCTTGGTTTTTGCGGGCTTTTGCAGCGAAACTGAGTATAGCATAAGGGGCGTGGAAATGCAAGGTACGATCCTGACTATTTGATAACCCTAGCCTGTGTGGACAGACCCTGGCTCTGAAACAGCTTTTTGTAAGAGGAAAGTCTGCTTGCCGGAACCTTTACAGTCAGTTTTTTGTAATTATTCTGACCTGCTCTTGTGAAGATATATTTACCTGAGCTTTTGGAAGTAAGACGTCCTGTCTGTATGGTGACAGAGGTAAGGGCCTTACAGTCACAGAAAGCTTTTGTGCCGATCGCAGAAACTCGGGAACCGATTTTTACAGTACGAAGACTTATGCATCCCTGGAAGGCTCCGGCACCTATGCTTGTGATATTTCCTGAAATCGTTACCTGTTTCAGGTTTTTACAGTTTTTGAAGGCATTGGCTGCAATGGCTGTGACTTTGTAGGTTTTTCCGTTAGCTTTGACAGTGGCCGGAATCTTTGCAGTGACAGTATTGCGTGAACGTGGTCCCTTTAGTGCTACGGAAGTCCCGGTGGTATTGACTGTGTAGACATTATAAGCATCCCGGAATGTTTTTGCAGTCTGTGGCTTTGGTGTGGCTGCAGGAGTGATCTGGAAATTTAAGGTGATGGTTCCGTAGAAATGGTTATCACCGATGATCTTCAGGGTAGCAGTTCCTGCTTTTTTATTGTTCTGGTATGTCACATGATAATCATTGATGCCAGAAAGCTTTGCTTTTCCAAGAGTTACGGTTGGAACGGGCTTTATGTCAGAGCCTGTATAGGTATATGTTTTTTTGATCCCTGTTACAGCTGCATCGGAAATATTGCATGCATAGCTGATATTGTTTTTCTTGGCATATGTAACTGCGTAAGAGCCGTACGGAGCATGGATCTTGCAAAAATATGCATGAGAGTTGACATACCCGTAGCCGCCCCACACAGCATCCGTTCCAATGCTTTTAACAGTATCAGGTATGTTGATCCTGGATAGCTTGTCACAGTAGGCGAAAGCTTCTTTTCCGATCTTTGTGACCCCTTTCTGGATGTCCACTTCTTTCAGCTCAGGAAGATAAACAAAGGCCCTTTCGGAAATACTTGTGATCCCGGGCTTTATTATTACCTTTCTGATCTGGTTTTTGATAGCTTTCCAGGAGGAATCGTTGGAGAAGATAAACCAGCCTTTTGTTGAAGAGACCGGGTATCGTTGGTTTTCCTCTGTGGAAATAGAAAGTGGTCCGTAGCCGGAGATCGTAAGGATACCGTTTTTGAAATTCCAGGTTGCGTTGTCACCTGCGATATGGTAAGTTTTTTTGTCAGCTTTTCCGTTGTCGGAATTAATGGAATAAAAGTTCAAGGTGTTGGAGTTTGAAGCATAATAAACGACCCTGGAATCCTTTACCACAGGCTGACAGTCAGAAATCGGAGCAGCTGTTGTAAACTCTTTGCTGAGACTCTTTCCCTTTCCGTCCACAAAAAGATAATGAAGGGTGCTGGAAGAGAGCGGATCGTTAGCGGAAGAGTTTTTCTTGTTATCGTCGGAGACGTATTCTTCCCAGGAAATCATAAAACGGTTGTCATTTATTTTGGTGATCTTTACGCCCGCAAAGCTTTTTCCTCCGCCTGTAAAGTTGGTAAGCTTCCTGGTAGTGGTTGCTTTTTCGGAAAAGTCAGACATTGGTGTGACGGACAGATAAAGGTTATGAGGCGTGTTTTCAGATACCTTATCATATTTGGACTGATCGATGGAAGTGCCAACGCATAATACACTGTCAGAGGAAACAGCCATGCCGTCAACGCTTGCGTAGCAGGCCAGTGCCCACACAGAAGTATGTGAGCCTCCGTATGGCAAAAGCTCTATGGTGGTGCAGGCAAGTGTAGTGCTGTCGTATCTGGAAAGCTTTGTACATCGTGAACCCTCACTCTGCTCCAGTACGTAGAGATAAGAACCTTGTGATTTGATATACTGTGCAAAGGAATGCCACAGATCGCAGGAAACGATCTTTCCTTTCATGGTTGCCTGGTCGATCTCGGCCATAAGGAAGCCCTGATGTCCCTGACCGACAGAGGGATCCACATATCCTTCGTGACCGGTAACAACATAGAGTTTGCCGTTGCTTTCTGTCATTTCCACACAGCCATAGTCAAAGGGCGTGCGGACCTCACCGCCAAAAAGCTCCGGGTTACTGGTAATTGCTGCTGCACCGTTCCGGTTCCAGTTTGTATCGTAGCGGATAACGCGGATGACCTCAGCGGAATCGTTTTCTTTGTTGTTTGTCTGGCCTTCTACCAGATAATATCCGTCAGATCCGGCATAAAAGCCACCCCACAGTGGAAGCTCCATGTTGATCTTGCGCTTGCTTCTGATCTTCAGATCATTATCGTAATATTCAACGCCGACAGAATTTTTCTGGTGGAAGATCCTCATGTATCCGCCAGAAACAGGAATAAGATCAGAGGTACGGCGTAACCTGACATTGAGATTGTCCTGTGCGGTTGGCGTAAGAGAGCCTGCCCGGGCTGTCTGTGGAAACAGGATCAGACAGAAGCAAAGACAGCAGAACAGAAATAGCAGAGATGTTAATTTTTTTAGCTTTTTCATAAGTTTCTCCTTTGTATGTGTTTTTAGATGATCTCCTGTTTAGATTATAATTCATGGGACAGAATTTACAATACAAAATCGGGAGTTATGGAACTCCCGATCCTCAGGATTTCTGTAAATTCTGTTCACAAAAACATCTTGAGGAAATACTGCTGGTGGGCAGTAACATCAGCAGCAGGAACCTTATGGAAACAGGGGCTTTTTTCTTGACAGTTTTTTGTGATATTGATAAAATATATTACAGTATATAGGTTAAAGGGGCATTGGTTTTGATCTAAATCAATGTCTCTTTATTTTATATATCACACATATTACACCAGGGAGGTAGAAAGATGTTAAAAGTATGGATCGCAGGTGCCAACGGACAGATCGGACGGGCACTGAATGATGTTCTGGATCCAATGCAGATCGAGACTCTGAACACAGATCTTGATGAGCTGGATATCACAGACACAGATGAAGTGATCAACTTCGGTTCCATTAACCGTCCGGATGTGATCATCAACTGCACCGGTATCACAGATACCGATGAGTGTGAGAAGAATCCGGAACATGCATACCGTGTCAACGCACTGGGAGCAAGAAACTTAAGCATCGTGGCAAGAAAATGCGGGGCAAAGATCGTCCAGCTTTCCACAGATGATGTTTTCGACGGAAAGAGCAAAAAACCGTATACAGAGTTTGACGATACCAATCCGCTGACTGTTTACGGCCGTTCCAAGAGAGCCGGAGAGAACTATGTAAAAGAGTTTACACACAAACATTTCATTATCCGAAGCAACTGGGTATACGGAAAAGGCGGAAACAATTTTGTAAACCGTGTGCTGGAGACAGCAGAAAAAGGCCAGGCGCTTTCCGTTGCTTCGGATCAGTTCGGATCACCGACCAGCGCCAAGGATCTGGCAAGAATGATCCTGTATCTTATCGATACCAACGAATATGGAACTTATCACGTAACCTGCAGCGGTGTATGCAACCGTTATGAGTTTGCAACCGAGATCCTTCGCCTTGCAGGAAAGGAGATCGAACTGAGATCCGTGCCGACAGAGCAGTCAGATCTTTCTTCTGTCAGACCGCCATATGCTGTCCTTGATAATTTTATCCTCCGTATTATTGAAGTGTATGACATGCCGGACTGGAAAGCATCGCTGAAAGAATATATGGATGAAAGAGCGGAGGACTAGAATGAAAGAGAAAAATATAAAAGAGAAAACACAGCAGAAAAAGAAAATGGGCCTTACCACGAAGATCTTTGTGGCGCTGATCGCAGGTGCGATACTGGGAATCATTCTCTGTTACCTGGTTCCTGACAGCAGCTTCAAGAAAGATGTGATCGTGGAGGGAATCCTTTATGTGATCGGACAGGGATTTATCCGTCTGATGAAAATGCTGGTTGTACCGTTGGTATTCTGTTCCCTTGTCTGCGGAAGTATGTCCATCGGTGATACCAAGAAGCTTGGAACCGTAGGTGTGAGAACACTGGTATTTTATCTGGCAACTACAGCTCTGGCTGTTTCGGTTGCTCTGACGGTAGGTAATCTGATCAATCCGGGTGTGGGACTCGATATGAGCTCTATTCAGTCCTCCGCTTCCTCTGTGGAGACTATGGAGGCGACCTCTCTTACGGATACCATCCTGAATATCATTCCGGACAATCCGATCAATTCCCTGGCAAGCGGAACCATGCTTCAGGTTATCGTATTTGCCCTGATCGTGGGTGTGATCCTTGCGAAAATGGGAGAGCGCGCAGAGACAGTAGCGAACTTTTTCAGCCAGTTCAATGACATCATGATGGAGATGACCATGATGATCATGGCACTTGCACCGATCGGTGTATTCTGCCTTATCAGCAGAACCTTTGCAAACATCGGTTTCAGCGCATTTATCCCACTGGCAAAATATATGATCGGTGTTCTCCTTGCACTGGCAATCCAGTGCTTCGGCGTATACCAGATCCTGCTGAAGATCTTCACAGGACTGAATCCGATAAAATTCATCAAGAAATTTTTCCCGGTTATGGCATTTGCATTCTCAACAGCTACATCCAATGCCACGATCCCGATGTCCATTGATACCCTGTCCAAAAAAGTGGGTGTTTCCAAGAAGATTTCTTCATTCACCATTCCTCTTGGAGCTACCATCAACATGGACGGTACCTCTATCATGCAGGGTGTTGCCGTAGTATTTGCGGCACAGGCTTTTGGTATCCACTTAAGTCCGATGGATTATGTGACAGTTATCGGAACTGCAACCCTTGCTTCCGTAGGAACTGCCGGTGTACCAAGTGTTGGTCTTGTTACTCTGACCATGGTATTTAACTCTGTAGGACTTCCGGTTGAGGCAATTGGTCTGATCATGGGTATTGACCGTATCCTGGATATGACCAGAACAGCGGTTAACATTACCGGTGATGCAGTCTGCACAACCATCGTTGCACACCAGAACGGTGCACTGGATAAAAACGTGTTCAACGAATCAAACTAAATATCCGGTTCAAAAAAAGATCCGACCCTGTCGGGTGAGAAAAAAACGAAAAACGGCTGTACATATCGTAAGAGCGATATGTGCGGCCGTTTTTTTACTGGATCAGGTAAGTCCCCTGCTTATTCCTGTTCCAGAACACCCATGACAGAGGGCAGTTCTAGCTGCTGATAGGTGTGAAGGATCTTTTCCAGCTCAAAGATAGCAGGGGTAAGAAATTTATTCTTGTGATAGACCAGCTTGAATTTCCGGTTCCATTCCCCTGCTTCGTTGCAGAAGACCCGGACTGAACGGTGACGGATCTCATGATGCATAAGACGTATGGACATAACAGAGAGCATTTGGTTATACAGCACTGCGTTCAGCAGTGCCTGCGGACTGTTGGCTTCCCAGGCAGTCCGGATTTTCAGATCATGGCGAAGGGTGTAATCCTCAAAAAGCTGTCTGGTACCGCTTCCATATTCCCGGACTGCAAATTTCTGGTTGTTCAGCTCCTGGACATGGATGCGTCCTCTGCGGTAAAACGGATGCTTTTTTCCGGTGGCAAGGACCAGACAGTCGTCGATGATGGGAAGAACGACAAGGTCCGGGGAATGGATCTCACCTTCTACCACAGCAGCGTCCAGCTCAGAACGCAGAAGCTTCTGTTCGATATTTTGCGTGTTGGTGACAAAGGAGTAAACGTCAAGGTCCGGGATTTTTTTCTGCAGATCCAGGATAATGGATGGGGTCAGGCAGGTTCCCACAGTGAGGGTGGAGCCAAGCTTCAGGGTGGAAGACTGTCCCTGGTTCTGCATCAGCTCTTCCAGCTGCTGAAACTGGCGGATCATTTCACGGGCATGGGGAAGAAGAAGCTTTCCCCGTTCTGTGAGATAAAGCTTTTTTCCAAGACGTTCAAAGAGAAGGCCGTTATAATGAGCTTCCAGCTCACGGATGGCCTGACTGACTGTTGGCTGGGAAAGATAAAGATGTTTGGCAGCAGCACTCATGGAGCCCTGTTCCGCAACGGCCGCAAAAACAGTGAGATGGCGGATGGTCATATGGAATCTCCTTTTATTGTAAATTGGTATATAGGTAAAACCTATCATTTTTATAAAATAATATCATTTCTCAAATACATCTTCAAGTGGTATAGTAGGAAGTACGTGAAAACGATTTCAACATTGCAAAATACAGGGCAACGATACCGTGGGAAAGTATCGGAATGCCGGTGAGACCAGGAGGAGGAAATATGTCAGCATTAACTGTAAGCAAAGAGGAAGAGAAAAGACTGAAGGGGCAGGGTTTTTTAAATAACCGGGGAACCGATGAATTTTCTGCACGGGTGATCACTGTAAACGGAAAGGTGACAGCGGCACAGCACAGATGTATGGCGGAAGCAGCAGAGAAATTCGGCAACGGAAATCTTACCTACACGACCAGGCTTTCCGTGGAGATCCAGGGAATCCCCTACGAAAAGATCGAAGAGTTTCAGGAATTTATTGCGAAGGAAGGTCTGGAGACAGGAGGAACAGGAGCAAAGGTCCGACCGGTAGTATCCTGCAAGGGAACCACCTGTCAGTATGGACTTCTGGATTCCTATGCAATTTCAGAAGAGATTTTCCGGAGATTCTATAAAGGCTACCGTCAGGTTGCACTGCCGCATAAATTTAAGATCGCAGTAGGCGGATGCCCGAATAACTGTGTGAAACCAAATCTGAATGATGTGGGGATCATCGGACAGAGGATCCCGCACTTTGACAGCGAGGCATGCAAGGGCTGCAAAAAATGTGCCATTGAAGCTGCATGTCCAAACAAAGTGGCGAAAGTCGTTGACGGGAAACTGCACATTGATGAGGAGCTTTGCAGACACTGCGGAAGGTGTGTGGGAAAATGTCCATTCCATTCCATCCCGGACGGTACCTACGGATTCAAGATCTATATCGGTGGACGCTGGGGAAAGAAAATTTCTCATGGAAAGGCCCTGAACCGGATCTTTACGTCAGAGGAAGAGGCACTGGATGTTATTGAGAAGGCAATCCTGCTTTTTAAGGACCAGGGATTAAAGGGAGAACGTTTTGCCGAGACTATAGAACGAATTGGATTCGAAAATGCAGAAAAACAATTATTGGAAAAAAATCTTCTGGAAAGAAAAATGGAAATTTTGTCCAAATAGAGATATAAAAAACTTCCTATTATATAAGCTGTCTGAAACTGAAAAAATGCGAGCAATAATATAAAAAATTTTTATCCCATTTATATAAATTTTTATTATATCACAATATTAACAAAAAACTAAGTGAAAATTCTATTTGAAATATGCAAAATAATGTGATAAAGTATTAACAATACATGAACGGAGGTAAAAAGAGTGGAAAACTACATGTATTTGGTGCCGGTGGCAGCAGTACTGGCACTTCTGTTCGCAGCATACCTTGCAGCGAAGGTCAGCAAGCAGGATGCAGGAACAGACAGAATGAAGGAGATCGCAGGTGCGATCGCAGAAGGTGCCCGCGCCTTCTTAACAGCAGAGTA
Source organism: Blautia fusiformis (assembly GCF_020686995.1). Taxonomy (NCBI): domain Bacteria; kingdom Bacillati; phylum Bacillota; class Clostridia; order Lachnospirales; family Lachnospiraceae; genus Blautia; species Blautia fusiformis. The sequence continues at coordinate 143,836 of NZ_JAJEPT010000001.1, forward strand.
CAAGATCCTGGTTATTTTTGTAGCCGTACTTTTTGTACTGATCGGAATCGGAGTTGGAAGCTGGGTAACAGCAATCTGCTTCGTAGTAGGTGCTCTGTTTTCAACAATCGCAGGATACTGCGGTATGACCGTTGCAACAAAGGCTAATGTAAGAACAGCAAATGCAGCAAAAGAGGGAGGAATGAACAAGGCTCTTTCCATTGCATTCTCCGGCGGTGCTGTTATGGGTATGTGTGTTGCAGGTCTTGGTGCACTGGGTGTCAGCGTTGTGTATATCATCACAAAGAACGTTGACGTACTTTCTGGATTCAGCCTTGGTGCTTCTTCCATCGCACTGTTTGCACGTGTTGGTGGTGGAATCTATACAAAGGCAGCTGACGTAGGAGCTGACCTTGTAGGTAAGGTTGAGGCAGGAATCCCGGAGGATGACCCTCGTAATCCGGCTGTTATCGCGGATAACGTAGGTGATAACGTAGGTGATGTTGCCGGTATGGGTGCAGACCTTTTTGAGTCCTATGTAGGATCTCTGGTATCTGCCCTTACACTTGGTGCGGTAGCCGGAGCAGTTTCCGGTGTTCTCTATCCGCTGGCTATTGCAGGCTGTGGACTGATCGCATCCATCATTGCAACATTCTTTGTAAAAGGTGATGATAATTCCAATCCGCAGAAAGCCCTCACAAGAGGAAGCTATGTATCTGCAGCACTTGTTATCATCGTGTCCCTGATCCTCAGCAAGACTCTCTTCGGAGACATGAAGGCAGCCATTGCTGTGATCGCAGGTCTTGTTGTCGGTGTCATCATCGGAAACATTACAGAGTATTACACATCTGCAGATTACAAACCGGTTCAGGGAATCGGCGAGCAGTCTGAGACAGGTGCAGCTACAACTATCATCAGTGGTATCGCAGTAGGTATGAAATCTACAGCATTCCCGATCCTGCTGATCTGTGTTGGTATTTTTGTAGCATACGGTGTGGATGGATTATACGGAATCGCTCTTGCAGCAGTTGGTATGCTTTCCACAACAGGAATCACAGTTGCCGTTGACGCGTATGGACCCATCGCTGACAATGCCGGGGGTATTGCAGAGATGTCAGGTCTGGATGAGTCAGTTCGTGAGATCACAGATAAGCTTGATTCTGTAGGTAACACAACAGCAGCTATGGGTAAAGGCTTCGCGATCGGTTCCGCAGCTCTTACAGCGCTTGCTCTGTTTGTATCTTATGCGAATGCAGTAAATCTGGATGCGATCAATATCCTTGCTCCTCGTGTTACGATCGGTATCTTTATCGGTGGTATGCTTACATTCCTCTTCTCAGCCTTCACAATGGAATCCGTTTCCAAGGCTGCTTACAAGATGATCGAGGAAGTAAGACGCCAGTTCCGTGAGAAACCGGGTATCATGAAGGGGACTGAGAAACCGGATTACAAATCATGCGTTGCGATCTCCACAACAGCAGCTCTTCACGAGATGATGCTTCCTGGAATCATGGCGGTCGTTGTTCCGGTTATCGTAGGTGTTGTTCTTGGCGTTGAGGCTCTTGGAGGACTTCTTTCCGGTGCTCTTGTAACAGGTGTACTGATGGCGATCTTCATGTCCAACGCAGGTGGTGCATGGGATAATGCAAAAAAATACATCGAGACAGGTCATCATGGCGGAAAAGGCAGCGAGGCGCACAAAGCAGCCGTTGTCGGCGATACAGTCGGCGATCCGTTCAAAGATACATCAGGGCCTTCCATTAACATCCTGATCAAGCTTATGACTATTGTATCACTGGTATTTGCTCCTCTGTTCTTATCCATCGGAGGACTTCTGTAAATATCATTTCAGAAAAAAAGTAAACCCATATTATATAAAAAAAGCTCTTTGCAGAGAAATCTGCAGGGAGCTTTTTTTTGTGCGACAGGCGGCGGAATTGTACGGATATGAGAGTGTGCTCTGGTTATGATTCAGTTTCTGGATTTTCTGTTCGTGCAGCTTGTTCGATCAGTGTCCGGTTTACATCATCCTCATAGGTCCGCATCTGCACCTGCATAGGTGTGGGATCATCGCTTAGCTTCAGATGCCCGAAATGATTAAAGAAGATCAGTACACCGAGGCCGATCCCGATGGAGTAGGAAATCTCCAGGATGGTAAAGCCGGAGGAACTTTTTCCCGTAACAAGAGCGTAAAACTGGCTAAAAAGGCTGCCCATATCTACGTCATTATTAAAGGTCATAATGGAAAAAGCGGCGCCGAAAAAGGAAACCAGGCATACAAAAAGGATTTTTACATACCGGAAAATTTTCCCTGTGGCAGAGCTGATGCGGTAGGTGATGATAAAATCCGTTTCCCCGATGGGAGAAATATCAATGGAGGGTTCCAGCTTCTGGATCTTTTTCAGAAGATCCGAGACAGACATCACATAGCGTCCGGGCTTTTTCACATCCAGAACGATCACAGGCATGACCCGCAGACGATTGAGGATTTTGGGGTCACTCATGGAAAGTGCAGCGATATCCTGAAGATATACATGTGGGTTGGTGACTTCAATGTTCTGATCCAGCTGCAGATAAAGAGTATCACTCATGAGAAAAAACTCCTTTCCCGGAATATTATTTTTTCATTTTGGGACGGAAGAAGAGACTGGCCAGATAAGAGAAGATCAGGGCGGAGGAAACTCCGGCAGCACAGGCAGTGAAGCCTCCTGTAAAAAGCCCAAGGATGCCGTCTTCTTCAATGGCTTTTTTCATACCCTCCCATAATACATGTCCGAAACCGATCAGCGGGACGGAGGCCCCGGCACCTGCAAAATCCACCAGCGGCCGGTAGATGCCAACGGCACTTAACAGGGCGCCGCTACATACCAGAAGTACCATCACACGGCCAGGCATCAGCTTTGTCTTGTCCAGAAGGATCTGGATCAGGGCACAGACAAGGCCGCCGAACCAGAATGCGTTAAAGTAATCCATGCTCATACCTCCATATGCTCGATGACAACTCCGTGGGCAATACCCGGAATACTGTCACCTTCATTAAAGCTTACTTTGGAAAGAAGCGCTCCTGTTGGTACAAAAAGGATCCGCTTCCATTCTCCGGATACAATCTTCGGAAGGATATAGGAGGCAAGGACTACAGCAGAACAGCCGCAGCCGCTTCCTCCTGCGTGGGTGTCCTGAGAAGGATTGTCATAGATCAGGATACCGCAGTCTTTATGAATGGGAGAAAGCCGGATATTTTGTTCCTCCAGAAGATCCAGGAGAATTTTCTGCCCGATGATTCCCAGATCCCCGGTAAAGACGGCATCATAATCCGAAGGCGTCCGCCCGAAATCCGAAAAGCTTCGTGCAATGGTATCGCAGGCTGCAGGAGCCATACAGCCTCCCATGTTCATGGAATCCCTGAGACCATAATCCATCACACGGCCGGCAGTAAGGCCGGTGATAGCAGCACAGCCTTTGCCGGAGCGCAGAGGAGCTTTTTCTCCGGGAGGAGATGTACTTAGGATACAGGCACCGCTTCCGGTTACTGTCCAGGTGGCAGAAAACGGCCGCTGGTTTCCGTATCCCAGAGGAAAACGAAATTCTTTTTCCGCACTTGCGAAATGGCTGGAGGTGGCACATAAGACCCGTGTGCCGAATCCGGCGGTCAGAGCAAGGGAACCGAGAGAAAGTGCTTCCCCTATGGTGGAGCAGGCGCCGTAAAGACCGTAAAAGGGAATTCCAAGTCCAGCGGAGCCGAAACAGGTGGCTGATGTCTGAGCGAGAAGATCTCCGGCGAACATCAGATGGATATCTTCGGAGCTCAGTCCGGCTTTGCTTATGGCCTGAGTGGCAGTTTCTTTCTGCAGTGTGCTTTCCGCAGATTCCCAGGTTTCACAGCCAAACATGGGATCTTCACAGACCAGGTCAAAAAGATCTCCAAGAGGACCGTCCGCCTCTTTCTGACTGACGATGGATGCGGCGCTTTCGATATACAAAGGCTGTGAAAATGCAATGCTGGCTGCGCCAAGTCTGAGATTTTTGCTCATGATATCACCTCCAGGATCTTTAGGATATAATAGATCACACCCAGTCCCCAGGCGCTTAAGATGCCGTAGAGGATCACAGGACCTGCAATAGTAAAGATCTTGCACCCTATGCCGAAAACCTGTCCTTCTGCCCGGAACTCAATGGCGGATGCAGCCACTGAGTTGGCGAATCCGGTAATGGGAACAAGACTTCCTGCACCGCCGAATTTGCCGATCTTGGGATAAATACCAAAGCCTGTGAGAAGGACGCTTAAGAGAATGAGAAGGACAGAACACCAGGTTCTGGAATCGGAAGCATCTGCGCCGAGAGCCTGTGCTGTGTTTAAGATAACCTGTCCAAGAAGACAGATCAGTCCGCCTGTGAGAAAAGCTTTTGCCATATTCAGCGGCAGACTGTGGGTGGGAGTAAGTTGTTTGACATATTGTTCATATTTTTTTTTGTTGATATTTTGCATATGGAAAATCCTTTCGTGAGATGGTAGAGTGACAGTAAGAATTACATCCAGCTCATGGCATAATAAAACAGGGAGCCCAGGGCTTTTCCGGCAGCAATGGAAATTATTACCGGAGAAAGCCCCTGAGAGAGCTTCAGCCGTCTGGCAAAGACGGGAAAGACTTTTGCGATCTCTGCCAGTGCAAGGATCCAGCCGCCCAGGAAAATTCCGAAAAATACTCCGCAGACAGCCAGGAAAAAAGGTCCCAGCGGAATTCTGATCGGAAACAGGGTGACGACGGTTCCGGCAACTGTTCCCAGAAGTGTCAGATCTTCATAAAGAAAAATCTGGTCAGCTGTATGCGTGATACCTGCATAGCGGGGAACAATGGAAAGGCCGATCAGCAGTCCGGAGACACCTCCTGCAACGATGATCCCGGCACAGAAACCGATAAAGCACAGAATCAGCTGTTGAAGCATGGACAGAACCTCCTTGTGGGATTGTATGGGAATAGTATGAGAAAATATAAATTTTTTATGCGAAAATCTTAAAAAACAAGAATATCTGTACATTTACGGACAGAGATAGTATAATAAAAAAGAATATAGACAGCGGCGGACAGGCGCTGTCTTTCTCAATCAAAAGAAAAAACAGTGTCAGGAGGACGGATATGCAGGATGCTTTTTCACGTATGGAATTGCTCGTTGGAAATACAGGTGTAAAAAAACTCAGCAGGGCGAAAATTGCAGTATTCGGTCTTGGCGGAGCCGGATCACAGGTGGCAGAGTCACTTGCGCGCTGCGGTGTGGGGAGTCTGACACTGATCGATCATGAAAAGATCACATTGACGAATATCGGAAGCCAGGTGCTGGCACTTCATTCTACTCTGGGAATGAGCAAGGTAGAGGCGGCCAAGAAGAGAATCCGGGATATTGATGAGAATATTTTGGTGCATACCTACGAAACCTTTTATAATGAGGAGACTGCGGGAATGTTTGAATTACGTTCCTTTGATTATATTGTGGATACAATGGGAACACTGTCGTCAAAACTGCTTCTGATCAGCAGAGCAAGGGAGGGACGTGTGCCTGTGATCTCCTGCCTGGACATCGGGGACAAGATAGACCCGTCTAGACTTGAGGTTGCGGATATCAGCAGGACCACAGTATGCCCGGCGGCCAGGATCATAAAAAAAGAACTACGTAAACAGGGAATACGTAAACTCAAAGTACTGTATTCCAGAGAACAACCGGCAAAAGAAAAGCTTTTCAGACGGAGAAGAACTATGGTGAAGAAGCCTGCCGAAGGAAATATTTCCTTTGTGACAGGGACTGCGGGATATCTGCTGGCGGGAGAAGTTGTGCGGGATATACTGTCAGCCGGAAACGCTTCACACAGCTGACAGCAAATGAGAAATTGAGCGCAGATCACGGACAGATCCAGTTCATGAGCATGAGTCAAGGCGGAACAGTAATGTCTGCTTTACAGAAATAAAACAGAAAGACTGAGGAAATAAAAAGTGAATTCAGAAATCATAAAAAAGTTCTGCGATCTTCTTGGAGAAGAACGTGTTTTTACAGGCGAAGCAATGAGCCGTCATACAACTTTTAAGATCGGAGGTCCGGCGGATTATTTTCTGATGCCGGATAAAGACACAGATGTGGGGCGTATCGTAAAAATCTGTAAAGAAAGTGCGATCCCTTATTTTATCCTCGGAAATGGAAGTAATCTTCTAGTAGGAGACGGCGGTTACCGTGGTGCGGTTATCCAGATCTACAAAAATATGTCTGCCGTTACCGTAGAAGGAACAGAGATCACCGTACAGGCAGGTGCGCTGCTTTCATCGGTGGCAGCAGCAGCAAAAAATGCAGCTCTTACAGGCTTTGAGTTTGCAGGCGGGATCCCGGGAACTATGGGCGGTGCGGTTGTGATGAATGCAGGTGCCTATGGCGGCGAGATGAAGGATGTTCTCACAGAGGTAACTGTGATGGATGAGGAGGGAGAGATCGTTACCCTTCCGGCAGATAAACTGGAACTGGGATATCGTACCAGCATCATCAAAACCGCAGGTTATATCGTGCTGGAAGCAAAGCTGCAGCTGAAGGAGGGAAATCCGGAAGTGATCCGTGAGACCATGAAAGATCTGACGATCCGTCGTACCACCAAACAGCCGTTGGAGTATCCCAGTGCTGGAAGTACCTTTAAGAGACCGGAGGGATATTTTGCAGGTAAGCTGATCATGGACAGCGGTCTTGCTGGATATCAGGTAGGTGGTGCACAGGTTTCTGAGAAACACTGTGGCTTTGTGATCAATGCAGGCGGTGCAACTGCCAGGGATGTCCGCACGCTGATGGATAATGTCAGGGATATCGTTTATAAGAAATATGGAGTTACGCTGGAACCGGAGGTGAAGTTCCTGGGTGATTTTGAAGCCTGATGACCATTTCTGGTACATCGTTTTCAAAATAATTATACCACTTACTTGTCTGTGGATCCGATCGCACAGACCTAAAAGCCTCAGCGTAGCCCGGCTTTCAGATACCCAGGATATGAAACAGAGGGAACAGGAATGCGTATGTACGCTTTACAGATAACGGAAGAAGAAATGGAAAGGAAGAGAGACTATGCGTTTTGTGATCGTTACAGGTGTGTCAGGAGCAGGAAAAACAGCTGCACTTAAAATGTTGGAGGATATGGGATATTTCTGCGTGGATAATCTTCCAATCCAGCTTCTGGAAAAATTTGCTTCCCTTCTTCCTGAGATGCAGAGCGAAAATGTTAGAAATGTGGCTCTTGGGATCGATGCCAGAAGCGGAAGTGCCCTTGATGAACTGGAAGTAGTTCTGGACCGTATGAAGCAGACCGGGTATGATTACGAGATCCTGTTTATGGATGCAGAGGATTCGGTCCTTGTAAAACGCTATAAAGAATCCAGAAGAAGCCACCCGCTGGCAAGAGCAGGGAGAGTGGATGAGGGAATCCGCCTGGAACGTGAGAAAACAAAATTTCTCCGGAAACGTGCGGATTATATCATTGATACCAGCCATCTGCTTACCAGGGAGCTTCGCCAGGAAATCGAAAAGATCTTTGTGGATGACAGAGAGTTCAGCAATATCATGATCTCTGTGCTTTCCTTCGGCTTTAAGTATGGAATCCCGGCAGATGCAGATCTTGTGTTTGATGTGCGATTTCTTCCCAATCCCTATTATGTGGATGAACTGCGTCCTCTGACAGGCCTTGACGATGAAGTGTTCAATTATGTGATGGCCAGTGATACGGCGAAAGCCTTCGCGGACAAACTGGAGGATATGATCCGTTTTCTGATCCCTAACTACATTAAAGAAGGGAAAACAAGCCTTGTGATCGGTATCGGATGTACAGGGGGAAAACATCGTTCTGTTACTATTGCCAGAGAACTTTTTTCCAGGCTTTCCAAATCGGATGAATACGGCATCCGCCTGGAGCACAGGGATGCGGAGAAGGACAGACTTCTGAAAAAATAACTGCCGCGATGAAAAGGGTGGCAGGGAAACAGTAAAAGAGGGTTCGGGATGTCATTTTCAGGAAAAGTCAAAGAAGAACTTTCAGGACAGCTTAGTCTGGCCAGGCACTGTCAGGTGGCAGAACTGGCGGCACTGCTCTGCGGCTGCGGCCGTGTGGAAAAAATGTCGGATGGAAACAGAAAACTATGGATCCAGACAGAAAATGAAGCAGTTGCAAGAAAAAGCTTTACATTATTGCGAAAAACCTTTAATATAGAGACAGCGATTGTTATCCGGGAAGGGGCTCATCTCAAACGGGGTAAGGTATATCTTGTTGAGGTTACGGATCCTGCCAGAACAGAGGAAGTACTGCAGGGGACAAAGCTTTCTGTGGATAACGAAACCGGTTTACTTGAAATGGATAATTCGCTTGTGGTTCAGATGAACTGTTGCAAGCGGGCATTTATTCGCGGTACTTTTTTGTCGTCCGGTTCGATCAGTGATCCAGAGAAAGGGTATCATTTTGAGATCGTGTGTCCGGACAGCAGGAAAGCAGAACAATTACAGGGGATTATCCGCAGTTTTCACGTAGAAGCTAAAATTGTGGTGCGCAAGAAATCATATGTGGTCTATGTGAAGGAAGGCGCGCAGATCGTTGACATGCTGGCAGTCATGGAGGCGAACGTAGCCCTTATGGATCTGGAGAACATCCGGATACTTAAGGAAATGCGTAACACGGTAAACCGTAAGGTGAACTGTGAGGCTGCGAATATCAATAAAACGGTAAATGCGGCAGTGAGACAGGTGGAAGATATACAGCTGATCAGCAGAACTATCGGCTTTGAGAGCTTAAGTGATGGATTGGCACAGATAGCCAGGCTGAGACTGCAGTATCCGGATGCCACACTGAAAGAATTAGGTATGATGTTGAATCCGCAGGTGGGCAAATCAGGTGTGAATCACCGGCTTCGCAAGCTGAGTGAGATCGCAGATGAGCTGCGGGAGAACAAGGAGGAGCTATTATGATTAAAAAACCAATCACTATCAACTTATCCACTGGACTGGAGGCAAGACCTGTAGCACAGCTTGTTCAGGTGGCAAGCCAGTTTAACAGTGAAATTTATGTTGAGATTGGCAAAAAAAGAGTCAATGCAAAGAGCATTATGGGAATGATGACTCTGGGACTTGACGCTGGAGAAGAGATTACACTGTCTGCCAACGGTGATGATGAGAATGCAGCGATGGAGAGCATTGAACAGTATTTAAGCAACCAGTAATCAGTTGGAACAGAGCAGTCCGCGGAAAATGGTAGATTCCTGCGGATGTGGAATATAAAGGGATACAGACGGAAAGGAAGACCGATTCCCGCTGTATCCCTTTCCGCTTCAAAGTACCTACAAATATGAAAGAGGAAGATTACCTATGTCAAAAGTATTGAAATTTATCGTACATTTTGTTGTGATATGCACACTGATCTGTGTACTGGGACTTGTTCTTCCGCCGTTCTTCGGGGTGAGAACAGTGATCGTGGATAAATCCGATAAGGCAACGAACCTCCCAGTCGGATCTGTTACATATGCGATCCCGGAGAAGAGTTCTGCGATCAGCGCAGGTACTCCGATCCTTGTACAGAAAGATTCCGAGACATATAAATATACGATCACCAATCTCGATGCCTCCAAGGGAACCGGAACAGTAACAGATCAGTCCGTTTCCGGAGGAAAGACTTTTACCATTAAGGTTGGAGATTATGTTCCAAAAGTTGTAGTTACCATTGGCTATGTGGGATATCTTATGGTGGCTACAGAAAGTATTGAAGGCCTGATCATTCTTGGTCTGGTCGTATTGTTCCTGATCATCCTGTATGTGATCGCAGAACTCTGGAAGAAAGAGCCGGATGATATTGAGGAAGATGTGAACGATCCGGAACCGGGTTATGTGAAGTCCAGGAAAGAACTGAAGCAGGAAGAAAAAGCACGTGCCAGAAGAATGAAGGAAGAAGAAAAAGAGATCATTCAGGAAGAAAAGGCACGAAAACACAAAAATAAAAAAGCAGATAAGCGTAAGGTCCGTACGGGCGGTTTCGTAGATGAGATTGACGAAGAGGATGTTACAGGCTATTCGGAGAATAAAAAGAAGGCTGCCATACAGCAGACTGCACAGACTGCCGCAAGTGAAGCTCATGCGGAACTTAAGAAAGAGATTGCAGCAGCCACTTCAGAAGAAGCAGATATGCTTTCCAGACTGGAAATGGCAGAACGTACGGTTGAAGAAAACAGAAAGCCGCATCCGGCCGGAAAGGTCGAAGAGGTTCCGGAAGAGGAAGAGGAGCCGGTTACCATTGGAAGCCTTGCGATGCCGTCTTATTCCGCAGCGCAGCTTGCAAGCCGCGTAAAAAAGGCCGGTGATGCACCGGATATCGTTAAGGATGACATCACGAAGGTTACACTGTTTGATTACTCGGATATCATCAGTGGTGATGTGGACGATATGGAAGAATAAAATAAATACCTATTATATAAGAAGAAAATGGCTCAGAAATGAGCCATTTTCTTCTTTTTTAAAAAAAATCAAAAAAAATTAAAAAAAGGCTTGCATTCTGAAGAATCATCGTATATACTAATCCTTGCTGTGACATTGATAGCTATGAAGCGTGAGGTTGCTGCCACACTGGCAGGTTTTCCGTGGAGCGAATGTCAAGTTAGGAAACTGACGACAAGTCACTGTACAAAGTTCAATAACCATCTTGGGATGGGACGTGTGTGTAAATATACCATGACACACACGGAGATGTGTACAGTCGCCGCTTGTCGTACTGCTATATAAGTACGAATAGGAGGAGACTTTTTTTATGGCAAATCAGGTAATGAGAATCACATTAAAGGCATATGATCATCAGCTCGTTGATGCATCTGCAGCAAAAATCATCGAGACAGTAAAGAAGAACGGAGCAATGGTAAGTGGACCGGTTCCGCTTCCTACTAAGAAAGAGGTTGTTACAATCTTAAGAGCTGTTCATAAATACAAAGATTCCAGAGAGCAGTTTGAGCAGAGAACACATAAGAGACTTATCGATATCCTGACACCAACTCAGAAAACAGTAGATGCACTTTCCAGACTGGAAATGCCGGCTGGTGTTCACATCGATATCAAGATGAAAAACCGCTAATAATGTCATTTGACATTAACTATATGATTACCGAATGGTAATCCGCTATAAGGAGGAAGAAAGAAATGAAGAAAGCTATTTTAGCTACTAAAGTCGGAATGACTCAGATCTTCAATGAAGATGGAATGTTAATTCCGGTAACTGTTTTACAGGCAGGTCCTTGCGTTGTAACTCAGGTTAAAACTGAGGAGAACGATGGATACACATCAGTTCAGGTTGGCTTCGGCGAGATCAGAGAGAAACTGGTCAACAAACCGGAGAAAGGCCACTTTGACAAAGCTGGTGTAGCTGTAAAGAGATTTGTAAAAGAGTTCAGATTTGACAATGCCGGCGAGTATGAGGTTGGACAGGAGATCAAGGCTGATATCTTTGCAGCAGGAGATCATATCGATGCTACTGCAGTTTCCAAAGGTAAAGGCTTCCAGGGCGCCATCAAGAGACATGGCCAGTCCAGAGGACCTATGGCTCACGGTTCTAAATATCATCGTCATGCAGGTTCCAACGGCGCTTGCTCCGATCCGAGCAAGGTTTTCAAAGGAAAACATATGCCAGGTCACATGGGACATGTTCAGGTAACTGTTCAGAATCTTGAGATCGTACGTGTAGATACAGAAAATAACTTACTGTTAGTTAAGGGTGCTGTTCCAGGACCTAAGAAATCTTTGGTTACAATCAAAGAGACAGTAAAGTCCTTATAATAGGAAAGGAGGAGCATCAGAATGGCTAATGTAACTGTTTATAATATGGAAGGCAATGAAGTTGGCACAATGGAGCTGAATGACGCAGTATTCGGCGTTGAGATCAACGAGCATCTCGTTCATCTTGCAGTTGTTCGTCAGCTTGCAAATAACCGTCAGGGAACTCAGAAAGCGAAAACTCGTTCTGAGGTAAGAGGCGGCGGAAGAAAACCGTGGAGACAGAAAGGAACAGGTCATGCAAGACAGGGTTCCATCCGTGCACCACAGTGGACAGGCGGCGGTGTTGTATTCGCTCCGGTTCCGAGAGATTATGAAGTGAAAATGAACAAGAAGGAAAGAAGAGCAGCTCTTAAATCCGCTCTGACATCCAAGGTTCAGGATAATAAACTTGTTGTTGTTGACAGCCTTGCACTTGCTGAGGTTAAGACAAAAGAGATGCAGAAGGTTCTTACAAACCTGAAAGCAGAGAAAGCTCTTGTAATCACAGCTGACAACGATCAGAACGTAGTTCTTTCTGCAAGAAACATCGCTGACGTGGAAACTGCAACACCGGCTACAATCAACACATACGATGTTATGAAACACAACACCGTAGTTGTTACAAAGGATGCCGTTGCATCTATCGAGGAGGTATACGCATAATGGCAAGTATTCAGTACTATGACGTAATCATCCGTCCGGTTATCACAGAGAAATCCATGGCAGACATGGGTGAGAAGAAATATACATTCCTTGTACATCCGGAAGCTAACAAGACTCAGATCAAAGAGGCTGTTGAGAAGATGTTCGAGGGAACAAAAGTTAAGAGCGTAAACACCATCAACAGTGATGGAAAGAAAAAACGCCGTGGAATGGTAGTTGGAAAAACTGCTAAGACTAAAAAAGCTATCGTAGCTCTTACAGAAGAGAGCAAAGATATCGAGATTTTTGAGGGACTTTAATTAACAGATAAGTCCGAATATGTGCACGAAAGCACGAGAACAAATTCGAAAGGAGAAACATCATGGGAATCAAAAGCTATAACCCATATACACCGTCAAGAAGACATATGACTGGTTCCGACTTCTCTGAGATTACAGCTGCAAAACCAGAGAAATCCCTCGTTACTTCCCTTAAGAAGAACGCTGGACGTAACAATCAGGGTAAGATCACTGTAAGACATCAGGGTGGCGGAAGCAGAAGAAAATACAGAATCATCGACTTCAAGAGAAGAAAAGATGGAATCCCTGCAACAGTTAAAACAATCGAGTACGATCCGAACAGAACAGCTAACATCGCTCTGATCTGCTACGCAGATGGCGAGAAAGCTTACATCCTCGCTCCAGAGGGACTTAAAGTAGGCCAGAAGGTTTACAATGGTCCGGAAGCTGAGGTTCGTGTTGGAAACTGCCTCCCACTGGAGCTTATCCCGGTTGGTACTATGGTTCACAACATTGAGCTTCATCCTGGAAAAGGCGGACAGATGGTTCGTTCTGCAGGAAACGGCGCACAGCTCATGGCTAAAGAAGGAAAGTACGCAACACTTCGTCTTCCTTCCGGTGAGATGAGAATGGTTCCGATCGTATGCCGCGCAACTGTTGGTGTAATCGGAAACGGAGATCACAACCTTATTAACATCGGTAAAGCCGGACGTAAACGTAACATGGGTATCAGACCTACAGTTCGTGGTTCCGTAATGAACCCGAATGACCATCCACATGGTGGTGGTGAAGGTAAGACCGGTATCGGACGCCCAGGTCCTTGCACACCGTGGGGCAAACCTGCTCTCGGCCTGAAGACCAGAAAGAAAAACAAACAGTCCAACAAGTACATCGTAAGAAGACGCGATGGAAAAGCATTATCGAAATAATAAGGAGGAGAAAGCATGTCTCGTTCACTGAAAAAAGGACCTTTTGCAGACCAGAGCTTACTTAAAAAAGTAGACGCTCTTAACGCTGCAAATGATAAATCCGTAATCAAAACTTGGTCTCGCCGTTCCACAATCTTCCCGTCTTTCGTAGGACACACAATCGCTGTTCATGACGGAAGAAAACATGTGCCGGTATATATCACAGAGGATATGGTAGGACACAAACTTGGTGAGTTCGTTGCAACAAGAACTTACAGAGGACACGGAAAAGACGAGAAGAAGTCCGGAGTACGCTAGTCATCAGATTTATAACTGCCCGCTGTCAATTTAAGACAGCTGGCAGATAACTTAGATATCGAATTTAAGAAAGGAGGCACTTTAAGATGGCAAAAGGACATAGAAGCCAGATAAAGAGAGCCAGAAATGAGAATAATAGAGAGACAAGGCCGTCTGCAAAGTTATCTTATGCAAGAATTTCTGTTCAGAAAGCCTGCTACGTATTAGATGCGATCCGTGGCAAAGATGTACAGACAGCACTTGGTATCCTGACATACAATCCGAGATACGCTTCCAGCGTGATCAAAAAACTGCTTGAGTCAGCAGTAGCAAACGCTGAGAACAACAACGGAATGAACGCAGACAACCTTTATGTTGCAGCATGCTATGCAGATAAGGGACCTACAATGAAGAGAATTCAGCCGAGAGCACAGGGTAGAGCTTACAGAATCGAGAAGAGAACTAGCCATATCACAGTTGTGCTTGATGAAAGGTAAGGAGGAAAAGCATGGGACAGAAAGTTAATCCGCATGGCCTTAGAGTCGGAGTTATCAAGGATTGGGATTCCAGATGGTATGCAGAAGACAAGTTTGCTGACTACCTGGTAGAAGACTACAACATCAGAACATTCCTTAAAAAGAAATTATACAGCGCAGGTGTTTCCAAAATCGAGATCGAGAGAGCATCTGACAGAGTTAAGATCATCATCTACACAGCAAAACCTGGTATCGTAATCGGTAAGGGCGGCGCAGAGATCGAGAAAGTTAAAGCTGAGCTTCAGAAATACACAGACAAGAAGCTTATCGTTGACATCAAAGAAGTTAAGAGACCGGACAAAGATGCACAGCTGGTTGCTGAGAACATTGCTCTTCAGCTTGAGAATCGTATTTCCTTCAGACGTGCTATGAAGTCCACAATGCAGAGAACAATGAAGGCTGGCGCTAAGGGAATCAAGACTTCCGTATCCGGACGTCTCGGCGGAGCTGATATGGCTCGTACAGAGTTCTACAGCGAGGGAACAATCCCGCTTCAGACACTTCGTGCAGATATCGACTATGGCTTTGCGGAAGCAGACACCACATACGGTAAAGTTGGTGTTAAGGCATGGATCTACAATGGTGAGATTCTTCCGACAAAAGGAACTAAGGAAGGGAGCGATAAATAATGTTAATGCCAAAAAGAGTAAAACGTCGTAAACAATTCCGTGGCTCCATGAGAGGAAAAGCCCTTAGAGGCAATGTTATCAACTATGGTGATTTCGGTCTTGTTGCTACTGAGCCATGTTGGATCAGATCTAATCAGATCGAGGCAGCCCGTGTTGCTATGACCCGTTACATCAAACGTGGCGGTAAAGTTTGGATTAAGATTTTCCCGGATAAACCGGTAACAGCTAAACCAGCTGAGACTCGAATGGGTTCCGGAAAAGGCGCTCTGGAGTACTGGGTAGCAGTAGTAAAACCAGGTCGTGTTATGTTTGAGATTGCAGGCGTGTCCGAAGAGGTTGCCCGTGAAGCATTACGTCTTGCAATGCACAAGTTACCATGTAAATGTAAAATCGTTTCTCGTGCAGACTTAGAAGGCGGTGATAACAGTGAAAATTAATAAGTTCGTGGAAGATTTAAAAGCAAAGTCAGTTGCAGAACTGAATGAAGAATTAGTAGCTGCTAAAAAAGAGCTTTTCAATCTGAGATTTCAGAATGCAACAAACCAGTTAGACAATACAGGACGAATCAAAGAGGTTCGTAAAAATATTGCCAGAATCCAGACAGTAATCACTGAGCAGGCAAACGCTTCCAAATAGGACAGGAGGACATAATCGTGGAAAGAAATCTGAGAAAAACCCGCGTGGGTAAGGTTATCAGCGACAAAATGGATAAGACCATCGTAGTTGCAATTGAAGACCATGTAAAACATCCTCTTTACAAAAAAATCGTGAAGAGAACATATAAATTAAAAGCTCATGACGAGAACAATGAGTGCAACATCGGAGATACCGTTAAGGTAATGGAGACCAGACCGCTGTCCAAGGACAAGAGATGGAGACTGGTTGAGATCGTAGAGAAAGCTAAATAAGGAGGAAACCAGTATGATTCAGCAGGAAACTAGACTGAAAGTTGCCGACAACACTGGTGCAAAAGAAATCCTTTGTATTCGTGTTATGGGCGGCTCTACAAGAAGATATGCAAACATCGGTGACACAATCGTTGCTACGGTTAAAGATGCAACACCAGGCGGCGTTGTTAAAAAAGGTGACGTTGTTAAAGCTGTAGTTGTTAGAACTAAAAAAGGCGCTCGTCGTAAAGACGGATCTTACATCCGTTTCGATGAAAATGCTGCCGTAATTATCAAGGATGACTTAACTCCGAGAGGAACACGTATCTTTGGACCAGTTGCCAGAGAGCTTCGTGAGAAGAAATTCATGAAGATCGTTTCCTTAGCTCCGGAAGTATTATAGGAGGGTGCCGAATGTCAGCTATGAAAATTAAAAAAGGTGATACTGTAAAGGTAATCGCTGGAAAAGATAAAGGTAAGGACGGAAAGGTCCTTGCAGTTAACGTAAAAGACAACACAGTAGTTGTTGAGAACGTAAACATGGTTACAAAGCACGCTAAACCGTCCGCAGCTAATCAGAACGGTGGAATCGTGACAAAAGAAGCTCCGCTTCATATCTCCAACGTAATGCTCGTTGTAGACGGAAAAGCTACAAGAGTTGGATTCAAGATGGATGGAGACAAAAAAGTTCGTGTTGCCAAAGCAACAGGAAAGACAATCGATTAATTAAGAGAGGAGGCATATAAAGGTGAGTAGATTAAAAGATCTTTACAAGAACGAGATCATGGATGCCATGACCAAGAAATTCGGATACAAAAACGTAATGGAAGTGCCAAAACTCGAGAAAATCGTTGTTAACATGGGTGTTGGCGAGGCAAAAGAGAACGCTAAACTTCTTGACGCTGCAATCGCAGATATGGAACTTGTTACAGGACAGAAAGCAATCGCTACAAAAGCTAAAAAATCTGTCGCTAACTTCAAAATCAGAGAGGGTATGCCGATCGGATGTAAAGTTACTCTGAGAGGCGAGAAGATGTATGAGTTCGCTGATCGTCTTATCAACCTTGCTCTTCCACGTGTACGTGACTTCCGTGGTGTTAACCCGAACGCATTCGACGGCAGAGGAAACTATGCTCTTGGTATCAAAGAGCAGCTGATCTTCCCAGAGGTTGAGTACGATAAGGTTGATAAAGTAAGAGGAATGGACGTTATCTTCGTTACAACTGCTAAAACAGATGAAGAGGCACGCGAATTACTGACATTATTCAACATGCCATTTGCTAAATAGGAGGAAAAGATTCATGGCTAAGACAGCAATGAAAATTAAACAGCAGCGTAAAGCTAAATTCTCCACAAGAGAGTATACTCGCTGCAGAATCTGTGGCCGTCCACATGCATACCTGAGAAAATACGGAATTTGCAGAATCTGCTTCCGTGAGCTGGCATACAAAGGTCAGATCCCGGGTGTTAAGAAAGCTTCCTGGTAGGTCGAGGCGAAAGCAACTTTTTAATCATTTAAATAATATTCACACGACATGTAAAGTCTGAAGAAAGAGGAGGAAACTTACATGACAATGAGCGATCCGATCGCAGATATGCTTACAAGAATCCGTAACGCAAATACTGCAAAACATGACACTGTAGACGTACCGGCATCCAAGATGAAAATTGCTATCGCAAACATCCTTGTAGATGAGGGATACATCGCAAAATATGATCTGGTTGAGGATGGAGTTGTTAAAACTCTTCACATCACACTGAAATATGGTGAGGACAAAAACCAGAAGATCATCACAGGACTTAAGAGAATCTCCAAACCAGGTCTTCGTGTATACGCAGGCAAGGATGAGCTTCCGAAGGTTCTTGGTGGACTTGGTATCGCAATCCTTTCCACAAACAAAGGCGTTATCACTGACAAAGAGGCTCGTAAGCTTCAGGTTGGTGGCGAGGTACTTGCATTCGTTTGGTAGGCCAAAGCCGCTTAACGAAGCAGTCATATAGCTTTTAAACTGAAAACAGAGAGGGCATGGGCCCTCTCCGACAATCTAAGTAAGGAGGACAAATTTATGTCACGAATCGGAAGACTTCCGGTTGCAATTCCAGCTGGCGTTGAGGTTACAGTCGCAGATGGAAACGTTGTAACAGTAAAAGGACCTAAGGGAACACTTGAGAGAGCACTCCCGACAGAGTTAGAGATCAAAGTTGAAGACGGTCATGTAGTTGTAACAAGACCGAACGACTTAAAGAGAATCAAAGCCCTTCACGGCTTAACAAGAAGCCTTATCCACAACATGGTTGTTGGTGTAAGCGAAGGATACAAAAAAGAGCTTGAGGTTAACGGTGTTGGTTACAGAGCTGCTAAGCAGGGCAAGAAACTTGTACTTAACCTCGGATATTCTCACCCGGTAGAGATGGAAGATCCAGAAGGTCTTGAGTCCACAGTTGATGGAAACAAGATCATCGTATCTGGTATCAGCAAAGAAAAAGTTGGCCAGTACGCAGCTGAGATCAGAGACAAGAGAAGACCTGAGCCATACAAGGGCAAGGGAATCAAGTACGTTGACGAAGTTATCAGACGTAAAGTCGGTAAGACCGGTAAGAAATAATTAAGGAGAGTGAGAATATGATTAACAAAGCATCCAGAAGCGAAATTCGCGAAAAGAAGCATAGAAGATTACGTCATCATTTAAACGGAACTGCAACTACTCCTCGTCTGGCAGTATTTCGTTCCAACAAGCACATCTATGCACAGATTATTGATGACACAGTTGGTAAAACTTTAGTATCCGCTTCTACTCTCCAGAAGGACGTAAAAGCAGAGCTTGAGAACACTGATGATGTACAGGCTGCAGCAAAAGTTGGAACAGTGATCGGTAAAAAAGCTGTTGAGGCTGGTATCGAGAGCGTTGTTTTCGACAGAGGTGGATATATCTACCACGGAAAAGTTAAAGCACTGGCAGATGCAGCAAGAGAAGCTGGACTGAAATTCTAAGAGGAGGAAAAGAACACATGAAACGTAATCTTATTGATGCTAGTCAGTTAGAGTTAGAAGATAAAGTAGTATCAATCAAGCGTGTTACCAAGGTTGTTAAAGGTGGTCGTAACTTCCGTTTCACAGCTTTAGTTGTTGTAGGTGACGGCAATGGACACGTTGGTGCAGGTTTAGGAAAAGCAGCAGAAATTCCGGAGGCGATCCGCAAAGGTAAAGAGGACGCTATGAAGAAGCTTGTTACTGTTGCAAGAGACGAGAACAATTCCATTACACATGACTTCATCGGAAAATTCGGAAGCGCTGAGATGCTTCTGAAGAGAGCTCCGGAAGGTACTGGAGTTATCGCCGGTGGCCCGGCACGTGCCGTAATCGAGCTTGCAGGTATCAAAAACATCCGTACAAAATGTATGGGTTCCAGAAATAAACAGAACGTAGTTCTGGCAACAATCGCAGGCCTGAGCCAGTTAAAGACTCCGGAAGAGGTTGCAAAGCTCCGCGGAAAATCTGTAGATGAGATTCTGGGTTAAGGAGGATATGGAAATGGCAGATACAATCAAGGTTACACTGGTAAAATCTCCAATCGGTGCAGTACCGAAACACAAAAAAACTGTAAAAGCTATGGGTCTTACAAAGATGCATAAAACAGTTGAGATGCCAGACAACGCTGCAACCAGAGGAATGATTCAGCAGGTGCAGCACCTGGTAAAAGTAGAAGATTAAGGAGGTGCCAGAATGGAATTATCAAACTTAAGACCCGCAGAGGGTTCCAAGCATAGCGATAACTTCAGAAGAGGCCGTGGACATGGTTCAGGAAACGGCAAAACTGCTGGTAAAGGACATAAAGGACAGCTTGCTCGTTCCGGACATAAGAAACCGGGATTCGAGGGAGGTCAGATGCCTTTATACAGACGTCTTCCTAAGAGAGGTTTCACTAACAGAAACTCTAAAGAAATTATCGCAATCAATGTAGACGTTCTCAATCGTTTTGAGGATGGCGCAGAGGTTACAGTTGACAGCTTACTTGCAAGCGGTGCAATCTCCAAGATCGGTGATGGTGTTAAGATCCTTGGAAACGGCGAGCTTACAAAAAAACTTAATGTTAAAGTAAACGCTGTCAGCGAGACTGCAAAAACAAAAATTGAAGCTGCTGGTGGTACAGTAGAGGTGATCTAATGTTTGAGACTCTTAAGAGTGTTTTCAAAGTAAAGGAAATGAGAAGAAAGCTTCTCTATCTGATCTGGATGATATTCGTGATCAGAATCGGATCCCAGCTTCCTGTACCGGGAGTCGACAGTGACTTCTTTAAGCAGTGGTTTGAATCTAATACCGGTGACGCATTCAATTTCTTTGATGCGTTCACCGGCGGTTCCTTTACTCAGATGTCAATTTTCGCATTGAACATCACACCTTACATTACTTCTTCCATTATCATTCAGCTTCTTACCATTGCCATTCCGGCACTGGAAGAGATGCAGCGTGACGGAGAAGAAGGAAGAAAAAAGCTTACAGCAATCACACGTTATGTAACGGTTGGTCTTGCTCTGTTTGAGTCTGTTGCCATGGCAATCGGATTTGGACGTCAGGGTATGATCCCGAACATGAGCTTCCTTAAAGGAATCGTAGTTGTTGCAAGTTTAACAGCGGGTTCCGCAATGCTTATGTGGCTGGGCGAGCGTATTACAGAGAAGGGCATTGGAAATGGTATTTCCATCGTCCTGACTATCAATATCGTGTCCAGGATCCCGAGTGATATGTCCCTTCTTTATGAGAACTTCGTCAAGGGCAAAACAATTGCAAAAGGAATGCTTGCAGCCTGCATCATTGCTGTGATTATTCTGTTTGTTGTAGTGCTCGTACTTATCCTCAACGGAGCAGAGAGAAGAATTCCGGTTCAGTATTCCAGAAAGATGGTTGGACGTAAAATGATGGGCGGTCAGTCCACAAACATCCCGCTCAAGGTAAATACTGCCGGCGTTATCCCGGTTATTTTTGCTTCCTCTATCATGTCTTTCCCGTCGATCATTGCTCAGTTCGCTGGCAAAGGAAACGGAACGGGCATCGGAAGTGAGATCTTAAGAGGACTTTCCTCCAATAACTGGTGTAATCCAAGTCAGATCCAGTACAGCTGGGGTCTGATCGTGTATGTGGTACTTTGCGTATTCTTCGCATACTTCTATACATCAATTACCTTTAATCCGTTGGAAGTAGCCGATAATATCAAAAAGCAGGGCGGTTTTATCCCAGGCATCCGTCCGGGAAAACCGACTTCAGATTATTTGACTAAAATCCTGAATTATATTATATTTATAGGTGCAGTAGGTCTTGTTATCGTGGCCGTTATACCGTTCTTCTTCAACGGTGTGTTCGGTGCGGATGTTTCCTTCGGCGGTACATCTATCATCATCATCGTAGGTGTTATCCTGGAGACCGTTAAGCAGGTGGAATCTCAGCTGCTTGTACGTAATTACAAAGGCTTCCTGAACTAATTGAAAATGAAGGTTGCGGTGCGAAAGTGTCGCAGCCTTGATTTGTAAACAGGACTGTCTGAAAATCAGGCAGAAAACAGGAAAATGGAGGGTATGCTATGAGAATTATTATGTTGGGTGCACCGGGGGCAGGTAAAGGTACTCAGGCTAAGAAAATTGCGGCGAAATATGGGATTCCGCACATCTCCACAGGAGATATTTTCCGTGCTAACATCAAAAACGGTACCGAGCTTGGAAACAAAGCAAAAACTTACATGGATCAGGGACTTCTTGTTCCGGATGAACTGACCTGCGACCTTGTTGTTGACAGAATCCAGCAGGATGACGCAAGGGAAGGGTATGTTCTGGATGGTTTCCCGAGAACAATTCCGCAGGCAGAATGTCTGACAGAGGCTCTGAACAAACTTGGAAGCAAAATTGACTATGCGATCGATGTGGATGTGCCGGATGATAACATCGTGAAACGTATGGGCGGACGCCGTGCATGTGTGAAATGCGGTGCAACTTATCACGTTGTATTTGCAGCACCGAAGACAGAGGGGGTCTGCGATACCTGTGGTGACAAGCTTGTACTCCGTGATGATGACAAGCCGGAAACAGTTCAGAAGCGTCTGAATGTTTATCATGAGCAGACACAGCCATTGATTGACTATTACACCACACAGGGTGTTTTGAAGACGGTAGACGGAACCAGGGATCTGAATGAGGTATTCCAGGAGATCGTTGACATCTTAGGAGAATAAGAATGTCCGTAACAATTAAGACACAGCATGAAATCGAACTTATGAGAGAAGCAGGCCATCTTCTTGAGAAGGTGCATGACGGTTTGATCCCTTACATCAAACCGGGTGTCAGCACCAAAGAGATTGATAAGATCGGAGAAGAAATGATCCGGTCTATGGGCTGTATTCCGAACTTTCTGAACTACGGAGGTTTTCCGGCTTCTTTCTGCATCAGCCTGAATGATGAGGTTGTGCATGGAATTCCATCCGAGGAGAAGATCATCCAGGACGGGGATCTGGTTAAGATCGACGCCGGCCTGATTTATAAGGGCTACCATTCTGACGCAGCACGTACCTATGCGGTAGGTGAAGTATCCAAAGAAGCACAGCAGCTCATTAAGGTTACAAGAGAGTGCTTTTTTGAAGGACTGAAAATGGCAAAAGCCGGAAATCATTTAAATGATATTTCCAAAGCCATCGGAGCCCACGCAGCGAAATACCGTTATGGTATTGTACGTGACCTTGTAGGACATGGAATCGGAACTCATCTTCATGAGGATCCGCAGATTCCAAACTTCCCGCAGAAGCGCAGGGGCATCAAGCTCCTTCCGGGAATGACCCTGGCCGTCGAGCCCATGATCAACCTTGGTCGTGCGGACGTGGCATGGCTGGACGATGAGTGGACAGTGGTAACCATGGATGGTTCACTTTCCGCCCATTATGAAAACACGATCCTCATCACCGATGGGGAACCAGAGATTCTGACGCTTACGAATCTGTAAGCAGCAATTGTTGTCATGACATAGGAGGTAAAAAATGTCAAAAGCAGATGTGATCGAAGTAGAAGGCACTGTTCTGGAGAAACTGCCTAATGCGATGTTTAAAGTGGAACTGGAAAACAAACATGTGGTACTTGCACATATCAGTGGCAAGCTCCGTATGAATTTTATCCGTATTCTCCCGGGAGATAAAGTAACGATCGAACTTTCTCCGTATGATCTTTCCAAAGGAAGAATCATCTGGAGAGATAAATAAGAAATATTGTAAAAGATGACCTGGTGGCGTTAAGCTGCCGGGTCTTTTTTTGCCTTTTCTGCAGAAAAAGAATCTGAAGTGGAATTTATCACTCACATTTTTTTACGTTTCTCAGGCAGCGATACAATTGCTTCCTGGTCTGATTACGAAGTGGAGAAACCGGATACACTCTAAGAATGTAGAATAATTGGAAATCAGTGTAAAACTTAAACTTGTTGACAAACTGTGAAGTGAGTGTATTCAGGATATGCAGCAAATCGAAAATCCTGGCTTTACGAATATTATAAGATAAAACATAAAAATCCCTCGGAAATGATTAAAAAATCATTTTTCGGGGGATTTGTTTATGCAGATAATTTTTTATTTTACTTATGTTATCACCTTATCATCCGATCCCGCCCAGCACAACACCAAGGATCAGCACCAGAAAGCACACCGGAATATAAAGATATTTACACACCGGGTAAAAATATTTCGTGAATGGTTTCTCGCGGCCTTTGTTGACCTGGCTTTCCACATAGCTCCGGCCGAAGATCCAGAAGAACATGATCCCTGCAAATCCTGCGCCGAGAGGACAGATATAGATGGAAAGCACATCCATCCAGTCAGAAACAATGCCCTGGATCAGCAGAGAAGCTACAACGCCGATCATTGCGATCACCATGCAGGAAGGAGTCCGGCCAAGACCTGTTTTTTCCTGGACTGTGGCAATGGGTGCTTCATAAAGGTTCATAAGCGAGGTCATACCTGCAAGGAATACAGCTACGAAAAAGATGATGGCAATGATCCGTCCGCCGGGCATGGTTTTGATCAGGTGCGGCAGGTAGATGAACAAAAGTCCGGGACCGCCCTGGTCAAGCTTGGCTCCGGTGGTCGCCATGGCCGGAATGATCACAAGAGCTGCCAGCATGGCGGCAATGGTATCAAAAAGAGCCACTCTTGCAGCAGAAGCCGGGATATCCTCACTGTCCGGAAGATAGGAACCGTAGATCAGGGTTCCGTTTCCGGCCACAGACAGGGAGAAAAATGCCTGCCCCAGTGCAAAGATCCAGGTGGAAGGCTTGGCCAGAACTTCCGGCTCCACGCGGAAGATATAGCGGTATCCTGCGTTTGAGCCCGGCTGAAACGCAACATAGATGCCAAGGATCACAAACAGGATAAAGAAAACAGGCATCATGATCTTGTTGGCTTTTTCGATACCGCTTCCAACGCCGTACATCAGGATAAACATGCAGATCACAAGAGCAGCCAGCTGCCAGAGATTATTTCCCCAGGCAGAGGCCATACCTCCGAATTGAGACTCAAAGGACTCAATATCCGCAGGTGCCAGGGTAGATCCTGTAAAGGCTCCGATCATATATCGGAAGATCCATCCCATAACAACTGTATAGCCGATAGCCATAGCCAGTGCTCCGATCACAGGGATCCATCCGAGCAGTTCGCCAGGCTTTCGCTTTCCGCGGGTTTCACAGGCCATGCCGAAGGCGTCAATGGGCCCGGAACGTGTCCCACGGCCAAAGCTCATCTCACCGATCACTCCGGTAAAGCTGATCAGTGCTACGAAAATAAAATACGGGATCAGGAACGATCCCCCTCCATACAGGGAAACTCTGGTGGGAAACATCCAGATATTTCCCATTCCAACCGCAGACCCGATGCAGGCAAGAATGAATCCCCAGCGGCTGTTAAAAGATTCTCGTTTTTTCATATAAATAAAATATCCTCTCTCCATTTGATCGTTTCAGTATAACATAATTCCGGGAAATAGGAAACTGCAGCATCTATACAGATTCAGGTATCTATACAGATCCAGGCGGATATTTGTGAGCCACATTTGTTGCCGGCTTATAACCGTATAGCTGCGAAGCAGTTATGAGCCGGGCTCATCGGCGCAGGGCATTATCATAAAATCGAAAGTGATCCGGTCTGTGTCGTGACTGGGTATACTCAAACATCACGCCATCACTGTTATAAGTCTGGCTGGACACCACAGCCACGCAGTTATAATCTTTTACATTCAGATGAAGATATTTTTCATCAATTTCCGTAACCTTTTCCACAGTCATGACACGTTTGCTGTTGACAATGGTCATATGAAGCTCCTGCTCCAGGTATTCATAGATAGAATGGCTGGCAATCTCGGCAGTAAGGCCGGGAACGGATTCCTTCAGAAAATAATTATGGTTGATGATCAGTGGGATATCTTCAAGATAATGGATACGCTGAATATAATATACTTCTGCACCAGCGGGAAATCCTGTGTAAGCAGACTGCTTTTTGCTGATACAAAGTTCTGTAAAGAGAGCCACCTCTGTATGGGCATTCTGACCGTTCCTTGCAGCAGATTCCTTGAAGGTTTCAATCTCTCCGATGGTGAAAGCAGTCTGTTCGTTTGGACGGTAGATATTGCGGACACCTTTTCCCTGCATGGTCTGTACATAGCCATCACTGACAAGAAGACGGACTGCACGGCGCAGGGTATTGCGGGAGCAGCCATAAGTCCGGATCAGAGTGTTTTCGGAAGGCAGAAGCTCCTGATAGGCAAAGGTGTTGTCCTCTATTTTCATTTTCAGATCTTTATAAATATCTTCGTAAATACTTCTGGGCATTTCAATTCTCCATTCATGTTCGGTCAAAAATATATAGAGGGATTTATGATTTCTGAAATAATTATAAGAGATTTTCCCGGCAAGTGCAATGAAAATGCCGGAAAATGTTTAAACAAGTTAAAAAACATATTGATATGTTATGAAGACAGTATGAGAAATATAGATGAAATCAATTTGCGGCTATTCAAAACCATGATACTGGATTTCGAACGCATATAAGCTGTAAGCTGCGCGTAAACAAAAAAGGAAATGTGACAGTGTAAAAACAGATCACATTTCCCCTTCTTTTATCAAAACTAAAATAAAGTCAGGCCTCTTTTTTCTTATAAGAAAGATTCCTGAAGCTGCTGCAGGCAGAAGCGCTGCTTCGGGTAACTGCCGGTGTATCAGCAGTATTCCGGTCTGCACTGATCAGCCATACAGCATAGAAGGCAGGAACCAGACAGAGCCATACGCCTGAGAGACCGCAGGTCATATACAGGATCAGAGACAGAGCTGCACCTGTATGGAAAGAAAGCAGCGTCATTCCGTAGAATTTTGCTTTATCGCACTGTGCGCTGTCCTTTTTCATAAGAAACTGTGTGACAGCTGTGGTGAACTGACGGAGATTGTTGGTGGAAAAGATCGTTGAGCTGTTATATCCGCCGGGAGCCTTGAAGGTACACCACTGGAAAGGCATCGCAAAGAACACGGGGTAAAGAGCGACAACCGGAGACATTCCGGAAGGAAAGAATCCCAGGAGCAGGATCGCAAAGATATCGATCCCGATACTGATAAAACGAAGATCTGTGGAAAAATGCTCCGGGATCCAGACCGTAAGGATCACAGCAGCCATATATATGAGAAGCGCACCCACACGCAGTAGCATATCCGAAAAATCCCTGCCTATGAGATCACGAACAACACCAAGAAGGTTGGCTGTCTGGGCATTGCCAAAAAGATCAGCTCTTGACACAATGGCATAAAGCCCCAGGTATCCACCGATAAAAGATAAGGTGTAATGTATCAGAAAACGATACTTCATTTCCGTATGCATATGTAAAGATTCCTTTCATTAAAATAGGCAGATTCCATATGTCTGCCGGACTTTGCCACCCATTATAATACAGCCCGTAAAAAAAATCAAAAATTTTTTAAATTTTTCTTGCATTTCAGGAAAACAGGTGTTAGTATATATTTCAAGCGCGCAAATACTGTGTATGAGTGCGCCTGTGAAACTGCAGATATGAGACTAATTTACGGAAGGAGGATTTCCAGTGAAAGTAAGATCATCTGTAAAGCCGATCTGCGAGAAGTGCAAGGTCATTAAGAGAAAGGGATCCATCAGAATCATCTGTGAGAACCCGAAGCACAAACAGCGTCAGGGTTGATTTCCATATCGGAACTTCTTTGGAATGTTTGTGAAACGTGCGGCTGCAGTATGAAACACCCGGTAGGGTTGTTCTGCTGAACAGATAATAAGCATGTATTGCCTAATACCGAGAGGCAACAGCGGTTAAGATCCGCAATTTCGGAAAGGCTGTGATTCGCCAATTACAGCTGGGTGTTTTACCGAGGCACCCCAATTAGGAAACTAGAAAAGAAAGCGGCAGGTCGATATGTCCCATTTCACCTTGCGAGAGCAAGTGACATACGATATGCGGAACTTTCAGAAACAGAAAATGGAGGAAACAGTACATGGCTCGTATAGCTGGTGTAGACTTACCAAGAGAGAAACGTATTGAAATCGGTCTTACCTACATTTATGGAATTGGTAGACCAAGCGCAGACAAAATTCTTGCTAAAGCAGAGGTTAATCCTGACACACGTGTCAGAGATCTGACTGATGATGAGGTTAAGAGACTGAGCGCTGTTATTGATGAGACAATGACAGTAGAAGGTGATCTGAGAAGGGAAATCGCCCTTAACATCAAGAGACTGCAGGAGATTGGATGCTACAGAGGTATCCGTCATCGTAAAGGACTCCCGGTTCGTGGTCAGAAGACTAAGACAAATGCGAGAACTCGCAAGGGACCGAAGAGAACTGTTGCAAACAAGAAGAAATAATTTATAGATATAACTAATTAATTTCAATAAAAGGAAAGTGTAGGTTAGTTTTAAAATGGCAAAAGTTACAAAGAAAACGACAAAACGTCGTGTCAAGAAAAACGTTGAACACGGACAGGCACACATTCAGTCTTCCTTCAACAATACAATCGTCACACTGACAGATAACGAAGGAAACGCTCTTTCATGGGCAAGTGCCGGTGGTCTTGGATTTAAAGGTTCAAGGAAATCTACCCCTTATGCAGCACAGATGGCAGCAGAGACTGCAACAAAGGCTGCTTTAATTCATGGATTAAAAACAGTAGACGTTATGGTAAAAGGCCCGGGCTCAGGCCGTGAAGCTGCAATCCGTGCGCTTCAGGCATGCGGACTTGAAGTAACCAGCATTCGTGACGTAACTCCGGTTCCTCACAACGGATGCCGTCCACCAAAACGCAGAAGAGTCTAATTAGGAGGTAGTTGAAATGGCAGTAAATAGAGTACCTGTTCTGAAAAGATGCAGATCCCTTGGCCTGGATCCGATTTACTTAGGAATTGATAAGAAGTCCACAAGACAGTTAAAACGTGCAAACCGCAAGGTGTCTGAGTATGGTCTTCAGTTAAAAGAGAAACAGAAAGCAAAATTTATCTACGGAGTTCTTGAGAAACCTTTCCGTAATTACTACAAGAAAGCCGACAGAATGCAGGGCCAGACAGGTGAGAACCTTATGGTTATGCTTGAGAGCAGACTTGACAACATCGTTTTCCGTATGGGATTTGCCAGAACAAGAAGAGAGGCTCGTCAGATCGTAGATCACAAGCACGTACTTGTTAACGGAAAATCTGTAAATATTCCGTCTTACCTGTGCAAAGCAGGAGACACAATTGAGATCAGAGAGAAGAGCAAAGGTTCTGAGAGATATAAAGGAATCCTTGAGATCACTGGCGGAAGACTTGTTCCGGAGTGGATCGACGTTGATCAGGAGAACCTGAAGGGTGTAGTTAAAGAGCTTCCTACAAGAGAGCAGATCGATGTTCCTGTAAACGAGATGCTTATCGTCGAGCTGTATTCTAAATAATTAATAACTGTTTACTGTGTCTACAGTTATAAAAATTGGTAATACCCTCGAATGTTGATTAACCCAGAAGGAGGGAACCTTATAGTGTTTGATTTCAATAAACCAAAAATCGAAATTACCGAAATATCCGAAGATAAGAAGTTTGGAAGATTCGTTGTAGAGCCTCTGGAAAGAGGTTATGGTACTACCCTTGGCAATTCTTTAAGAAGAATTATGCTGTCCTCCCTTCCGGGAGCTGCAGTAAGCCAGGTGAAGATCGATGGTGTACTTCATGAATTCAGCTCTATTCCGGGCGTGAAGGAAGATGTGACCGAGATCATCATGAATCTGAAATCTCTTGCCATCAAGAATCACAGCAGTGACAATGAGCCGAAGACCGCATACATTGAGTGTGAGGGAAAAGGTGTTGTTACAGCAGCTGATATCCAGGCAGATCAGGATATTGAGATCATGAACCCGGATCAGGTGATCGCAACCCTGAACGGTGGAAAAGACTGCAGACTGGCCATGGAGCTTACCATTACCAAGGGACGTGGCTATATCAGTGCAGACAAAGGCAAAACCGATGACATGCCGATCGGTATGATCGCAGTGGATGCGATCTACACACCGGTAGACAGAGTCAACATGATCGTAGAGAATACACGAGTTGGTCAGGTAACTGACTTCGACAAGCTTACACTGGATGTATATACCAATGGAACACTTGATCCGGATGAGGCAGTCAGCCTTGCAGCGAAGGTTCTCAGCGAGCATTTAAGTCTGTTCATTGATCTTTCCGAGAATGCTAAGACCGCAGAGGTTATGATCGAGAAAGAAGACAATGAGAAGGAAAAGGTTCTGGAGATGAGCATTGATGAGCTTGAGCTCTCTGTTCGTTCCTACAACTGCCTTAAGAGAGCCGGTATCAATACGGTTGAAGAATTATGCAACAAGACTTCTGACGATATGATGAAGGTTCGTAATCTGGGCCGCAAATCCTTAGAGGAAGTACTTGCAAAACTCAAAGAGCTGGGACTTCAGCTCCAGCCTACCGAGGAATAATCCGGAAACAGAGTAATGAGTGGGGTGTCAGCAGCAGGGCAGTAAGACCGAACAAGCATGTCCTGGTGTCCCACAGATGGAGGATAATAAAATGGCAAAATATAGAAAATTAAGCAGAACATCTAACCAGAGAAAAGCACTTCTCAGAAATCAGGTTACAAACCTTCTTTATCACGGAAAGATCGTGACAACAGAAGCTAAGGCTAAAGAGATCCGTAAGATCGCTGAGGGACTTATTGCTATGGCTGTACGTGAGAAAGACAATTTCGAAACAGTTACAGTAACAGCTAAGGTTGCTCGTAAAGATGCTGACGGAAAACGTGTAAAAGAAGTTGTAGACGGTAAGAAGAAAACAGTTTACGACGAAGTTCAGAAAGAGATCAAGAAAGATGCTTCTTCCAGACTTCATGCACGTCGTGAGATGATGAAAGTTTTCTATCCTGTAACAGATGTTCCTGCTAAGGGCGCTGGCAGAAAGAAAAACACAAAAGAAGTTGACATGGTTGACAAGATGTTCAGCGAGATCGCTCCGAAATACGCAGATCGTAACGGTGGTTACACAAGAATCGTTAAGATCGGACAGCGTAAGGGCGATGCAGCTATGGAAGTTCTTATCGAGCTTGTATAATTTACTTCTGACCGATTTAAAGGACATTTGCAGAAATGCAAATGTCCTTTTTTTATATTCCAAAAAGTTTGAAAAAATGCATAAATGGTGGATTTTCGACCATAAATTACATGAAGATACCATAATTTGAATAACAAATCATGGTATAATATATAGAACAAAAGGTAACAATGATGGAGTAAAAGGGGATACATATATATGACGATGATGACCATTGCCATTTGTGACGACATGCAGGTGGATGCAAGGAGACTTCACAAACAGCTTGAGCGGATCGTTCCAGGGTCAGAAATTCGGATATTTAAAAGCGGCGAGCTTTTACTGGAAGAATTGGAAAAGAAAAGGAAACCTTATGATGCAATCTTTGTGAACATTGATTCAAAGAAAGTAGACGGACTGGAAACAATACGGAAGATACGGGAAAAAGAAATGTCAATGGCAGTGCTTTTTATGAGCAGAAGCGATGAATATTACAGAGAGGCTTTTGACCTGTTTGCATATAACTATTTACTGAAACCTGTAACCGAAGAAACTTTGGAATATGTAATGAAACCACTGAAGAAGCTACTTTGCAACGGAAATGATGATCAGGTGATCCATTTTCAGTATCGCGCCCGTGTGTATACGGTGCGGTACAGTCAGGTGAGTTATATTACCAGCAGTCTTCATATCGTGAATTTCCATAAGACAGACGGAAGCATACTTCAGTGCCGAGGTAAGTTGAAAGATTTTGAAAAACAGCTTGATGACAGTACATTTTTGCGGTGTCATCAGAGTTTTATAGTAAATATGGAACGGGTCACAGGAGCTGAAAATGACAGCTTTCATATTGGCGAGCATGTAATACCGATCTCTCGATCCTATAACCGGAATGCACACGAGAAATATGATGAATATCTGAGACTTCAGCAGGAATATGACGAGGAAGAAGAGGATTAACTTGATTATTATCCTTTTTTAGCGTACAATCGGTAATGTACGAAATACGACTACACGTATGCGAAAGGATGATAAACATGGTCGGTGGGACTTTTGGTATTACCGGACAGAAACAATATAGGAATGATTTGGGACAGTTTCCCGGATATGATAAATTTGCAGAAGATAAAAAGGAAAGCAGAGAGGAACTGTTTTCCTTTACGTCTTGTGCATTTTTTTGTTGCCTGAGATGATGCGACGTTTTATACTGACATTGGAAATACTGTTTGTATCGCTTTTTCTTCTGGGAGGAAGTTTTCCGGAAACAGAAGCTGCCCGGAATACATCAGGAGGATTTAGCTGGAAGGACCACAGGACCATTGCACATGCTCTGGGAGGTATGGACGGAAAGGATTACCTGAATTCCAGAGAGGGATTTCTGTTCATGTATGAACAGGGAGTACGTCTTTTTGAATTGGATCTTTCCAGGACATCAGATGGAGTATGGGTCTGCAGGCATAACTGGAACGATTCCATGGGACAGTGGGATGGCAACGGAAAAAAAGTCCTTACAGAAAAGGAATTCAGACAAAGTAAAATATATGGGAAATACACCCCCATGACACTGGAGGATTTTTTTCTTCTTCTGAAAGATTATCCGGATGCATATGTGCTGATCGATTCCAAACAGTATTCTCTTCGTAATTATCAGAGAACACTGGAGGATTACAGTGATTATGTGGAAATCGCCAGGAGTGCAGGTGCCGGTGAGACGCTGGATCAGATCATTCCGGAAATCTACAGTGAAGCAATGTTCCCCGGGACAGCCATGATCTATTCCTTTCCTTCCTATGTATACTCACTGTGGCAGGAGTATTCTGTGGAAGAACTGGAGCATATTGCATCCTTCTGTAAAGATAAGGGAATTCCGGCAGCAACAGTATACTGGGAGTACTGGTCAGAAGAAACGGAGAAGATCTTCGAAAAAAATGGGATCAGTCTGTATGTTTATACGGTCAATGACCGTGACCAGGCCAGAAGGTATATTTCACAGGGCGCAGAAGGAATCTGTACCGATTTCCTGACAGCGGAAGATCTGTGGTAAGAGAAATAAAAACAAAGGAATCAGAAGATTATGAAAATAAGAACAACTATTGCTGTGATGGCAGCAAAGATCACAGGACATGTCTGTAAGCTTATGGGCCGGCAGGGTGTGACCTGGGCCGGTAAGGTCGCGATGAAGATCTGTCCGGATATCCTGGAAGAGCTTTCTTCTCAGGTAAGAGAAAAAATATTTGTAGTATGCGGAACCAACGGAAAGACCACAACCAATAACATGCTGTGCGCAGGCCTTGAGGCAGAGGGAAAAAAGGTCATCTGCAATCATACCGGTTCAAATATGCTGAATGGAGTTGTGGCAGCCTTTGTATTGGGGGCCAAATTCAGCGGAAAACTGGATGCGGATTATGCCTGTATAGAGGTGGATGAGGCATCCACAAGACATGTGTTCACAAGAATCAAACCGGATTATATGGTTATGACCAATCTGTTCCGTGATCAGCTGGATCGTTATGGCGAGATCGATATCACTATGAACATCCTGGAAGAAATGATGAAAAAGGTTCCGGATATGAAGGTCATTGTCAATGGCGACGATGCACTGTCTGCATATCTTGCCATGGACTGCGGAAATCCTTTTGTAACCTACGGGATCAGCAAACCGGTGATCGAGAACAAAACAAACGAGATCCGTGAGGGCCGGTTCTGTAAGTGCTGTGGAGAAAGACTGATCTACAGCTTCTATCATTACAGTCAGCTGGGTGACTACAGATGTCCGAAATGCGGCTTTAAACGTCCGGAGATCGACTTTGATGCCACAGATGTGAAGGTGGATGATCAGATCGCCTTTACAGTGGAAGATAAACGGATCGTGGCCAATTATAAGGGATTTTATAATGTGTATAATATTCTGGCTGCCTATGCGGGAATTCGTACCGCAGGCTTTAAGGCGGAGCATTTTAATGAGATGCTCCGGAAGTTTAACCCGGAGAACGGACGCAATGAACAGTTTCGGATCAAGGGCACCGGTGTTGTTCTGAATCTAGCTAAGAATCCGGCCGGTTTTAACCAGAACATTTCAGCTGTGATGCAGGACGGATCACCAAAGGATATCATCATTGTGATCAATGATAATGCACAGGATGGAAAAGATATCTCCTGGCTCTGGGATGTGGATTTTGATCTTTTCGGAGGGGACAATATCAATTCCATCACAGTCAGTGGTATCCGGTGTCAGGATATGCGCCTCCGTCTGAAATATGTGGATATCCCGTCCATGCTGGAAAATGATGTGGAGACAGCCATCCGCAAACGAATCGGGGATGGATGCGGCAATCTTTATGTACTTGTAAATTATACGGCGCTGTTTGGCACCAGAAATATCCTGAAGAAACTGGAGGGTGAGAAATGAAGATAACGATAGGACATTTATATCCGGATCTTCTGAACCTTTACGGTGACAGAGGAAATATCCAGTGTCTGATGAAGCGCTGTATCTGGAGAGGAATCGAGGCAGAAACCATAGCCTACGAACTGGATGACAGAATCGATTTTTCCAAACTGGATATCGTACTTCTTGGCGGTGGCTCCGACAGAGAACAGATGCTGGTATGCGAAAAGCTGAAGGAAATCCAGAAGGATTTCAAGGCGTATGTGGAAGATAATGGAGTTGTGATCGCAATCTGTGGAGGGTATCAGCTCCTTGGAAATTATTATAAAACTGATCAGGGAATGATCGAAGGGCTGAAGCTTGTAGATATGAGCACTGAGCAGGGAAAAGGCCGCCTTATTGGAAACATTGTGATGCAGAGCGATCTTTTTGATATGCCTATCGTAGGCTTTGAAAATCATGGAGGGCGTACCACCATCGGAAACAACAAATCCCTGGGGAAGGTTCTGTCAGGATACGGAAATGACGGACAATCCGGAGAGGAAGGGGTTGTATACAAAAATGTGATCGGTACGTATCTTCACGGACCACTTCTTCCTAAAAATCCGCAGCTTGCAGATCTTCTGATCAGCCGTGCACTGGAAAAGAAATACGGTAAAAAGATCGAACTTGAGAAACTGGACGACAGCGAGGAACAGGAGGCAAACTCCTATATTTTCCACCGCTTTGTAAAAAACGAAGGATAAGAGGGCAGTATGGCAAAATCAAACAATCAGAAGGCGAAGA
Source organism: Blautia fusiformis (assembly GCF_020686995.1). Lineage (NCBI taxonomy): Bacteria > Bacillati > Bacillota > Clostridia > Lachnospirales > Lachnospiraceae > Blautia > Blautia fusiformis. The sequence goes on from NZ_JAJEPT010000001.1 coordinate 178,579, forward strand.
TCCTGTACCTTGAAAAAATGCTGCGGGAAACAGGGGAGCATCGGGTAATATCTATGCAGAAGATCCTTGAGAATCTTGAGAAACAGGGAATCCGTGCAGAGCGAAAGAGCATTTATGATGATGTGGAGGTATTACGTTCTTTTGGAATGGATATCCGTTATACAAGAGAACGGCCGGGTGGTTATTATCTTGCCGGTGAGAGTGCCGGAGAGGAACAGCTGTCTGAAGAACCCGGGCTGACTGCTGAAGCTAAGGATATTCGTGAAACTAAAGATATTCATGAGACATCTGTGACAGGGTACCGGAAGCTTCTTGAGGCTTCAGCCGGAACCATAAAAAAAGAAATAAAACTTCTCTGTGCCGGAGCTGTACAGGTGGAGGTGAGAGACTTTTTCGGCACAGCTGCAGAATATAAAATGAAAGATAGCGGAGATCTGACGGTAACTGCAGAACTTCCGGAAAATGGAAAATTCTACGGATGGCTGACCGGGATGGGCGGCAGTGTACGTATCCTGAAACCCAAGAAATCTGCAGCCGCCTACAGAGACTATCTGAAATCACTGGCAAAGGACTATAAAGGCTTATAGGAGAGATTTGATCATGAAGAAAAAAACAGCAATCCTGCTTGTGGGAGCTTTTGTCTTTACAGCAGCCTTTTCCGGCTGTGGAAAAAACAAAGAGGCGACAGAGGCAGCCAATGAAAGTGTGGAGTCTGAAGACCCGGAAGGAAAAGCCAAAAACAGCGATGATGCAGAGAAAGAAGAAAAAGAAGAAGCAAAGGAAACTGCGGCAGCAGATAAGAAAGTAGGAGTGTTTCTGCCTTCATCAGCAGATGATCCCCGTTGGTCTGCTGATGGAGAAACTCTTCAGAATACACTGGAAGATGATGGATATGATGCAGAGATATTTTGGGCAGATGAAGACAGTGATACGCAGGTATCCCAGATTCAGTCCATTCTGGACGATGAAGAGCTTTCTGCACTTGTCATCGCACCTGCAGATGCTTACAGCCTGAACGATGTGCTGGAGCAGGTGTACGAGAAATCCATTCCCGTGATTTCGTACGATCAGCTGATCATGGATACAGATAAGGTCAACTATTATGTTACCTTTAATACAAGAGAAGCCGGAAAAATGGTGGGAGATTCCATCATAAAAAAAATGGATCTGGAGAAAGCACGGGAAGAAAAGAAAACTCTGACCATTGAGTTCCTTATGGGCTCTCCGGATGATCGTGACGCACTGTTCTTTTATAATGGAGTGATGGAGGAGCTTCAGGAATATTTCGACGATGGAACACTGGTATGTACTTCAGGAAAGCTGACCTTTGATGATACTGCAGTGATGCGTTCCGGAAGAAATACCGCAAAGAATGATATGGCGGAGATCCTTTCTCAGAATTATACAGAGGGTGCGCCGGATATTATCTGCACAGGTGCCGATGACCTTGCACTTGGGGCTGTGGATGCTCTGGAGGATGCTGGATATGTGTCTGGAGAGGATGGCTGGCCTATGATCACAGGAGGCGGCTGTGAGGCAGAAGCAGTGACAGCTGTGATCCAGGGAAAGATTGAGGATGATTTGCTGTTTGATAACCGTGTACTGGCAAATGATTGTGTAACGATGGTGGATGCTATTTTGAAAGGGGAGAAACCGGAGATCTCCGATTATGAGCAGTATGATAACGGGACCAAGATCGTGGGAACTGTGACCAGTGATATCCAGCTGATCGATGCAGATAATTATCAGATGCTTGTGGATGACGGATATTATGAAGAGAATGAAATCATGCCGGAGGCAACTGCCACACCAACGCCGACAGTGACACCGGAAGCTACGGTGACGGAAGAACCGGATATAGATGAAAATACAACGGAAGCTGCATCGGCTTCATCGGAAAAGGAAGAGACGGAAATTTCCGGAACACCGACACCGGAGGAAACAGTAACTCCGACACCTTCAGAGAAGCCAGAAAAGGATGCAGCTGCATAGATCAGAAATGACATCATGATCCGGCTGTGATAAAAATAAAAATACTCCTGGAAACAATGTATATAAGTTTTCAGGAGTATTTTTTATGATAAATCTTATTCACGGAAAGTAAGTTTGCCATCAGCAATGGAATCAATGATAGCAAGGGATTCCAGGTGGATACCCATGTCACGGATGGTCTGTCCGCCGGACTGGAAGCCTTTTTCGATAACGATTCCGGCTCCTTCAAGAGTTGCGCCGGATTTCTTAACGATGTCGATCAGACCGAGAAGTGCACAGCCATTGGCAAGAAAATCATCGATCAGGAGTACGTGATCTTCCGGTCCGAGAAATTTCTTGGAAAGGATCACATCGTAAACTTTCTTGTGGGTGAAAGATTCTACCTTGGTGGTGTACATCTCGCCGTCAAGGTTCACACTCTGTGCTTTCTTGGCAAATACAACCGGTACATGGAAATACTGTGCCGCAATACAGGCAATACCGATACCGGAAGCTTCGATGGTAAGGATCTTGGTGATTGGACAGTGGTCAAAACGTTTCTTGAATTCTTTGCCGACCTCGTTGATCAGGTCAATATCCATCTGATGATTCAGAAAGCTGTCCACTTTTAAAATATTTCCTTCTTTTACTACGCCGTCTGTCAGAATTCTGTCTTTTAAAAGCTGCATGAAATTTATCTCCTTTGATTTATCACATTAATATATGTTTACTGCCCACGGACAGAGCAGTAATATTTTTAATATGTATCATACGACAATATTTGCGTGAGTGCAATTATTTTTGACAAAAAAACATAAAATTATTATAATAGATAAGATGACGAAGAAAGGAACAGGCACAGATGAAAGAGTACGAAGTAATCTGGGAAATTTTTAACAAATGTCCGAGAAATCAGATGCGTGATGTATTTGTGGAAGAAGTGGAGATTGCAGATCCGGAAGCGTATGTGAAACAGAAATTTCAGGGGAAGGATGTCTCCTACGAGAAGACAGTACTGGAAGACGGAACCATCATTTTTGACATTCAGACATCTATGATCCGGCAGCGCTGTTCTTTCACGGAGATCTGAAGGAGGAAATACACATGAAAGAAACACATGTGCACGTTCTCGAGGATGGAACCGTTCTTGAGCATACCCACGGGGAACAGGAACATGTGCATACTCACGATAGCACACATCCTCATCATCACAGCCACGCACAGACCAAGGCCGTACTCAACAGACTTTCCAGGGCCATTGGTCATATGGAATCCATTAAGCGTATGGTGGAGGAAGGACGTGACTGCAGCGAAGTGCTGATCCAGCTGTCAGCCGTAAAATCTGCGATCAATAATACAGGCAAGATCATACTGCAGGATCATATAGAACACTGCATCGTGGATGCAGTAGAGCATGGAGACAGGGATGCTATCAAAGAACTGGAAAAAGCGATCGACAGATTTATGAAGTAAGGTAAGGGGTTCATGAGAGATCATGAATGAGAAAAATGCACGGACAGAGAGTCAGTTCTGTCAGTGTAAATACAAAGAATGAGAGGAATCTATTATGGCAAAAGAGTGTAGCAATACATCCTGCAACAAATCAAGCTGTGAAGGCTGCGGAGAGAAAAAAAACCAGAGCCTCATAGCAGAACCAAATGTTTTTTCTGACGTAAAACATGTGATCGGAGTTGTCAGCGGAAAGGGAGGCGTGGGTAAATCCTTCGTAACAGGCTCCCTGGCAAACCTGATGGCTTCCAAGGGATATAAAGTGGGCATTATGGATGCTGATATCACCGGTCCGTCCATTCCGAAGATGTATGGCATCAAGGGCAATGCACAGGGCAGTGACAACGGGATCTATCCGATGCCAACTGCAAATGGAATCGAGGTTATGTCTGTAAACCTTCTTCTTCCGGATGAGGAGACACCGGTGATCTGGAGAGGTCCGGTCCTTGCAAATATGGTAAAACAGTTTTGGAGTGATGTGATCTGGGGTGAATTGGATTATCTCTTTGTAGATATGCCGCCAGGAACCGGAGATGTTCCGCTGACAGTATTCCAGTCCCTGCCGATCGAGGGTGTTGTGATCGTTACTTCCCCGCAGGATCTGGTCCGCATGATCGTCAAGAAGGCCTATAACATGGCTGATATGATGAAGGTTCCGGTCCTTGGAATCGTGGAGAACTATAGCTATGTGAAATGTCCGGACTGCGGAAAAGAGATCAAGGTTTTTGGCGAGAGCCATATCGATGAGATCGCTGCAGAATTGAAGGTTCCGGTCCTGGGCAAGATGCCGATTGACGTGAAGCTTGCAGAGCTTGCAGACAGCGGTCTGTTTGGTAAGATCGAGAATGAGTATATCACCGCGGCAGCAGACGTGATGCCGAAGGCTGAAGTGTAAGTAATAAGAATAATATCTGACCGATATCAATAACAGAAAAGACCACCGGAATTGAGTATATAAGGATCGTAATAACCTTATGGCAGATTCCGGTGGCTTTTTTATTGGATCAGGGAAGTCTCCTGCTTCAATCGCGAAAAGCAGAAAGCGGCAGGGACTTGATCGTATCAGATCTGGGAAAAATATTTCAGAAAACACTGGGCAGCCTGAGAAAGCTGCAGTGCTTCATGATGAGCGATCACGGCACTTCTTGCGGGCAGAGGTGTTTTCAGATGGACAGGTTCCAGGCCCGGACGGTTGCGGAGCATATAATCCGGGATACAGGCAATACCAAGTCCGATCTCTGCAAGATCGATCAGCAGATCGTTGCTGTTCAGTTCAACCTCAGGCAGCAGCTTCAGTCCCTGGGCTGCAAACACCTGATGAAGATATTCGCTGGTGGTACTCTTTGGAGCGAGCATCAGGATGGGATAATCCAGAAGATTTTCCATGGAAAGAGGAGATTTGCCCATGGTGAAATAGTCCGGATTTGCCACGAAGATATCCCGGAATTCCAGCACAGTCTGAAGCTTGGTGTGGGCCGAAAGCCGGGAATTCGGGTAGTTGGTGACGATCAGCTCAGCCTGGCCGTTTTCCAGAAGCTCCGCACATCCGATAGAAGTACTGTTGATGATCTTGATCCGTACCTCCGGATGATCCTTGTGGAAACGGCGGAGATAGGGGATGAGAAAATAGCGGCACAGAGTATCGCTGGCACCGATCCGCAGCTGACCGGTAAGATTTCCTTCTCCGGAAAGGACAGCCTCTCCCTCGTTTAGCATGGAAAGGGCCGGTTTTACATGTTGGAGAAGAAGCTCTCCCTCAGGAGTCAGGATGACCCGTTTGGTGCTGCGCACAAACAGAGTATGGCCCAGCTTTTTTTCAAGGTTTTTGACGGCCTGGCTTACTGCAGACTGTGAGATAAAAAGCTGTCTGGAAGCCTCCGAAAAGCTCAGTGTTGTGGCCACATAATAAAACACTTTGTAAAGTTCAAGATTGATATCCATATGTGAAAAATCCTCCGCTTATAAATGATATAAGATATATTAATTTTACTAATGATATTTCCTATGATACTATATTTTCAGCAGAAAAGAAAGACTGAAATGCTTTCTGCACGTTTACCATCCTTATTATCGGATATAGAGAAAGGAGCCTTCTATGAGCAACGTAAGACGTGTGTATGTAGAAAAGAAACCTGCCTTTGCAGTAAAAGCAAAGGAACTGAAACATGAGATCAAACATTATCTTGGTATCAGCACTGTGACAGCAGTCCGCGAGCTGATCCGTTATGACGTGGAGAATATCTCCGATGAAGTATTTGAGAAAGCCTGCAAGACCGTATTTGCAGAGCCGCCGGTAGATGATCTGTATCTTGAAAAATTTGATGTGGCAGAGGGCGCACGTGTATTTTCCGTAGAATTCCTTCCCGGACAGTTTGACCAGAGAGCAGATTCTGCAGTGCAGTGTGTACAGTTCCTGGATGAGAATGCAGCACCGATCATCCGTTCAGCAACTACTTATGTAATTGAAGGAACCGTTACAGATGCAGAGTTTGAGGCGATCAAACATCACTGCATCAACCCTGTGGATTCCCGTGAGACAGGTCTTGAGAAGCCGGAAACACTGGTAACAGTATTCCCGGATCCTGAGGATGTGAAGATTTTTGACGGATTCAAGGATATGGCTGAGGCTGATCTGAAGGAGCTGTACGCTTCTCTGAACCTCGCCATGACATTCAAGGACTTCCAGCATATCCAGAATTATTTCAGGAATGAAGAGAAACGCGATCCTTCCATGACAGAGATCCGCGTTCTGGATACCTACTGGTCTGATCATTGCCGTCATACTACTTTCTCCACAGAGCTTACCAGCGTGAAGTTTGATGAAGGTGATTATAAGACTCCTATCGAAAAAACATACAAAGAATATCTGGATGCCCATAAGAGCATGTACAAGGGCCGTGACGATAAGTTTGTCTGCCTGATGGATCTTGCACTTATGGCAATGAAGAAACTGAAAGCAGAAGGCAAGCTTGCAGATCAGGAAGAGTCTGATGAGATCAATGCCTGCAGTATCGTGGTACCGGTGGATGTGGACGGAAAAGAAGAAGAGTGGCTGATCAACTTCAAGAACGAGACCCACAACCATCCGACCGAGATCGAGCCTTTTGGTGGTGCGGCTACCTGCCTTGGCGGTGCCATCCGTGACCCGCTTTCCGGACGTACCTATGTATATCAGGCAATGCGTGTAACCGGTGCGGCTGATCCGACTGTATCCGTAAAAGAAACTCTGAAGGGTAAACTTCCGCAGAAGAAACTTGTCCGCAGCGCAGCTCACGGTTACAGCTCCTACGGAAACCAGATCGGTCTTGCAACCGGTGCTGTAAAAGAAATCTATCATCCGGACTACGTTGCAAAACGTATGGAGATCGGTGCGGTTATGGGTGCTGCTCCGAGACGTGCGGTTATCCGTGAGAATTCCGATCCGGGAGATATCATCATCCTTCTTGGAGGACGTACCGGCCGTGACGGTATCGGTGGTGCTACCGGTTCCTCCAAGGTCCATACAGAGGCTTCCATCGAGGTCTGCGGCGCAGAGGTGCAGAAAGGTAATGCACCGACAGAGCGTAAGATCCAGAGAATGTTCCGCAGAGAAGAGGTCAGCCATATCATCAAGAAATGTAATGACTTCGGTGCGGGCGGTGTTTCTGTTGCCATCGGCGAGCTGGCACCAGGACTTCAGATCGACCTTGACAAAGTTCCGAAGAAGTATGCAGGTCTTGACGGAACTGAGATCGCCATCTCCGAGTCCCAGGAGCGTATGGCTGTTGTGGTTGACCCGAAAGATGTGGATACTTTCCTGAAATACGCAAATGAAGAGAATCTTGAGGCAGTTCCGGTTGCAGTTGTAACTGAGGAGCCACGCCTTGTCCTTAACTGGAGAGGAAAAGAGATCGTAAATATCTCCCGTGCATTCCTGGATACCAACGGTGCACATCAGGAGACCTCCGTTGAGGTTGAGATCCCGTCAAAGGACGGAAATCTTTTCGAGGAACGTCCGGATGTAACAGACGTAAAGAAAAAATGGCTGGATGTTCTTGCTGACCTGAATGTATGCTCACAGAAGGGCCTTGTGGAGATGTTTGACGGCTCCATCGGCGCAGGCAGTGTATTTATGCCTCACGGTGGCAAATATCAGCTGACAGAGACACAGTCCATGGTTGCAAAGGTTCCGGTACAGAACGGAAAAACAGAGACTGTTACCATGATGAGCTACGGCTTTGATCCATACCTTTCCTCATGGAGTCCGTATCATGGAGCTGCCTACGCAGTAACTGAGTCTGTTGCCAAGATCGTTGCAACCGGTGGTGACTATAAGAAGATCCGTTTCACCTTCCAGGAATACTTCCGTCGTATGACAGAAGATCCTAAGAGATGGAGCCAGCCGTTTTCCGCACTGCTTGGCGCTTATGCGGCACAGATCGGATTCGGCCTTCCTTCCATCGGCGGTAAGGACAGTATGTCCGGAACCTTCAATGACATTGATGTTCCTCCGACACTGGTATCTTTCGCAGTGGATGTTGCAAAAGTAAAAGACGTGATCACACCGGAGCTCAAAAAAGCAGGAAGCAAACTGGTATGGCTCCGTGCACCGAAGGACGCTTATGACCTTCCGGATTATCCGGCTCTTATGGAGCAGTATGACAAATTACATCAGGATATCCAGGCTGGCCGTGTGATCTCCGCATATGCACTTGACCGTCATGGAATCGCCGCAGCAGTCAGCAAGATGGCATTTGGTAACGGTATGGGCGTGAAGATCGAGCATAGCCTTGATCCAAGAGATTTCTTTGCCCCGGCATTCGGAGATATCATCTGCGAAGTTCCGGATGGAAAAGTCGGCGAGCTTGCTATCACTTACACAGTGATCGGTGAGGCTACAGACGATGCGAAATTCTCCTACGGCGATACTGAGATCACTCTGAAAGAGGCACTTTCCACATGGGAGGGCACTCTGGAGAACGTATTCAAGACAGCAGCAGGAACCGAGGATGTCAAAGCAGATGACGGTTCCCTTTACAAAGCAGACAGCATCTATGTATGCAAACATAAAGTTGCAAAACCGCGTGTATTTATTCCGGTATTCCCTGGAACAAACTGCGAATATGACAGCACCCGTGCATTTGAGAGAGCAGGTGCCGAGGTAGACGTAAAGGTATTCAAGAACCTTACAGCAGAAGATATCCATGATTCTGTAGAACTCTTTGAGAAAGCCATCGCTCAGGCACAGATGATCATGTTCCCGGGCGGCTTCTCAGCTGGAGATGAGCCGGACGGATCTGCGAAATTCTTTGCTACCGCATTCCAGAACGAGAAGATCAAGGAGGCAGTTATGAAGCTCCTCAATGAGCGTGACGGTCTTGCTCTTGGTATCTGCAACGGATTCCAGGCATTGATCAAACTTGGACTGGTACCGTACGGTGAGATCTGCGGACAGAAAGAGGATTCTCCGACACTGACTTACAACACTATCGGACGTCACGTATCCAGGATGGTTTACACCAAGGTTGTCAGCAACAAGTCTCCATGGCTTCAGAAAGCACAGCTTGGCGGCGTATACTGTAATCCGGCTTCTCATGGTGAGGGACGTTTTGTTGCAAACGATGAGTGGCTGAAGAAACTCAAGGAAAACGGACAGATCGCAACGGAGTATGTACCGGTAGATGAGACTGGATATGAGGGTGAGTTTAACGTAAACGGCTCTTATATGAACATCGAGGGAATCACAAGCCCGGATGGACGTGTTCTCGGAAAGATGGCACACAGTGAGCGTCGTGACGCAGGCGTGGCTGTCAATATTTACGGAGAGCAGGATATCAAGATTTTCGAATCTGGTGTTGAGTACTTCAGATAATACCAGGGGGAAAAGGTCAAAAAGTCGTTCGTGCTTGCACGATAAGACTTTTGAACTTGGACCCCGCCAAACATGAGGAAGTTGCAATTTACGTAGTAAATTAGCGGATTCCGAATGTTTGAGGATTGCGTGAGCTGCGTGCAGCGGAGCAATCCGGGAGTATCAAGTTATGGGCAATACTTTGCCCATAACATCCTTACAGTGGCAGGGGATTTCAGACCTCCCTGCCACTGTAAAAATACAAAAAAGCATATATTTTTTAAAAAATTAAAAAAAGTGAAAAAAACTGTTGACACAAGTCACAAACCATTATATAATAGCAAAGCGAGTTGCGGAACGGAAGAGTTCCTAAGACGAACAACTGTTATGGGATCTTAGCTCAGCTGGGAGAGCATCTGCCTTACAAGCAGAGGGTCATAGGTTCGAGCCCTATAGGTCCCATGTTACAAAAAGATATGGCGAGATAGCTCAGTTGGCTAGAGCACACGGTTCATACCCGTGGTGTCGAGGGTTCGAATCCCCCTCTCGCTATTTATATGGGATCTTAGCTCAGCTGGGAGAGCATCTGCCTTACAAGCAGAGGGTCATAGGTTCGAGCCCTATAGGTCCCATGTTACAAAAGAATATGGCGAGATAGCTCAGTTGGCTAGAGCACACGGTTCATACCCGTGGTGTCGAGGGTTCGAATCCCCCTCTCGCTACTTAACAAAAGGTCTGAAGATTCAATTTTATTGGGTTTTTGGACTTTTTTTGTTATAAAATTCCGGCTGCCTGTGGTAAGACCAGATGTGAAAAGTTAAGATTGACATTTTACATCGTTTTTTTTATCATAGTAAAAGAATAGACATAACGAATCATTTCGGGAAATGAGGATTGTATAATGAAAAAAAGAATGCTTTTTGTTTTCAACCCCAAAGCAGGAAAAGGAAGAATCAAGATGCATCTGCTGGACATTGTGGATATCTTTAATAAAGGTGGGTACGAAGTGATCATCCGTGCCACGCAGGGACCGAAGGATGCTTATGAACAGGTGAAGGAATATGCAGATCAGGTAGATCTGATCGCCTGCAGTGGAGGTGACGGTACACTGGATGAGGTGGTTACTGGAATCGTGGAAGTGGGCAGCCAGACACCGATCGGGTATATCCCTGCAGGAAGCACCAATGATTTTGCCAACAGTCTGTTTATGCCGAAGAGTATGACTGCAGCTGCCTCCATGATCATGGAGGAGCAGATCTATCACTGTGACATCGGTAAATTTAATAACCAGACATTTGCCTATGTGGCTGCGTTTGGACTGTTTACCAATGTTTCTTATGAGACAGACCAGGATCTGAAAAATATCCTGGGACATGTTGCCTATGTGCTGGAAGGGATGAAGCAGCTTTTTGAGGTGAAATCCTATCATCTGAAGGTAACCTCCGATGAGCTGACTGTGGAGAATGATTTTATCTACGGTATGATCAGCAATTCCAGATCTGTAGGCGGATTTAAGAATCTTACCGGAAAAAACGTGGATATGAATGACGGACTGTTTGAGGTGACACTGATCACCAATCCGAAGAATCCGCTGGAGCTTCAGGAGATCATGACTGCGCTTCTTACTGCAGAGGATAATACAGATCTGATCTATTCTTTTAAGTCTGCGCATGTTGTGATAGAGTCAGAGGAGGCTGTTCCGTGGACGCTGGATGGAGAGTTCGGTGGAGATCAGACCCATGTGGAAATCGATAATCTTCATGAGGCCATGAACCTTTATCTTACCAGCAGTAAGAAACAGAAAAAAAGCCGGCTGAACCAGAAAATGCAGGAGATCAAGGAGATTACCCAGAAGAGCGAAGAATGATCCGAGTATCCGAAGACAAGGTGATCATACAGAGGTGAAAATGTCTTTCCTCATAAGAAAGACTGGATATACAGGAACGAAAAGGAGGAAGAAATGGGAGATTATATCAACGTAAAGGAAATCTTTGGCTGCGATGTATTTAACGATTCTGTTATGCAGGACCGTTTGCCGAAGAAGGTATACCGCGAACTGAAAAAGACAATAGAAGAGGGTAAGGAGCTGTCCATGGAGATCGCTGATGTGGTTGCACATGAGATGAAGGAATGGGCTATTGAGAAAGGTGCTACTCATTATTGTCACTGGTTTCAGCCGCTGACAGGTGTTACTGCCGAGAAACATGACGCATTTGTCACAGCGCCAAGAGAGGACGGCAAGGTACTCTTAAGCTTTTCTGGCAAGGAGCTGATCAAGGGTGAACCGGATGCATCCTCATTTCCATCTGGAGGACTTCGTGCAACATTCGAGGCAAGAGGCTATACAACATGGGATTGCACATCACCTGCCTTTGTACGTCATGACGCAGCCGGCGGGATCTTATGTATCCCCACAGCATTCTGCTCCTACACAGGAGAGGCGCTTGACCAGAAAACACCGCTTCTTCGTTCCATGGAAGCGGTCAATACACAGGCGCTTCGACTTCTTCGCCTTTTCGGAAATACAACATCAAAAAAAGTAACTCCTTCCGTTGGAGCTGAGCAGGAGTATTTTCTGGTTGATAAGGAGAAATGGCTCCAGAGAAAAGACCTGATCTATACAGGAAGAACTCTTTTCGGTGCTATGCCGCCGAAGGGGCAGGAGATGGATGACCACTATTTCGGAACCATCCGTCAGAGAATCTCCGCATACATGAAGGAAGTCAACGAGGAGTGCTGGAAGCTGGGCGTAACAGCAAAGACACAGCACAATGAGGTTGCACCTGCACAGCATGAGCTGGCACCGATCTACGCACCGGTAAATATTGCAGCAGATCACAACCAGATCATGATGCGTATCCTCAAAAAAGTTGCAAGCCGCCATGGTATGCGCTGCCTGCTTCATGAGAAACCGTTTGCAGGAGTTAACGGTTCCGGTAAGCACAACAACTGGTCCCTGACAACGGATGACGGGATCAACCTTCTTGAGCCGGGAAAAACTCCTCATGAGAATATCCAGTTCCTTCTTGTTCTCACCTGTATCCTGAAAGCCGTTGATGAGCATGCAGATCTTCTGAGAGAGTCTGCAGCAGACGTTGGAAACGATGAACGTCTCGGAGGAAACGAGGCACCGCCGGCAGTTATCTCCGTATTCCTTGGTGAGCAGCTTCAGGATGTTCTGGAGCAGCTGATCAGCACAGGTACCGCCACACACAGTAAGACCGGCGAGATCCTGGATACCGGTGTTAAGACACTTCCGGATTTCATGAAGGATGCTACAGACCGAAACAGAACATCACCATTTGCGTTCACAGGAAACAAATTTGAGTTCCGTATGGTTGGTTCCCGTGATTCCATTTCCGAGTGCAACGTAGTTCTGAACACGATTGCAGCAGAAGTATTCCGCGATGCATGCGACCGTCTGGAAGCAGCAGACGATTTTGATACTGCAGTACATGACCTGATCAAGGAGTATGCGATCCAGCATCAGCGTATTGTATTCAACGGAAACGGATATGCACCGGAGTGGGAGGCAGAGGCAAAGAGACGTGGACTTCCGATCCTTCCGTCCATGGTAGATGCCATTCCTGCGCTGACTACAGATAAGGCTGTGAAGCTTTTTGAATCCTTTAATGTATTTACAAGAGCAGAGCTTGAGTCCAGAGCAGAGATCCAGTATGAAGGCTATGCAAAGGCTATCAACATTGAGGCCAAGACCATGGTGGATGTAGCTACCAAGCAGATCATCCCGGCAGTGATCCGTTATACAACGGTTCTTGCAGAGTCCATCAATTCTGTGAAGGCAGTGAGCGCAGCGCTTGATGTCAGTGTACAGACAAGTCTTCTGGAAAAATCCTCCGCACTTCTTGCTGAGACCAAGACAGCTATGGATAAGCTTTCCGGACTGATCGCTGAGTCGGAATCCCATGAAGAGGGACGTGACCGTGCTGTATTCTTCAGAGAGAGCGTGGTACCGGCAATGCAGGCTTTAAGAAAACCTGTAGACGAGCTTGAGATGATCGTAGATAAAGATATGTGGCCGATGCCATCCTACGGTGATCTGATCTTTGAGGTATGATCGGTTAAATAAAATACAGGAAATAAGAGATGTTCCCTGGGTGCAGCGGCATCTTTGAAATCAAATGACGGGACAGATGTAAGATCTGTCCCGTTTTTTACCTGGCGGAGAAAGAATCTGTAAGCGGTTATCCGTCATAGGATCATATAATAACTGCGGATGAGGATATCTGCGGTATTCAATCAGATTCAGGAGTAAATATATATGATAGAATTAGAATTTTTAAAAGAACAGAACGTTTCCGAAAGCCTGATCCACGGCATCGAGGAGTTTCGAAAAAATTATAACGTTGACGAGGGGGCTGCAGCCAGAGTTACCAGACCGTCCATACCGTTCTATGGAAAAGAAATCCTGGAAATGGCCATTGCAGGACTTCTGGAAGGAGAAAATCTTCTTCTTGCAGGCCCAAAGGCCACGGGAAAAAATATCCTGGCAGAAAATCTGGCATATGCTTTTGGCCGTCCGGTTTATAATGTATCTTTCCATGTCAATACAAACAGCGGAGACCTGATCGGAACGGATACCTTTGTAAACAATGAAGTCTGCCTCCGAAAGGGCAGCATCTATCAGTGTGCCGAGTATGGTGGCTTCGGTATTCTGGATGAGATCAATATGGCAAAGAACGATGCGGTCTCTGTCCTTCATGCGACTCTGGACTATCGTCGCTCCATTGATGTTCCGGGCTATGACCGGATCGACCTTCATCCTGCGGCACGTTTTATCGGAACCATGAACTACGGATATGCAGGAACAAAGGAGCTGAACGAAGCTCTGGTTTCCCGTTTCCTGGTGATCGATATGCCAGCACAGACAGAAGAAACCCTGGGATTTATTTTCCGCAAAATGTTCCCGGAGGCAAGGGAAAAGGCAGTGGAACAGTTTATCGGTGTATTTATGGATCTTCAGAAGAAATCCGTAAACAGTGAGATCTCCACAAAAGCGCTGGATCTTCGAGGACTTCTGGCTGCCATGAAGATTGTTCGTGCAGGACTTTCTCCCCTGGCAGCAGTGCAGATGGGAGTGGTGAACAAAACCTTCGATATTTTTGAAAAGGAGATCGTGGACGATGTAGTCCGCACAAGGATCCCGGAAGAGTGGACAAAGGACGATGTCTATGCATAAAGATCTGACAGAAGAACTTTCTATAGAAGATTACAAGATGGAGCTGGAAAACCGGATCCGTAATCTCCTCTGGACGGTAAGCGGCGACTATACACTGGATGTGAAGCCGGATGTATCGCTGTTTCTCCGCTCAAAAGAGATCGCTCTTTACGATGGAATCAAACAGGGGGCTTTTGCCAGATATTTTGACAAAAATCTTCTTGGTCTTTATCTTGTAAAAAAAATCTATCTGGATGCCTCTGAGACGGAGCTGACCGGGCTGACACAGCTCTGTATCGAAGCGGCAGTGGGAGAGCGGATCTGTGAAGAGCGCCCCGGGGTTCGCCGCATGAGAAAAAAAGCTCTGGAAGATATCCTGGATCAGGAATATGAAACCCTGCCTTTCTACGATAAGTTGTTAGACAGGCTGAAAATTGCAGTATTCCGTGATGTACTTACAGGAAGCGTACAGCCTCTGGAGAAAAAACTGTCTGCATTCCGGGATCAGATTTATGCCTGCGCAGAAAGCAGAGACACCATGGAACTGATTCGGATCATCGACAGCCTCTATAATGCGGTCATCGATCCGGACTTTGAGAAGAAAAACGGTTCCCTTGAACGGGTAATGGCGGTGACGCTGGAAGAACTGACGGAATTTGGCTGGGAAGACTACCTTAATGAAGAGATGTATGAGGAAGCTCTGGAAAATTACGTGGAAAAGCTCACAGACCGGATGACAGATATAGAAGATTCCTCGCTGACACAGGATATGGAAGAAAAACGTAAGGTGAAAAACAAGATCACGGTGATTTCAGAGGAAGCTCTTCAGAAAGCTCATACCTATGTGGAACTGAATTTTGGAAAAACCTATCTCACACCTGCGGAAGAAAAAAGAATGAACCATCTTATGTGCCGGGGAATACACGGAGACTGCAGCCTGTATTTTACAGAAGGAATCCTGAAAAATCCGGTTCGTGATAATTATCAGTATCAGTATGCAAAGCGTCTGCGTAATAAGAACATATGGATCTATCATGACAAGCACAGAATTGCAAAACGAAATATTGCCATATTGACTGAACTCCTGAAAAAAGCACTGGTGATCCGAAGTGAAAATCAGGAAGTCCTATCAGACCGGGGAACTATCGTTCCTTCCAGGCTGTGGCGTATAGGCAGAAGCGGTGAGGCAAATCTTTTCAAGAGGATTCTTCGTGGAGACAATACGGATTTTGTGGTGGATATACTGATCGATGCCAGTGGTTCACAGATGAGCCGACAGGGAGATGTGGCACTGCAGGCTTATATGATCAGCTCTGCCCTGAGTAATGTGGACATTCCTCATCGGGTTATGAGCTACTGCACATTCTGGGATCATACGATCCTGCACAGGTTCCGGGAATATGATGATCCGGTTTCGGCGGATGAGGATATTTTCAATTATGTGACTTCCTCCAATAATCGGGACGGGCTTGCCATAAAAGCAGCGGGATACAGTCTTTTGCAGAGGGAAGAGGAAAAAAAGATCCTGATCATCTTAAGTGACGGACGCCCCTACGATGTGATCATAAACCGCCCCAATGCAAAAAATCCGGCCCCTTATCAGGGAAAATATGCCATTTCAGATACTGCAACAGAGGTGCGGCGTCTTCGGAGCCAGGGCGTCAGTGTTCTGGGGGTATTTGCAGGCGAAGAGAAGGATCTTCCGGCGGAAAAGAAGATTTTTGGAAAGGATTTTGCCTATATCCGGGATATCGGAAATTTCTCGAAGATCGTAGGGCGATATCTGACAAAACAGCTGGAAACGGACAACTGAAAAAAAAAAGTATTTTATTTTAAATGTATAATATTCAATTGTAAGGAATAAGGTCACTATGTTAGCATAAAAGCTGCATAGTGACCAATTATTTGCTTATAATTATACAGAAAATTGTAAATAATATATAATATCTCAGATATAATTTCTTGCAAAATACTGCGAAATTTGCTATACTATATAACGTTACTAATTTACTAGATAAAGGGAGAGGAAATATGAACAAAAACACAGAGTTCAAACCTTACATTCCTGCGGAGAAAATCACTCCGGAGCTCACAGTTACATCTGTGATCATGGGATGTATTCTTGCTGTCATCTTCGGCGCAGCCAATGCTTACCTTGGTCTTCGTGTTGGTATGACAGTATCTGCCTCCATTCCGGCGGCAGTTATCTCCATGGGTGTTATCCGCGTGATTCTTCGCAGAAACTCCATTCTGGAGAGCAATATGGTCCAGACTATCGGTTCAGCCGGTGAGTCTCTTGCAGCAGGTGCTATCTTCACCATGCCTGCACTGTTCCTCTGGGCAGAGGAAGGACTTACAAGCAAACCAGGCATCGTTGAGATCACTCTGATCGCACTTTGCGGTGGTATCCTTGGTGTACTTTTCATGGTACCCCTTCGTAATGCCCTCATTGTTAAAGAGCATGCAACTCTTCTCTATCCGGAAGGAACTGCCTGCGCAGACGTTCTTCTTGCCGGTGAGGAAGGCGGAGCAAATGCTTCCACAGTATTCTCCGGTATGGGACTTGCTGCTGTCTTCAAATTTGTTGTTGATGGACTGAAGCTTCTTCCGGCAGATGTTTCTGCAGCATTTAAATCCTTCAAGGGTGAGATCGGTATGGAGGTTTATCCGGCACTTCTCGGTGTTGGTTATATCGTAGGACCGAAGATCGCATCCTACATGTTTACAGGTTCTCTTATCGGCTGGATGGTCATCATTCCGCTGATCTGCCTGTTCGGACCTGATACATGGATGTATCCGGCAGCAGAGGGAACGACCATTGCCCAGCTTTACGCAAACGGCGGAGCATCAGCAATCTGGTCTACTTATGTTAAATATATCGGCGCAGGTGCTATCGCAACAGGTGGTATCATTTCCCTGATCAAATCCCTGCCGCTGATCGTTACAACCTTCCGTGACTCCATGAAGAGCATGAAGGGAAGCAAGAACACAAGCACAGAGAGAACCGCACAGGATCTTCCGATGCAGTTCATCCTTCTCGGTGTTATAGCAATGGTATTTATCATCTGGATCGTTCCGGCAATCCCGGTAACTCTTCTTGGTGCATGTATCATCGTAGTTTTTGGATTCTTCTTTGCAACAGTATCTTCCCGTATGGTAGGTCTTGTAGGAAGCTCCAACAACCCGGTTTCCGGTATGGCTATCGCTACTCTTCTGATTGCTACATTTGCGATCAAGAGCTCCGGTAAAACAGGTATCGACGGAATGACAGCAGCGATCGCTGTTGGTTCTGTTATCTGTATCATCGCAGCGATCGCCGGTGATACCTCTCAGGACCTTAAGACAGGATACCTTCTCGGTGCTACACCTAAGAAGCAGCAGATGGGCGAGATGCTCGGTGTTGTTGTTTCCGGTCTTGCTATCGGCGGTGTTCTGTATCTTCTGGATGCAGCATGGGGCTACGGTACAGCAGAGATCCCTGCGCCACAGGCTCAGCTTATGAAGATGATCGTTGAGGGAATCATGGGCGGAAACCTTCCATGGGGACTTGTATTTGTAGGTGTATTCCTTGCAATCTGCCTTGAGATCCTCCGTATCCCGGTAATGCCTTTCGCAATCGGTCTTTACCTTCCAATCTACCTGAACGCAACCATCATGATCGGTGGTATCGTTCGTGGATTACTTGACAGCAGAAAAGGTGTTGACGAAAAAACCAAGACAGCTCAGTCCACAGATGGTACCCTGTACTGTGCTGGTATGATCGCCGGCGAGGGTCTTGTTGGAATTCTTCTTGCGATCTTTGCAGTTGTCGGTATCAGCCTTGATATGTCCGGCGTTGTAAACCTTGGAAATATCGGCGGCGTTGTGCTGATGATCATCATGATCCTGTCACTGCTTAAATTCTCTATCTGGAGAAAGAAGAAAGCCTGATGAGAAAAAACAAAAAGGATAAGAAACAGGATATCAACTATCTTGATCTGATCCCGGAAACAAACCAGTCGATCCGGTGGCACCGGGACCTGAAGCAGCGGATCATTCTTGAGATAGAGAATAAGGGTATGTTCAATACCATCGCGCAGAAGGTTTTTGGCAAGCCAAGGTTTTCCAAGGTTCATCTTGATGAAATGGGAACTTTTATCTGGCCTGAGATCGATGGAGCCAAAACCGTGCAGGAGCTTGCCCTGCTGGTGAAAGAGCATTTCGGAGATAAGGCAGAACCGCTTTATCCGAGAATCGTAAAATACTTTCAGATAATGGAAAGCTATGAATTTGTTCATTTTATAAATAAAAAGACAGAAAAATAGCATGGAGAACGGGAACGGACGCAGAATAGTGTACGGTCCCGTTCTTTTTATGACACGTCAGTGCGGGAAACTGATGCAGTTGTCATATGATACTATAGCATTTCTGGGATTTTCACAGCGGAATAGAAATATTGAGGACATTTCAAGACAGAAATTCCGGGAATTGCTGTAAAAAATGAAAGGAGCACTTTATGAGTCTTGTGAAAAAAAAGGACTGGTATCTGGATTATCTTCTGATCATAGTAGGAACCGGGCTGATGGCACTTGCCATCAATTCCGTTTTTGATGCAACCGGGCTGGTAACCGGAGGCTTTTCCGGTATTGCGATCCTGGTGAAGCACTGGACCGGTGGGATCGTAGATGGCGGGGTTCCACTGTGGCTTACCAATATCACGCTGAACATCCCGCTGTTTTTTCTGGGATGGCGGATCAAAGGCTTTTCCTTTGTAAAAAAAGCTCTGGTCGGTGAGATCTCCCTCTCAACCTGGCTTGCCATTCAGCCGGTGTGGAATATTGCGGGAGATGATCTCCTTCTGGCTGCTGTATACGGTGGTGTGATCCTGGGAATCGGCATTGGAATGGTTTTCCTTGGACAGGGAACCACAGGCGGAACGGATATGATGGCAGCACTGATCCAGAAGTATATGCGTCATTATTCCATCGCACAGATCATGCAGTTTATTGATGGGCTTATTGTGATCGTAGGAATGTATGTGTTCGGTATCCAGCGGGCCCTGTATGCCATCATTGCGGTTTATCTGGTAACAAAAGTATCCGACAGTCTGATCGAAGGTCTGAAGTTTTCCAAACAGACATTTATCATCACGGAGAAGCCGGATGAGGTTGCCAGAGTCATTATGGAAGACCTGGATCGCGGAGCGACAGGGATCTGTGGCAAGGGGATGTATTCCGGTCAGGAGAAGACGATCATCTTCTGTGTGGTAAACAAAAAGGAAATTGTGAAGCTGAAAGAGCTGGTAGATGATATTGATCCCAACGCTTTTGTGATCGTTTCCGATGCAAGAGAAGTTCATGGAGAAGGTTTTATAGAGAAAAATTAGGCTGATTTCAACAAAAATTTGTAAATTTTTTCAGTTTTACTCTTTCATTTTTGGTGATTTTGTATTAAAATAGCCATAGATAGAGAGGGAAAGACAGAAGATAAGCATACACATAAGTGAGAAGGGATTGAACGGAATGATATCGAATCAGGTGTTACAGAATACGCTCGAGGGACTTAAAGAAATATCAAGGACGGAATTTTGTGTCATTGACACAGACGGCAAGGTACTTGCGTCTACCTTTTCTGATTTTGAGATCCAGCCGGCAGATATCCAGGCTTTTGTAGAATCCCAGGCGGACAGCCAGCTTGTCAAGGGATTTCAGTACTTTAAGGTCTGTGATGATTATCAGTTGGAATATGTCCTGGTAGCCCACGGAGATGATGAGGATACTTATATGGTAGGCAAGCTTGCAGCCTTCCAGATCCAGAATCTGATCGTTGCGTACAAGGAGCGTTTTGACAAAGACAGCTTTATCAAGAATCTTCTTCTTGATAATCTTCTTCTGGTGGATATTTACAACAGAGCGAAGAAGCTTCATATTGAAGCAGATGTCCGTCGTGTAGTTATGATCCTGGAACTGAACCAGGAGAAAGATCACAGCTCTGTAGAGAGCGTGAAAAGCCTTTTTGGCGGAAAGAGCAGAGATTTTATCACTGCTGTTGATGAGAAGAGCATCATTATAGTCAAGGAACTGGAAGAGGGAGAGGGCTATCCGGAGATGGATAAGCTGGCTCATACGATTATGGATACTCTGGATCTGAATAAAGACGGTGAGGATGTCCACATGGCATACGGTACCATTGTCAATGAGTTGAAAGAAGTTTCACGTTCCTACAAGGAAGCGCGTATGGCCCTTGATGTAGGTAAGATCTTCTTCGGAGACAGGGAAGTTATCGCATACAGCTCACTTGGAATCGGACGCCTGATCTATCAGCTGCCTATTCCTCTGTGTAAGATGTTTATCCGCGAGATCTTTGACAACAAATCTCCGGATGATTTCGATGAGGAGATACTTGTCACCATCGATAAATTCTTTGAGAACAGTCTGAACGTATCTGAAACTTCACGTCAGCTGTATATCCACAGAAATACGCTGGTATATCGTCTGGATAAACTCCAGAAGAGTACAGGCCTTGATTTGAGAGTGTTTGAGGATGCCATTACATTTAAGATCGCGCTGATGGTTGTTCGATATATGAAATATATGGAAACCTTAGAGTATTAATAGCATTCGGAATGCAAGATGATAGTTTGCTATATTAAGGTAACATATTAGAACTTTTAAACTGCCGCTTATTCCTTCCCGGAATAGGCGGCAGTTTTTGTATGAGCGTTTTTCATCATGGAATATTGTGTAAATGTCCCTCCTGTTTGGAAGCATTCACGAAGTGTGTTACTGAGAACGGAGTGAGCAGTAACGAATTCACATGAACTTCACAGATAACATCCATGATTCTATTGTAATTTTGGTATTTTTACGT
Source organism: Blautia fusiformis (assembly GCF_020686995.1). Lineage (NCBI taxonomy): Bacteria > Bacillati > Bacillota > Clostridia > Lachnospirales > Lachnospiraceae > Blautia > Blautia fusiformis. Next base: position 199,917 of record NZ_JAJEPT010000001.1, read on the forward strand.
TAAAATAAATAATTTGAAGAGGGCCGTTGATTACTGTTCACTGGTAATATTCCGCGGAGCGCATTACTGAGAATGGAGTGAACAGGTTACTGTTCACTGGTAATGTCCCGCGAGGTGTTTTTTGTGAGCGAAGGTCACAGAAAACCCGAGACATATCGCGCGAATTTATGCGATCAGCATAAATTCTGTGCATCGCGAAGCGTGTTACTGAGAACGGAGTGAACAGTAACGTGAACAGTAACAGTTGTAGGGCCCGGGAAATTTATTCTTGCATTTAAATAGAAAATATATTACAATAATGTTACAAAAAAATTAAGAGAATTATGCTTTTATAATATAGAGGAGGATATATATGATCGATCTTGTAGATGTGAGCAAATCTTACGGCCCGGGTCTTCCGGCTGTGAATCATGCGAACTTACATGTTGATAAAGGGGAATTCGTATTTGTAGTAGGAAGCAGTGGCTCCGGTAAATCCACACTGATCAAGCTTCTGATGAAAGAACTGGATTCTACCAGCGGAACGATCACAGTCAGCGGGGAACGTCTGGAGAAGATGAAACACAGACGCGTTGCCAAGTATCGCAGAAAGCTTGGGGTAGTATTTCAGGATTTCCGTCTTTTAAAAGACCGTAATGTATATGAGAATGTAGCATTTGCGCAGCGTGTCATAGGAAGACCTACCCGTGTGATACGCAAACGTGTGCCGGAGGTTCTCCAGGAGGTAGGACTTGCAGGAAAGTATAAGGCATACCCGGATGAGCTTTCCGGTGGTGAGCAGCAGAGAGTTGCTCTTGCCAGAGCACTGGTAAACCGCCCGGACATCCTTCTGGCAGATGAGCCGACCGGAAACCTGGATCCGAAAACCTCTGAAGAGATCATGGCTCTGATGGAGCAGATCAATGACAGAGGAACCACAGTTCTGGTAGTCACCCACAATAAGGACATCGTCAATGCCATGCGCAAGCGAGTAGTCACCATGCACAACGGCAAGATCATCAGCGATGAGAAAGAGGGAGGATATCATGAGGCCTAGTACGATCTGGTATACCCTGAAGCAGGGCTTTAAGAATATAAAAAGAAACTGGATGTTTTCCCTGGCATGTATCATCACGATGGCAGCCTGCATTTTTCTGGTAGGCATTTTCTATTCCATCGTGAACAACGTCGGTAATATTGCCCATAAGGTGGAAGAAGAAGTACCGATCACAGTATTCTTTGATGAGGGCACTTCAGAGGAAGAGATCCAGGCGATCGGCGATGCTATTCAGTCCAGGCCGGAAGTGGCCAGGATGGACTATCAGTCCGCAGATCAGGCATGGGAAGAATACAAACAGAAATATTTTGGAGATGAAGATGCGGCAGATGGATTTAAAGATGATAACCCTCTTGCCAATTCATCCAATTATCAGGTATATCTTAATGATATTACCAAGCAGACAGAACTGGTGAATTATATCCAGGGACTGGAACATGTCCGGAAGGTAAATCAGTCTGAACAGGCATCCAGGACACTTGGTTCCATTAACAAGCTGGTTTCTTATGTGTCGATTGCCGTGATCGCAATCCTTTTGATCATTTCTATATTCCTGATCAGCAATACAGTATCTATGGGTATTTCTGTCCGCAAGGAAGAAATCGGAATTATGAAATACATAGGAGCTACAGATGCTTTTGTACGACTGCCATTCCTTCTGGAAGGTATGATCCTCGGTGTGATCGGTGCGGCGATACCGCTGATCTGCCTGTTTTTCCTGTATAATTCCGCTGTAGAGTTTATTCTGACAAAATTCAATGTATTGACAGGAATCGTGGATTTCATTCCAATCTGGCAGATTTATGAGGGTCTGGTTCCTATGGGACTTGGACTTGGTGTGGGAATCGGTCTTTTGGGAAGCTTTTTCACAACAAGAAAACATCTCAGAGTATAACCAAATAGCAGAGAATCTTATGTATCCGCATGATGTGTGATCATAAGATATACAGCGGCTGTCGGAATATCGGCAGCCGTTTTCGGTATATAAAAACCGGACGGCGCACAGAGGAGTACAGAAAATCTGTGATCTTATCGGCTTTACCGGCTGTGCAGAAGAAAGGAAAAATATGAAAAATAAAGAATTCAAAAAAGGTATAGCCATTGGAGTGTCAGCAACGCTGGTTGTGACAGGCGCTGTTTTTACCAGCTATCAGAAAGTACTGTTTCCGAAAGGCAATGCGCTTTCCGATGTGAAAACGGTTCAGAAGCTGAATTACTTGGAAGAACTGATCGATGAAGAATATCTGGATGAAAAAGACGAAAGCAGCCTGCGTGAGGGGCTTTATGCTGGCCTGCTTGCCGGCCTGAAGGATCCGTACTCCACCTATTACACAGCAGAACAGTATAAAGAGCTGAATACTTCCAATGAAGGCTCCTACGTAGGGATCGGTGCCGTTCTTCAGAAGGATGACACCGGAGGGGCAAAGATCATACAGCTTTATGAGGGTGGCCCTGGAGAACAGGCGGGACTGAAAAAGGGAGATGTGCTCAAGGCAGTAGATGGAGCTGATGTTACAGACAAAGAAACTTCCGATATTGCTTCCATGGTCCGTGACAGTGAGAAAGCTTCCGTAATGCTGACCATACAGCGGGAAAACGAAGAGAAAACCCGGGATGTCAAAGTGGAGATCCGGGATGTGGAGATTCAGACCGTTTCCCATGAGATGCTTTCCGAAGACACCGGCTATATCCGGATCTCCGAATTTTCTGAGGTGACCAGCGATCAGTATAAAAAAGCATTTGCAGATCTGAAGGATCAGGGAATGAAGAAGCTGGTTGTGGATCTCCGTGATAATCTGGGAGGCCTTCTTACTGCAGTCTGCGGCGTACTCCGCCAGATACTTCCGGAAGGGCTGATCGTCTATACAGAGGACAAAAACGGAAAGAGGGAAGAGGAAACCTGCGACGGAAAAAATGAACTGGACATGCCGCTGGCTGTTCTGGTAAACGGAAACAGTGCCAGTGCATCGGAGATCTTTGCGGGGGCGGTGAAGGACTACGGAATTGGAACGATTGTAGGAACAACTACCTATGGGAAGGGCGTGGTGCAGACCATCCAGCCTCTTACCGATGGCAGTGCGGTAAAGATCACCATCGCAAAATATTTTACGCCAAAGGGCAATGATATCAACAAAAAAGGAATCACTCCGGATGTGGAAGCAGAGCTTTCCGGAGACATCACAGACTGGACAGAACTTACACATAAAGAAGACGCGCAACTTCAGACAGCCCTGAAAGAGATAGGACAGAGCTGACGCGTTCGGAGGGGAGAAAAAATGATAACTTTACAATTATTGCAGCAGATCATCGTATTTTTTCTGATGATGTCCTGTGGATTTACAGTGGTAAAATGCGGACTTATCGATGCAAAAAGCAGCAGGACACTTTCAGTCATCTGTATCTACATCATCATGCCCTGTGTAATGATCAATGCTTTTCAGATCGAATATTCCAGAAGCATTCGGAATGGCTTCCTTCTGGCAGTGGCAGCGGCCATCCTGATCCATATTTTTCTTCTGGTATTTGTACAGATCATCGGCAAGCCACTGAAATTAAGTGTGGTAGAAAAAGAATCCATCATCTATTCCAATTCCGGAAATCTGGTGATCCCTCTTGTAACGGTAGTCCTTGGTGAAAAATGGGTGATCTATGCCAGTGCTTTCCTGAGTGTGCAGATGATCCTGATGTGGACCCACGGACAGTCGCTGATGGAGGCGAAGGCTGGCATCAACTGGAAAAAAATCCTCTGCAACATCAATCTGATCGCTATTATCCTTGGAATCGTTCTGTTCTTCACGCAGATCAGACTGCCGTTGATCCTTGGAAACACCATGAGCCAGATTTCAGCCACCCTGGGACCTGTATGTATGATCATGCTTGGAATGACCATGACGGAGGTAAAATGGAAAGATATTTTCAGCCATTCCAGGATCTATCTGATCACGATCTTGAAAATGGTGGTGACTCCGCTGCTCATACTGTTGTTTTTGAAGTATCTGCCCTTGGCTTCAATGGTAAAGGATGGAAAAACCATTCTGCTTATCAGTCTGATGGCAGTGATCACACCGTCGGCAACAACGGTTGTACAGCTGGCACAGCTCTACGATCAGGACCCGGTCTATGCCAGCACCATCAATGTAATGACAACGCTGGTAAGTATCATAACCATGCCACTGATGGTCATGTTGTATCTTGCCTGAGCATCTCAGGGAATCGTTACGGATAACTTTGTGTCAGGCAACATGCTTTGCGGATATTACCTGTGAACAGTGATCGGAAATCCTGCCCTCATAATTGTAAAAACAAAATAAAAGTGATAGAATCAAATCATATGAGGGCAGAAGAACTATATCTGCTCATAGTGAAAAACATAGCACAGGATCATCAAAACAGGAGGATAGCATAAATGGAACGACATGCTTTTGCAATGAAAGTAAAAGAAGGAAAAATGAATGATTACCGTAAGACCTTAGGCGAGATCTGGCCGGAGCTTACTGCATATCTTGACCGTAACGGCATCCATAATTTCAGCATCTGGAATGCGGCAGACCTGATCTTCGGATATTACGAAAATGCAGACGGAGAGGTGATCTCTCCGGAAGAGGAGAAAGTAAAGGCAGCATTGACTGAAAAGATCGGAGATACCTTTACCTGGATCTCTACTCCTGGAAAAGACATGCGCCTGATGTATCATAATTTTGGTGTTGTGAGAGAAAACAAAGAGCTGATCCGCCACAGAATGTTCATGACAAAATTAAAAGACGGCTGTGAGGAAGAATATAAAGCCCGTCATGACGGACTTGTGGCGCAGAGAGGCGAAACAATAGATCCGGGCCCGGACAGCAACTTCAGCATCTGGAGTGCAGGCGGATATATTTTTGGATATGATGAGATCGACACAACCATGGAAGTGGAAGAAACACCGGAAGCAAGAGAGGCAACCATCGCATGGGAGACACGCCAGCTCGGGATCATGGACTGGATCACCAACGATGTGGACTGGATGACAAAAGAAGTACATCCATCCAGTGTACGTCTTGCATGGCATAATTAAAAAATGGGAAAATAAAAAGGAAGGAGGCCGGGGCTTTGTTTGGAGGTAGCCCCGGCAGTATGAAAAAGAAAAAAGTGTTATCAAAGGTAGTACCCTTTGCACATCTAATAATATACTCATATTTTGTGGTCATTCTGTGACGTCATTCTGAAAAAAGTATGAACAAAAAAGAAAAAATAACTGAACTCAAATCTTAACAATTCTTAAACTTTCCATATTTAGTTGAAACCATACGCCCCGACTGTTATACTGTGACTAGCAGATGTTAGCAGGAGAAGAATATGTTTTATTCCTGATATCAATAAAATAATGAGGCGTGAATTTATGAAACGTTTTTGGAAATATGTAACAGGGATCGTACCTGCGTACGGGCTTTTTCCCCTTGTTTTTTCATTTGTATTTAACTGTCTTGTATATTCCGGTTCAAGGGCGATCGCAGGCGGTTGGTATCATCACAATATAGAAAGTAATCTTGATCTGCGGCTCCCATTTGTGCCGCAGTTTTTGATTATCTATTTTGGCTGTTATGTATTCTGGGCAGTGAATTATATCCTTGCGGCAAGGCAGGAGCGGGAACAGGTTTACCGTTTTTTTACTGCGGATATTATATCCCGTTGTGTGTGTCTGATCATATTTCTGGCATATCCCACTACCAATACAAGACCGGTGATCGAAGGAAACGGAATCTGGGATCTGCTGGCCGGCTGGCTGTATTCCATTGATGCGGCAGATAACCTGTTTCCATCTATCCATTGTCTGGTAAGCTGGTTCTGTTTTCTGGGGATCAAGGATCAGAAAAGAATTCCGACATGGTATAAGGGGGTATCGTTTACACTGGCTGTGCTGGTTTTTCTGTCTACCATTTTTACCAAGCAGCATGTACTTGTGGATGTGGCAGGTGGTGTGATCCTGGCTCAGGTATGCTTTATTCTGGGACAGAAAACAAAACTCTGGCATATTTATGAACGGTTTGGAACTAAAATTGAAAAGAAGATCAACAGCTATACAGAAGGTGTCAAGTGATGAAGAGCAGAAAAAAAATCATATTTAACGGAGTGTTCCTGGCAGTAGTTTTTGCCCTGACTATCTACGGCGTTTTTCATGGAGAAGACCTGTCTTCCATGATGGATGCCATACATAGGGCAGATAAACGGTGGCTGCTTCCGGGAATTGCACTGGTAGCATTTTTTATCTGGGGGGAATCCATCATTATCTGGTATATGATGCGTTCCAGCGGGATTCATCTGAAAAAAAGAACCTGCTTTCTGTTTTCGTCTGTAGGATTCTTTTTCAGCTGTATCACACCATCCGCCAGCGGCGGACAGCCCATGCAGATCTACTATATGAAAAAAGAGAAGATTTCCATTCCGGTGTCAACGGTGATCCTGATGATCGTGACGATTACCTATAAGCTGGTGCTTGTGGTGATCGGTATTGGGATCGCAATTTTCGGAAGAGGATTTCTTCACAAATATCTGGAAGGAATCCTGCCGGTGTTTTATCTGGGGCTGATGCTGAATATCTTCTGTGTCACTTTTATGACCATTCTGGTATTTCATCCGCTTTTGGCAAAAGCGATCCTGATGAAGGGCATGAAGCTTTTGGAACGGTTTCATCTGATGAGGAAAAAAGAGGGACGGCTGAAAAAACTGGAAGCTTCCATGGATACTTACCGAAATACTGCGGCATATCTGAAGAATAATCCGCTGGTGATCGTTAAAGTAATAGAGATCACTTTTATCCAGCGTATGGCACTGTTTGCAGTAACCTGGTTCGTATATCAGGCTTTTGGACTCCATGGAACCGGTTTCTGGGATATCCTTTTTCTCCAGGCAGTGATATCGGTATCTGTGGATATGCTGCCGCTTCCGGGAGGAATGGGGATCAGTGAGACTTTGTTTCTTACCATTTTCAGTCCGGTATTCGGTGGCCTGCTGCTTCCGGGAATGGTGCTTAGCAGAGGGCTGGGATATTACGGAGAGCTGCTGATCAGTGCGGTGTTTACTGCGGTGGCTCAGCTCACTATCGGAAAAAAGGAATCCTGAAAAGATTTGATCGAATGCAGATCGCGGAGATCTGCTTGACCCAGATCAGGTAAGTCTCCTGTGGGACTGTGAATATAGCCTGACATGAAAAAGAAAAAAGAGGTGTGCAAATGATAGGATTTTATGATTACACGGTAATAATGACTTACATAAGCGTAGTTTCTTCCATGATCGGAATCTTCTGCGCTGTGACGGACCATATTTCAGCAGCGGTGTGCTGTCTTGCATTTTCCGGACTGTGCGATATGTTTGACGGAAAGATCGCAAGAACTAAGAAGAACAGAACGGAGGAAGAGAAATGCTTCGGGATCCAGATCGATTCCCTTGCAGATATCGTCTGTTTCGGGATCCTTCCCATTGTGCTGGGATTTAAGCTTGGAATGTGTCATATTTACGGAATAGCTATTCTTTTATTTTACGGTCTGGCAGGCCTGATCCGTCTGGCATACTTCAATGTTATGGAGGAAAAACGTCAGAATGAAACCTCCGAAAACCGAAAATATTATCAGGGACTTCCCATCACATCCATGTCTGTGGTCCTGCCGCTTCTGTTTGTGGTATCCCTGCTTTTTCCGGAGTATAAATGGTTTGTGGTGCTCCTTCATATTGCAATGCTGACGGTAGGACTTCTGTTTATCCTGGATTTTAAATTCCGTAAGCCCACCAACAGGGAGCTGGTGATCATTGTTGCGGTAGTTTCTGTGGCAGTCCTTCTTGTACTTTTCTACAACGAAGGATGGTGGAAGTTCAATTATCTCTATAAGCTTTCCATGGAGAGAGGTGGTAATCTATGATCCGGACAGCGGACAGAATGGGGCATATTACAGAGGAGGATTCCTTTCAGAACAACCTTCTGGAAAAAATCTACGGTTCTGTAGCCGGACGCATGCTGATACGTCCACTGGTCACTCCTGTTGTTTCCATTGCCATGGGAAAGCTTCTGGATTCCAGGCTTTCGGCAGCAGCGGTGAAACCCTTTATACGGTTCAATCATCTGGATATGAGTGATTATGAAAAGCGTAAATACATCTCTTACAATGATTTTTTCAAGCGGAAGATCCGGGAGGGTGCCCGCCATATTGATATGGAACCGGGACATTTTATCAGTCCCTGTGACTGCAGGGTGAGTGTGTATCCGGTAGATGAAAAAGCCCGTCTTCATATCAAACAGACCGAATATACCATAGAGGAGCTTCTCAGGAATCCTTCTCTTGGAAAAAGATATCAGGGTGGCTATGTGTGGGTGCTTCGTCTCTGCGTTCAGGATTATCACAGATATATTTATCCGGACAATGCGGCGGAGTCCGGACGCATCAGGATCCCGGGGATCCTGCATACAGTCAACCCCGTGGCCAACGATGCCTATCCGATCTACAAGGAAAACAGCAGAGAGTATTCTCTTTTGAAAACAGAGAATTTCCGTACCGTGCTGATGATGGAGGTAGGTGCTCTTCTTGTCGGAAGGATCGAAAACCGGCCAGGGAAAGCATTTGTGAAACGGGGAGACGAAAAAGGAAATTTTGCTTTCGGCGGCTCCACCATTGTGCTGATCACCGAAAAAAATGCGGTAAAGCCGGATGAAGATATTTTAAACAATTCCCGTGAAGGAATTGAAACAAGAGTATTCATGGGAGAAAAGATCGGAGAATCCTTTTAGAGGGTTCTCCTTTTTTGCGGATAAAATTAAAAAAATGAAATTACGTTCACACACACAACACAAACCTGTGATATATTATGAGCAGTAGCAAAGCGGAATGGAAATATCCGCTTTAGAATGAACCGGAAGTAAAAGCTCAGCTTTTTGTAAAGAGGGATGATACAGAGCATTTCGGGCTGTCAGCAGCTGTCCGGAACAGCGACTGAGAAACGGAGGAAGATAGAATGGATGCATTAAAAATTCTTGTAGTAGATGACGAGAGCAGAATGAGAAAACTGGTAAAGGATTTTCTCACCAAAAAGAATTTCCAGGTACTGGAAGCCGGTGACGGTGAGGAGGCCATGGATATTTTTTATAAAGAAAAGGACATTGCGCTTCTGATCCTGGATGTGATGATGCCGAAGATGGATGGCTGGGAAGTATGTCGTGAGATCCGCAAAAATTCCAAGGTTCCCATCATTATGCTGACAGCAAGAGGAGATGAGCGTGATGAGCTTCTGGGATTTGAACTCGGGGTGGACGAATATATCTCCAAACCCTTCAGCCCCAAGATCCTTGTAGCACGTGTAGAAGCCATTCTTCGAAGAACGGGACAGAGCAACCCGGATGAGATACTTTCAGCAGGTGGGATTGTCATTGACAAGGCAGCGCATCAGGCAACGGTAGATGATAAACCGATGGATCTGAGCTTCAAGGAATTTGAGCTTCTGACTTATTTCCTGGAGAATGAGGGAATCGCTCTTTCCAGAGAAAAGATCCTGAATTCTGTGTGGAATTATGATTATTTCGGAGATGCCAGAACCATTGATACTCATGTCAAAAAACTGAGAAGTAAAATGGGCGATAAGGGCGAGTATATCAAGACAGTCTGGGGGATGGGCTATAAGTTTGAGGTAGGAGAATGAAAAAACCGAAGGAAAAAATAAAAAAGATCCACAGTCTCCGCCATCAGATCACAGCATACTTTATCGGTCTGCTGTTTTTATCCATTCTGACTATTACCGTGATCAACGGAGCCTTTCTTGAAAAATATTATGTGACAAAAAAGATCGATGTACTTCTGAATCTCCGAACAACTCTGGAAAATACAGATATTGACAAGATGATGAACAGCAATAGCTCGAAAGGTATGGAGAGTATTCCCGATGAGATCCAGAGAGCCTGCTCCAGAAACAATCTTTCCTGGGTTATCATTGACAGCAGCAATACCAGCTGGCTTTCCTGGGGCGAAAATGAAAAAATGCTTCAGAGCAAGCTGTTCGGATATGTCTATGATCTGGATGAGGACGGAGATAAGAGCCGGACCTTGAAGCAGGGTGACAATTATACCATCCAGCAGTCGCATGACCGTTTTGCGGGAATGGATTATGTGGAATGCTGGGGACAGCTGGATGAGGAACATTATTTTATCATAAGGACACCCCTTGAGAGCATCCGGGAGAGCGCTGATATTTCCAATAAGTTTTACTTTGCGGTAGGTCTGATGATCATAATCTTAAGTGGTCTGGTCATTATGGTCGTGACCAGGAGGATCACCCGTCCCATCAGTGAGCTTACGGAACTTTCCAGAAAAATGTCAGATCTGGATTTTGAGGCAAAATACGAGAGCAAGGTCGGCAATGAGATCGATGTTCTGGGAGATAATTTCAACCGGATGTCCTCACAGCTGGAGACTACCATCAGTGAACTGAAATCTGCAAATAATGAACTGCAGCGTGACATTGAGGACAAGATCAAGATCGACAAGATGCGAAAGGAATTTCTGGATAACGTGTCCCATGAACTGAAAACTCCCATTGCCCTGATCCAGGGCTATGCAGAAGGCTTAAAAGAAAATATTTCTGATGATCCTGAGAGCAGAGAGTTCTATTGCGATGTCATTATGGATGAAGCCTCCAAGATGAATAAACTGGTAAAAAATCTTCTAACACTGAATCAGCTGGAATCCGGCAAAGATGCAGTTGTAATGGAGCGGTTTGATATCGTATCCCTGATCCGCGGTGTGCTTCAGACCATGAATATCATGATCGGGCAGAAGAATGCAAAAGTGATCTTTGAGGCGGAGAAGCCGGTTTATGTATGGGCCGATGAGTTTAAGATCGAAGAGGTTGTGACAAACTATGTAAGCAATGCCCTGAACCATCTGGAGGGAGAGAAAGAAATCGAGATCAAGCTGCAGGATGAGGGTAACCGTGTGAAGATCAGTGTGTTTAACACAGGGACTCCGATCCCTGAGGCAGATGTACCGAATCTCTGGAATAAATTTTATAAAGTTGATAAAGCGAGAACCAGGGAATACGGCGGAAGCGGTATCGGTTTATCCATTGTAAAGGCCATCATGGAAAGCATGAACCAGGAATATGGCGTGCAGAACTTTGATAATGGCGTGGAATTCTGGTTTACACTGGACCGGAAATAATAAAACTTTACCGTGATAATGTGAAAAAATGGGCGGCAGCAGAGAAAAGTCTTTGCAACCGCCTGTTTTTGCGTTATACTAAAGCAATGTAAATCGAAGGTGAGAGAGGAATATCGAGATACAAAAGAGCAGGAGGAAGCATTATTATGATAGGAATCATTGACTATGATGCAGGAAACATCAAAAGTGTGGAAAAAGCACTTCAGTATCTGGGACAGGAGACTGTCGTCTCAAGAGATCCCCAGGTGCTTCTGAAAGCAGATAAAGTAATCCTTCCGGGGGTTGGAAGCTTTGGTGATGCTATGGAAAATCTCAAAAAATACGGACTTGTTCCGGTAATACATGAGATCGTGGAAAAGGGAACGCCCTTTCTTGGGATATGCCTGGGACTGCAGCTGCTTTTTGAGAGCAGTGATGAGACACCGGGAGTGGAAGGTCTTGGAATCCTGAAGGGGAAAATCCTGCGCATCCCGCCAAGTACGGGACTGAAGATTCCGCATATGGGCTGGAATTCCCTGCATATTCAGAACAGCGGAAGATTATTTAAGGGTATTCCGGAAAACACCTACGTTTACTTTGTACATTCCTATTATCTTCAGGCAGAGGAGGAAGAGATCGTGAAAGCGACCACTCAGTACAGCACATGCATCCATGCGTCTGTGGAGAAGGGAAATGTATTTGCGTGTCAGTTCCATCCGGAAAAAAGCAGCCGGTGGGGCTTGAAGATCCTTGAGAATTTTGCGGCACTTGAGTCAGGCACCGGAAAGGAGGCATAATCATGTTTACAAAAAGAATCATTCCATGTCTGGATGTAAATAAAGGACGTGTAGTAAAAGGCGTGAATTTTGTTGATCTTAAGGATGCCGGAGATCCGGTGGAAATTGCCAAAGCTTACGATGCAGCCGGTGCGGACGAGCTTGTTTTTCTTGATATCACTGCCTCCTGCGAGGAGCGTGATACCGTGGTGGATATGGTAAGAGCTGTTGCAGCCAACGTATTTATCCCGTTTACCGTAGGCGGAGGAATCCGTACCGTAGATGATTTCCGGAAGCTTCTCCGTGAAGGTGCAGATAAGATTTCTGTAAATTCCGCAGCTATCGACCGTCCGGAGCTGATCCATGAGGCCGCACAGAAATTCGGAAGCCAGTGTGTAGTAGTTGCCATTGATGCCAAGAGAAGACAGGATGGCGGCTGGAATATCTACAAACATGGCGGAAGACTGGATACCGGTATTGATGCTCTTGAATGGGCAAAGAAGGTGGAAGAACTTGGCGCAGGTGAGATCCTTCTTACCAGTATGGACTGTGACGGAACCAAGGCCGGGTATGATATTGAACTTACAAGAGCCGTTGCAGATGCGGTTTCCATCCCGGTGATCGCCTCCGGTGGTGCCGGAACCCTGGAGCATTTTTATGATGCACTGACAAAAGGCGGAGCAGATGCGGCACTGGCAGCATCTCTGTTCCACTACAAAGAGCTGGAGATCCGGGAAGTGAAGGATTACCTTGCGGAAAAAGGAATTTCCGTGAGAAGATAAGTTGGATGAGAGGTGATAGATATGGCTCCTATAGCAGGAGACTGGCAGGAGGCACTGAAAGGTGAGTTTCATCAGCCCTACTATGCCAAACTTTATAAAACCGTGATGACAGAATACAGAACAAGAAAGATTTTTCCGCCGCCGGAAGATATGTTCAATGCGTTTCATTTTACGCCTCTGCATCAGGTAAAGGTTGTGATCCTGGGACAGGATCCCTATCACAATGACGGACAGGCTCATGGGCTTTGCTTTTCCGTAAAAAAAGGTGTGGAAACACCGCCATCTCTGGTGAATATTTATAAGGAACTTGAGGATGATATGGGATGTTATATCCCAAACAACGGTAATCTGGAAAAATGGGCAAAGCAGGGCGTGCTTCTTTTGAACACAGTGCTGACTGTACGTGCACATCAGGCCAATTCCCACAGAGGGATCGGCTGGGAACAGTTTACCGATGCGGCCATCCGGATCCTGGACCAGGAGGATCGCCCGATCGTGTTTCTTCTCTGGGGGCGGCCTGCTCAGATGAAGGCATCCATGCTTCATAATCCGAAGCATCTGATCCTGGAAGCACCACATCCAAGTCCCCTTTCTGCCTACCGGGGATTTTTCGGATGCAAGCATTTCAGCAAGGCTAATGAATTTTTGAAAGCCAATGGGGTAGAACCTGTTGACTGGCAGATTGAGAATATTTAAGTTAAGGAAAGTAAAATGGGTAAAAAAAATGATAACACACTTGTGAAAAACGCATCTTTTCTTATGGTTGCGGCGCTGATCTCCAAGATCATCGGAATGCTGTACAAGAGTCCGCTTTCAACTACACTGGGAAGTCAGAGCTTTGCACTTTTCCAGTTTGCACAGAATGTATATTTTATTCTGCTGATGATCGCGTCCTTCAGTATTCCTCAGGCTGTATCCAAGATCATGGCGGAGAAGATCGCTTTTCACAGATATAAGGATGCACAGAAGGTATTTTACGGTGCACTGATCTATGCGGCAGTTGCCGGCGGTATCGTGGCGCTGATCTGTGTATTTGGTGCAGGAATCCTGGTTCCGGACAGTATGGCTAACGCCCGTCTGGCACTGCAGATGCTTGCGCCCACAATTTTCATGTCCGGTCTCTGCGGTGTATTCCGTGGATATTTCCAGGCATACCGCAATATGATGCCTACATCGATCTCGCAGATCATTGAGCAGATCTTTGTGGCAACCTTTGCGCTTCTGATGTCACATGTATTTATCCAGCATTTTTCCGCAACAGGAGATATGGATCTGGTCCATCGCTGGGGTGCGGCAGGTGCTACCATGGGTACCGGAGCAGGTGTGGCTTCTGCGCTGATCTTTATGCTGATCGTTTATGGGGTAAACCGTAAGATCATCCGGAAAAGGATCGTCAATGACCGCCATTCTATAAATGAGAGTATGGGTCATGTAATGAGTAATATCGTGCTCATCATCATGCCGATCATTCTCAGTGCTTTTATTTATAATGTAAACGGATATATCAACAGTTATATGTATTCCGGTATCATGGATATCAAGGGTGCTGCCAAGGACGTGATCCAGACCTTGTATTCCGAGTACGGATATTATATGACGCTGATCAATATCCCGCTTACCCTGGCAAGTACAGCACCGACATCTATGATCCCTGAGGTTTCCGCGCATTATGCAATGCATGATATTGAAGGTGCAAATATGAAGACAGACCGTGCCACATGGATCAGTATGCTGATATCCATTCCGGCGGCAGTAGGTCTTGCAGTTCTTTCCGGACCGATCACGAGACTGATCTTCCCGGGAACCAATGGCGTAGGCGGACAGCTTCTGATCCTGGGAGGAATCACCATTATCCTGAATGGCAACTCCAATATCACCAACGGTGTACTTCAGGGAATCGGCAAGCCGAAGCTCCCGATGATCCATGCAGCCATTGCACTGGTGGCAGATGTGATAGCTATGGCCCTGCTTCTGGTATTTACCAATCTTGGTGTTTATACCATTGTCATCGCCCAGATCGTTTATGCAGTTGTGATGTGTCTTCTCAATGACCGTTCCATCAAGAAATATATGGGCTATAAGAATCCGTGGAGAAGTGCTTATTTAAGCCCGTTCCTGGCATCTATCCCGATGGGAGTTGTTGCGGGAGTGGTGTATTACGGATTGTATGCACTGATCCATTCCAATGTGATCTGTCTTGGTATTTCCGTGATGCTGGCAGCAGGTGTATACTTTATTGTATATCTGTTTGTAAGCAAGCCCGGTGAAGATGAGCTGGGTATGATGCCTGGTGGAAGATATATGAAGAAGCTGGCGAGAATGATGAAGATCATCTGATCTGTAAGTCCGATCAGTAAACGGCAATACAGTTATTCGGTGCAGAACTCAAAGTGAACACAGCTAGCACAGGAAAAAATACTCACAGATTTGTTCCGGCAGATTTCCAGCCGGAGGATCTGTGAGTATTTTTTCATTATATCAGATTTCAGGGAATGCAGACTTTCGAAGAAAAGTTTCTTTTCAGTCTTTTCTCTGTGAAAATAGTCTTATGATCTCCAGAGTAACGTTCACAGCGGCATCCATTCCTTCTGCTGTAATGTGCTCATAAGGCCCGTGATAGGCATGTCCGCCGGTTCCGAGATTCGGGCAGGGCAGTCCCATAAAGCTTAACTGTGCACCGTCTGTGCCGCCGCGGATAGGCAGGATCAGCGGTGTAACACCGCAACTGTGGCAGGCTTCTTCTGCCAGAGATATCAGCCATGGGCAGGTATCGATGATCTCTTTCATATTGCGATACTGCTGGGTGATGGTAAGAGTTACGGTACCTTCCCCCCATTTTTCATTGAGGATCTCCGTGATATGTGTGAGCGTTTTCTGACGGATCTCAAAAGAAGCGGCATCGTGATCCCGGACAATATACTGAAGCTCAGCCTGGGAAACATCTCCCTTCATGGAGCACAGATGGAAAAATCCTTCGTAATCATCTGTATTCCTGGGAGTATCTGCCGCCGGAAGCATGGAGTTAAATTCCATGGCAACGAGGGCTGCGTTGATCATGGTATTTTTGGAAGAACCGGGATGTACATTAACGCCCTGGAAGGTTACTTTTGCACTGCAGGCGTTAAAGTTTTCGTACTGGATCTCGCCTTCCGTATCACCGTCTAGGGTATATGCATAATCCGCACCGAATTTTTTTACATCAAAGTGTGCCGGTCCCATGCCGATCTCTTCATCCGGAGTAAAAGCAACGCAGAGAGGTCCGTGAGGTATTTTTTCCGTAAGGATATGCTCCAGCGCAGTGAGGATCTCTGCAATGCCGGCCTTGTCGTCTGCGCCTAGGATCGTGGTTCCGTCTGAGGTGATCAGGGTACGCCCGGCAAGTGAAGCAAGATGGGGGAACATTTCCGGGGAAAGAGTTCTGCCGCTTGTGCCGAGAGGAAGCTCTTTTCCATCGTAATCTTCTGTGACCACCGGTGTGACTGCATGGTCGCAGAAATCGGAAACCGTATCCATATGAGCGATAAAGCCCAGTGCTTTGCAGTGCTCCAGACCTTCTGTAGCAGGAAGATGTGCATAAACGTAACAGTGTTCATCCAGAGACACATCAGAGATCCCAAGGCCTTTCAGTTCCTCCACAAGAAGCCGGGCCAGGTCAAACTGGCACTGGGAAGAGGGGGAAGAAGAGCTTTCTTCATTGCTGGGTGTGGATATTTTTACATAGGATAGAAGTCGTTGGTATGCTTTCATAGAAGAATATTCCTTTCTGAAAAATTCCTTCCGGAACAGACGGCAGCTGTATTTATGGAATCCGCCTGTTTTTACGGAGATAATAACAGTATAACACACAATACCTGCATATTTATGTAAAAAATCTCCCACGATGTGAAAACCTGTGCTATAATCTGTGAGATAATAAAAAACAGGAGGATTTGAGAGTGGAAAAAAGAATCATACAGGTCGAAGAAAAAGTACCTGCAAAGATGCTGATACCGTTAAGTATCCAGCATATGTTCGCCATGTTCGGAGCATCCGTACTGGTGCCATTCCTTTTTGGTATCAGTCCGGCTATTGTGCTTCTGATGAATGGTGTGGGAACACTCCTTTTTATTTTCATCACAAAAGGAAAGGCACCGGCTTATTTGGGCTCCAGTTTTGCCTTCCTTTCACCGGCTCTTCTGGTGATCAGCAAGTATGGATATGAGTATGCCCTTGGTGGTTTCGTTGTTCTGGGTATTGCTGGTATGTGCGTGGCATTGATCGTCCGCCAGTGCGGAACAGACTGGATCGATATCGTGCTTCCTACAGCGGCAATGGGACCGGTAGTGGCACTGATCGGTCTGGAACTTGCGGGAAATGCAGCAAGTACGGCAGGACTTCTGGACGAGAAGGTAGATCCGAAGAATGTGATCGTATTTCTGGTCACACTTGGAGTTGCGGTATTCGGGCAGATCCTGTTCCGGGGCTTCCTTTCTGTGATTCCGATCCTGATCGCGATCATTGCGGGATATGTGGCAGCAGGTGCATGCGGGCTTCTGGATTTTACACAGGTAAGGGAAGCGGCATTTTTGGCTCTTCCCAACTTTACATCTCCGAAATTTAATTTTGAGGCCATTATGACGATCTTTCCGGCATTGCTTCTGGTAACCTCCGAGCATATCGGCCATCAGATCGTAACCGGAAAGATTGTTGGAAGAAATCTTCTGAAAGATCCGGGTCTCCACAGATCCCTGTTTGCAGATTTCTTTTCTACCACAGTTTCCGGATGCCTTGGTTCTGTGCCGACAACTACTTACGGTGAGAACATCGGTGTCATGGCAGTGACAAAGGTTTACAGTGTACAGGTGATTGGTGGTGCGGCAGTGCTTTCTATCTGCTGTTCCTTCCTTGGTAAACTGGCAGCCCTGATCAGTACCATTCCAGGTCCGGTGATCGGTGGGATTTCCTTCCTTCTTTACGGAATGATCGGAACCTCCGGCCTTCGTATGCTGGTTGACAATCACGTGGATTACAGCAAGTCCAGAAATCTGACGCTGACAAGCGTTGTCTTTGTTGTAGGTCTTTCCGGAATTGCCCTGAAGCTTGGAAATGTTGAGCTTACCGGTATGGTGCTGGCATGTGTGGTTGCCATGGCATTAAGCCTTGTATTCTATATTCTGGACAAACTGAAGCTGACCAACGATCAGTGACAGGAAATATATTGCATAAAAAGCAGATGAAGAGGGAAATCTTTTTATCTGCTTTTTTTGCATTCAGAGAGGAAAAAGAAATCATGTATGGGAAGCCTTTTGTCGGATTTTCAGAGATCTTGTCAACAAAAAAACAGAGGGATTTTCAAGTATCTTATTGACAATCATTCCGTTTTATAATACTATGTAATACAGAAAACACGAACAAAGGTTCGGATTAAAGGAAACCTGATTAGAAAGAGAATAAAGAATAGGAGATTACATAATGATCAGTGAAGAGAAGCAGAAGGCGCTGGAAGCGGCTCTTGGAAATATTGAGAAACAGTTCGGTAAAGGCTCTGTCATGAAGCTTGGAGATTCCAGTTCCCATATGCAGGTGGAGGCAGTTCCCACAGGATGCTTAAGTCTGGATATCGCCCTTGGTGTAGGTGGTGTTCCCAAGGGACGTATCGTGGAGATTTACGGACCGGAGTCCAGTGGTAAGACAACGGTAGCTTTACATATGGTCGCTGAAGTGCAGAAGAGAGGCGGAATCGCAGGATTTATCGATGCGGAGCATGCTCTTGATCCTGTTTATGCCAAGAGTATAGGTGTTGATATCGACAACCTTTATATTTCACAGCCGGATAACGGAGAGCAGGCGCTGGAGATCACAGAGACTATGGTACGTTCCGGTGCTGTGGATATCGTGATCGTGGACTCTGTTGCAGCCCTGGTCCCCAAGGCTGAGATCGAAGGAGATATGGGAGACAGCCATGTAGGTCTGCAGGCCCGTCTGATGTCACAGGCACTCCGTAAACTGACGGCTGTTATCAGCAAGTCTAACTGCGTGGTGATCTTTATCAACCAGCTTCGTGAGAAGGTTGGAGTGATGTTTGGTAATCCGGAAACTACAACCGGTGGACGTGCGCTGAAATTCTATGCATCTGTCCGTATGGATGTACGCCGTGTGGAAACATTGAAGCAGGGTGGTGAGATGGTTGGAAACCACACCCGTGTGAAAGTAGTTAAGAACAAGGTGGCTCCGCCATTTAAGCAGGCAGAGTTTGATATCATGTTCGGAACCGGTATTTCCAGAGAGGGAGATATCCTGGATCTGGCTGCAGAATGCTCCATCGTAAACAAGAGCGGAGCCTGGTATGCATATGAAGGGGATAAGATCGGACAGGGACGTGAGAATGCCAAATTATTCCTGAGAGAGCATCCGGAGATCCGCGATGAGATCGAGAAGAAGGTTCGTGTACATTATCATCTGGATCCGGCAGATGAGACAGCAGAAGCAGTAGTACAGGCAGAAGATACAGAGAAGGAAGAGTAATCCATGCTGGATCTGGAAGAACGAAACCGTGCAAGAAAGAAAGCCATGCGGCTTCTGGAACATATGGACCGCACAGAGAAAGGCCTGACGGATAAACTCCGTCAGGCTGAATTTTCACCGGAGGCAGTAGAAGATGCCATTGCTTATGTGAAGTCCTATGGGTATATCAACGATGCCCGTTATGCCAGAACCTATATCTCCTTCCGCATGGAATCCAGAAGTCGTCAGAAGATCTTCTCGGAACTTCAGTTAAAGGGTGTGGACCGTCAGACTGCCCTGGATGCCTGGAATGAGATGGAAGAGCTTCTGGAACCGGACGAGCGGGAGGTATTACGCAGGACGATCGAGAAGAAATATGCGCCGGACACAGAGCTTGATGAAGGACAGATGCGAAGGCTGTATGGATATCTGGCCAGACGAGCGTTCCGGTATGAGGATATTTCCCATACCCTGGAAGAAATGAACATCCGGGTGAACCGTGATATGGAATAACTCGTTACTGTTCACTGGTAATGTCCCGCGAGGTGTTTTTTGTGAGCGAAGGTCACAGAAAACCCGAGACATACCGCGCGAATTTATGCGATCAGCATAAATTCTGTGCATCGCGAAGCGTGTTACTGAGAACGGAGTGAACAGTAACAATAACTCTGCGGAGAAAAAGAGCCAGTTTATATGTGCTAACCAAAATCTGCTTTTTCATGAGAAAAACTTGACATAAATGTGAAAAACAGCTAAACTTGTATTGTTGTATTTGTACAATGAAAACTAAATAAGGAGGTGCTCCTGTGGCAGGCACAATTATCGGTGTTATTGTCGCTGTGGTAGTCACGCTACTTATTGCAGTTCCTGTTACTTGCAAGGTTGCTGTTGACAAGAAAGTACGCAAGGATGCGGAAATCATAGGTACAGCAGAGGATAAGGCAAGGAATATTCTTGATGAAGCATTGAAAGCAGCAGAGACCAAGAAACGCGAAACTTTACTTGAAGTAAAGGAAGAATCTCTGCGAACTAAAAATGAACTGGAAAGGGAAACCAAGGAACGGAGAAACGAGCTGCAGAGATACGAGAAGCGAGTTTTGTCAAAAGAGGAATCTGTTGACAAAAAAGCCAATGCAGTGGAGAAGCGTGAGCTGGAATGTACAGCGAAATTTAACGAGTTACAAGAAAAAGAAAAACGAGTAAATGAACTTGAGGAAAAAGGAGTACAGGAACTGGAACGAGTTTCAGGTCTTACCTCCGAACAGGCAAAAGAAGAATTACTGAAATCTGTAGAAGATGACGTAAAGGTGGATGTTGCAAGACTCTATAAAGAGCTTGAGAACAGAGCCAAGGAAGATGCCAATAAGAAAGCCAGGGAATATGTAGTCAATGCCATTCAGAAATGTGCAGTGGATCATGTTTCCGAGACAACGATTTCTGTGGTACAGCTTCCAAGTGATGAAATGAAGGGAAGGATCATCGGTCGTGAAGGCCGTAACATCCGTACACTTGAGACACTTACCGGTGTGGATCTGATCATTGATGATACACCGGAGGCAGTGGTACTCTCCGCATTTGATCCGATCAGGAGAGAGATCGCCAGAGTGGCTCTTGAGAAACTGATCGTGGATGGACGTATCCATCCGGCAAGAATTGAAGAGATGGTAGAGAAAGCCCAGAAAGAAGTGGAAGCACAGATCCGGGAAGACGGTGAGAATGCTGCCATGGATGTAGGGGTACATGGAATCCATCCGGAACTTCTGAAGCTTCTTGGACGTATGAAATTCCGTTCAAGCTATGGACAGAATGCTCTGAGACATTCAATTGAGGTTGCACAGCTTTCCGGACTTCTTGCAGGAGAAGTTGGTGTGGATGTGCGTATGGCCAAGCGTGCCGGACTTCTTCATGACATTGGTAAATCCATTGACCATGAGGTAGAAGGTTCTCATATTCAGATCGGTGTGGATCTTTGCAAGAAATACAAGGAGTCCCCGATCGTTATCAACACGGTTGCGTCTCATCATGGTGATGTGGAGCCGGAATCTCTGATCGCGTGTATTGTACAGGCTGCTGATGCAATTTCCGCAGCAAGACCTGGAGCAAGACGTGAGACCCTGGAAACCTATACCAATCGTCTGAAACAGCTTGAGGATATCACCAATGAATTCAAGGGTGTAGAGAAGTCTTTTGCTATTCAGGCAGGAAGAGAAATTCGTGTTATGGTCGTGCCGGATCATGTAAGTGATGCAGATATGGTTCTCCTTGCAAGAGATATTGCAAAGCAGATCGAGGCAGAGCTTGAGTATCCTGGACAGATCAAAGTTAATGTGATCCGTGAAAGCAGAGCGGTTGACTACGCAAAATAAGCTTTCAATGGAAGAAAGTTCTGGAAATACCAAAGGCCGGACAGCTTTTTAGCTGGCCGGCCTTTTTTTGTCATGTGGAAAAACGGTCATATTACTGGAAAAACAGGCGTAAACTGGTACAGGGTGAGTAAATGGAGAGTAAGACAGAGAACCGGAAGTGGAAAAATGCCGGACGTTTTCCGGCGGAGCTTCTTTTTATGACCGGAGTTTTTGCGGGAAATGTGTTGCCGAATCTGATCTGGAAAATGGAGTGGAAACAGAAAACCCTGGCTTCTTTTTATCTGATCCGCAGCTTTGCAGGAAAAGATATTTCCGGCGGAGCTTATTTCCTGGAAGTGCTGCGACGAAGAGGAGGTTTTTTTCTTCTGTTGTTTTTATGCGGATTTACAATATTCGGAGTGCCTTTGACGGTCGCATATATGCTGTTTTTGGGAATGGAGACAGGAATGATTCTGGCATTATCGGTTCTGGAATTTGGTATTTATGGCGGTGTGGCCGGCGCCGGACTTCTGATGCCGCAGTATCTGGTCTATATTCCGGCGTATTTTTATCTTGCAGGTATCGTATACAGACAATCGTATGGGATCTGGAAAAATTATGGACTTGTGCCGCAGAAAACAGGGGCTTATTTTCGGCAGGGGATCACAGTTTTTCTGCTGTATACAGGAGGAATCCTCGCAGAAAGTTTTCTGAATCCTTGGATCGTAGAAAAAGTTATAAAGGGCCTGAAATTTTTTTGAGGAAAATTTCCACAATATCTAGTGATGGTTTCCATAAAATCTGCGATATTTGGTGGTTTGTGCCGGAAAGTGTTGAAATTGTGCGGTTTTACGATGAAAAACTGTTTGATTTTATGTAAAATTCACAGTATAATTCAGTCATAAACGAGTATGATTTTAGAGAAACGGGATGCAGAGAAATGGACATAGAGATACGGGAATTTATTACATATTTACATAATAGAAAAAGGACGTCACATAATACAGAAGTATCTTACCAGAGAGACCTGAAGAAGATGGCAGTGTATTTTGCAGATCGTGGGATCTATGATATCCGAGATGTAGGAGAACTGGAGCTGGAAGGCTATCTCAGCTATATGGAGAGAGGACAGTTCGCTTCCTCAACGATCTCCAGAAATGTAGCATCTATCCGTGCCTTGTTTCAGTATCTTTATCAGGAGAACAGGATCGAGAGGGATCCGTCTCTGGAACTGAAGCCGCCCAAGGTTGAAAAGCGGATGCCGGAGATCCTTACTGTGGATGAGGTGGACCGCCTTTTGAAACAGCCGGATCTGAATACACCGAAGGGAATCCGGGACAGTGCCATGCTGGAGCTTTTGTATGCTACAGGAATGCGTGTCAGTGAACTTTTGCGGCTGAATCTGGAGGATCTCAATCTGCGGCTTGGTTATGTAGTCTGTCACGATGAGGATAAGGAACGGGTGATCCCGATAGGAAATGTATGCAAAACAGCCATGGAGAAATATCTGAAGGAAGCCCGTGGAAAATTTGTGAAAGAAAATGAGACGGAGAGTCTTTTTACCAACTGTTCAGGAAAATCCATGAGCAGACAGGGATTCTGGAAGGTTCTGAAGGGATATGCAGAGGAAGCCGGGATCCAGCATGATATCACGCCGCATACACTGAGACATTCTTTTGCCGCACATATGCTGCAGAATGGAGCGGACGTGAAGAGTGTGCAGGAAATGCTTGGACATTCGGATATTTCCACCACACAGGTCTATCTGAATTTTGGCGTTGCGAAAATGCGAGACGTATATATGAAAGCACATCCGAGGCATTGATCTGTAAGAAATAATATAAAAAACGCGTTCAAAAAAGAACCGGCAGCTTCCAAAATGGAAGAATGCCGGTTCTTTTTTTGAACATAAAGTGTAAAAGGATCACAAATATCCGTTTCCTGAACTGCAGATCAGACAGATCTTAGCAATTTTCAGCAATCGTGTAAAGCAGCTTCTCAGACTCATCCCAACCAAGGCAGGCATCTGTGATGGATTTTCCGTAGATGTGATCTCCACCGATCTTCTGGTTGCCTGGCTCGATATAGCTCTCGATCATGAGACCTTTTACCATGGAGTGAAGCTCAGGATCTACCTGACGGCTGTGAAGAACCTCACTTGCGATACGAACCTGCTGCTCGTAATGCTTGTTGGAGTTGGAGTGGTTGGTATCCACGATCACTGCCGGGTTGGCAAGGTTCTTTGCATGGTATTTGTCATAGAGAAGACGAAGATCCTCGTAATGGTAGTTCGGGATCGCTTCCCCATGCTTGTTTACCGCACCGCGAAGGATTGCGTGAGAGAGTGGGTTGCCGGTGGTCTCAACCTCCCAGCTTCTGTAAATAAAACGATGAGCGCCCTGTGCTGCAACAATGGAGTTCAGCATAACGCTGTAGTCACCACTGGTAGGATTCTTCATACCAGCCGGAACATCCATGCCGCTGACAGTCAGTCTGTGCTGCTGATCTTCAACAGAACGTGCGCCTACAGCAACGTAGGAAAGCAGATCAGAGAGATAACGGTAGTTCTCCGGGTAAAGCATCTCATCTGCACAGGTGAAGCCACTTTCGCGGATAGCACGCATGTGCATCTTGCGGATCGCGATCAGCCCGGCAAGAAGGTTCGGTTTTTTCTCAGGATCCGGCTGATGGACCATTCCCTTGTATCCTTCACCGGTCGTACGTGGTTTGTTTGTGTAAACACGCGGGATGATAAGGACTTTATCCTCGATCTTTTCCTGAACTTTGCGAAGTCTTAAAAGATAATCGCATACGGCATCTTCGTTATCTGCAGAACATGGTCCGATGATAGCGAGGAATTTATCGGATTTTCCGGTGAAAACGTCGCGAATCTCAGCATCGCGTTTCTCCTTGAGCGCCTGAAGTTCAGCATCGAGCGGATACTGATTGCGGATTTCCTCAGGAGTTGGCAGTTTTTTTATGAATTCAAAACTCATAGTACTTTATTCCTCCATAACTATAGACATTTCAATTATTTATTATAAACGATTATTGGCCGATTGTCGATAGGGAAATTTTAGCGCTTTCACGTGTAGAAGAGTAAGCAGCAGCTCACCCAGAAAAATTCCGTAAAAATAGCCTCGGATCCCTGTTGCCGGAATTATAAAAACAACGGAGAAAATACGGATGAGAATGCCGGCAATACTGTGGATCAGACAGAGCCCCGGTTTTCCAAGTCCCTGCAGGATGCTGGTGAGCATGGTGTTTGTATAAAGAAAAGGACAGATAAAAGACAGATACCGTATGTAGGTTCCGGCAGTCTGGCTGTGAAAAAGCAATGTTCCGAGGAATGGGCCAAAAAGAAAGAATCCGCTTCCGCATAGAAATCCCAGGAACATGCACAGAAAAAAGGTCTGGTCAGTGACACGGCGGATCTGCTGCTGCTCTCCCAGTGCATCAAGCTGTGCGATGGAAGGCATCAGCATCACAGCGGCGGAAGAGGTAAGTGTGGAAGGAAACAGGAGCAGGGGCAGTGCCATTCCTGTAAAGATCCCATAGATCTTCAGTGAGTCTGAGGCTGTCATGCCGGAACGCAGAAGCATCTGTGGGATCAGGACCGCTTCTATGCTGCCGAGAAGTGTCAGAAGGATCCTGTTCAGGGAAATGGGAAAAGACAGTGTGAAAAGGTCCTTTATCAGCGGAAAGATCCTGACGGGAGTCTTTTCGTGTACAGGGTGATTTCCGAAATGAAAGGAAACTACCAGCAGCGACACCAGCGAAGCGGCAGTCTCTCCGGCAAGGGAACCTCCCGCTGCGATCAATGCAGTGATCGGACGTCCTTCGGAAAGAAAGATCAGATACAGGATATAGGTAGTGCCGATCCGTGCAGACTGCTCCGAAAGCTGCACGGCTGCCGGAACAGAGGCTTTTTTCCGGGCATAATAATAGCTGTCAATGCAGGAATGAATGGCACAGAGAGGAATACTGACAGCTGTTATGCGAAGAAGACCGGCAGTCTGCGGTGTTTTCAGAATTGCGGAAGCAAAAAAATATGCGTGCTGAAAAAGCAGAAAACCGGCTGCAGCAGAAAAAAAGACAGCCATAAGTGTTCCTGTGACCAGCGAAAAACGTGCCTCCTTTTTCTCCTGAAGGGCAAGTCTGGACGCGATCAGGCGTGAAAGGGCAGACTGGATCCCTGTATAGGATAAAGCGGCCATAAGTCCCTGGAGAGGAAGAACCAGCTGATACAAACCAAGACCTTCCGCACCAATGGCATGGGAGAGGAATATTCTATAAAAGAAACCTGCGATACGGCTGATAAGGCCTGTGCAGGCAAGAATCAGGGTTCCTTTGAGAAATATTTTTTTTGACATGGATAACCTTGAGTCTTTTTTGTCAGTATATGAAGAAGTTAGTCTTGACAGAACCATATGTTTCTGATAGAGTAAACATGAAATCCGAGGAAAACACTGGGAATTGAAAAAGAGGTGAGCGGATGAAACTGTCAACAAGAGCAAAATACGGACTTAAGGCTTTGATAGACCTTGGTCTTTACAGTGAAAAAGAAGCGGTCTCGCTTCAGAGTATTGCGGGCCGTCAGAATATATCAGTCAGCTATCTGGAGCAGCTGATGGCACTTTTGAAGAAAGCGGGCCTTGTGAAGAGTGTCCGCGGTGCAGCCGGAGGATATTTCCTTGGAAGACCGGCAGAAGAGATTTCAGTGGGAGATATCCTTCGTGTCCTGGAGGGTGGCCTGGAGGCTGCAACATGTCCGGGAACAGAAGGTGACGGTGGCTGCCAAGGTTCTGATCTCTGCGTGGCTAAATTAGTGTGGAAAAGGATCAACGACAGCATCACAGATGCAGTGGATACCCTGATGCTCAGTGAGCTGATCGAAGAAAGCCGGAGAATACACGAAAAATAATTATCCTGAACAGGAGGAAAAGAAAATGGGAAAAATGATATATCTGGACAATGCGGCTACCACAAAGACCGCACCGGAAGTTGTGGAGGCTATGCTGCCGTATTTTACAGAGTTTTATGGAAATGCTTCAACCGTTTATGATTTTGCGGCAAACAGCAAGGCTGCCATCGCAAAGGCAAGACAGCAGATCGCAGATGTGATCGGAGCCAAAAAAGAGGAGATCTATTTTACTGCAGGTGGTTCCGAGTCTGATAACTGGGCTCTGAAAGCGACCTTTGAGGCATATAAAAATAAAGGAAACCATATCATCACAACAAAGATCGAGCATCATGCCATCCTTCATACCTGCGAGTACCTTGAAAAAGAGCGTGGTGCCAAGGTCACATACCTGGATGTAGATGAGAATGGTTTCATTGACCTGGATGAGCTTCAGAAAGCCATCACACCGGAGACCATCCTGATCTCTGTTATGGCTGCAAACAATGAGATTGGTACTCTTGAGCCGCTGAAAGAGATCGGACAGATCGCACATGAGCATGGAATCCTGTTCCATACAGATGCTGTTCAGGCATTCGGCCAGATCCCGATCAATGTAGATGAGTTCAATATCGATATGCTCAGCTCCAGCGGACATAAGATCAACGGACCGAAGGGAATCGGCTTCCTCTATATCCGTAAGGGCGTTAAGATCCGCTCCTTCGTACATGGCGGAGCACAGGAGAGAAAACGTCGTGCAGGCACAGAGAACGTTCCTGGTATCGTAGGATACGGTCTTGCAGCAGAGCGTGCAAACAAGTCCATGAAAGAGCGTACTGCAAAAGAAATCGAGATCAGAGATCATATGATCAGCAGGATCCTCACAGAGATCCCGTACGTACGTCTCAATGGAGATAAAGTAAAACGTCTTCCGAACAACGTAAATGTAAGCATCCAGTTCATCGAGGGAGAGTCACTTCTTCTGATGCTTGATAATTTCGGAATCTGTGCATCCAGCGGTTCCGCATGTACATCCGGTTCTCTGGATCCGTCACACGTTCTGTTAGCTATCGGTCTTCCTCATGAGATCGCACACGGATCTCTCCGTATGACCTTAAGCGAGGAGACGACAATGGAGGATGTTGATTTTGTAGTAGATAAGCTGAAAGATATTACTGCAAACTTAAGAAGCATGTCTCCATTATATGAAGATTTTATTAAAAAGCAGAAAAAATAATAAAAATACTTGCCAGGAGGAAAAAATAATGTATAGTGAAAAAGTAATGGATCATTTTCAGCATCCACGTAATGTCGGTGAGATCGAGAACGCAAGCGGCGTGGGTACTGTAGGAAATGCAAAATGCGGTGATATTATGAGAATATTCCTTGATATCGATGACGAAACTCATATTATCAAAGACTGCAAATTTAAAACATTTGGATGCGGTGCAGCAGTTGCAACAAGCAGCATGGCAACAGAACTTGTAATGGGCAAGACCATTGAGGAAGCTATGGAAGTAACCAACAAGGCCGTTATGGAGGCTCTGGACGGACTTCCGCCGGTAAAGATCCACTGTTCCCTGCTTGCTGAGGAAGCAATTCATGCAGCTCTCTGGGATTATGCAGAGAAACATCACATTAAGATCGAGGGTCTTTCCAAACCGAAGTCTGATATCCACGAGGGTGAAGAGGATACAGAAGAGGAGTATTGATCCCTTTTATTTACGATCATAACCGGGGCATGAGCAAGCTTCAGTCGAACAGAACCGTAAGCCATTGAAAGGACAGGTAAGTAAGAAGCATGACAGGACTTACGAACGAAGAAGTTCAGGAAAGAATTGCGCAGGGCCAGGTAAATAATAACGAAAACCCCAACACCAGGACATATAAGCAGATCATTCTGGAGAATACGTTGACATTCTTCAATTTTCTGAACCTGGTGCTGCTGGTTCTCGTACTGCTGGTTGGTTCCTACAAAAACTCCATGTTTGTAGGAATCATTTTTATTAATACCGTGATCGGGATCATTCAGGAGGTCCGTGCCAAGAAGACGATTGACAAGCTGGCCATCCTGACAGAATCCAAGACGGTTGTTCTGCGTGAAGGAAAAAAATGGAAAATTTCTACAGAGAAGCTGGTTGTCGATGATCTGATATTCCTGAAGGCCGGAGAACAGGTTCCGGCAGATGCGAAGATCCTGGAGGGAAGCCTTGAGGTCAATGAATCCCTGCTTACCGGTGAGGCAGACAATCTTCCGAAGAATCCTGGAGATGAGCTTTTTTCCGGAAGCTTTGTGACGGCGGGACAGGCCTGTTGCCAGATCATCCATGTGGGAAGTGACAACTATGCGTCAAGGATCACCAGCGAGGCCAAGGAATTCAAACGCCATAATTCAGAGCTTAGAAATTCCCTGAATGCCATTCTGAAGGTGATCAGTATCATTATCGTACCAATGGGTGCGATGCTTTTTTATAAACAGTATTATTTTGTGGGAGACAATATCCGGGATTCTGTTGTCAATATGGTTGCAGCGGTCCTGGGAATGATTCCGGAGGGACTGGTCCTTCTTACCAGTGTGGCACTGACTCTGGGTGCGCTGAAGCTGGCCCAGAAGAAGACGCTGGTGCAGGAGCTGTACTGTATAGAAACTCTTGCACGCGTGGATACGCTCTGCCTGGATAAGACAGGAACTATCACAGAGGGTACCATGTGTGTGGAGGCGGTGGAGAGCTATCCGCCGGTGTATGATGAGATTTCAGAGAAAATATCCGGGAAAGATCCTGAATTCGGCGAAGGTGACGGCAATAGAACTGAGAGTTCTGCGACTTCTGCAGTTTCAGCAACAGATGCGATCGCAAAGGAGGATGGAAGCGCGAATCTCGTATTACAGGAAAAGTCAGAAGCTGACCCGGAGAAACATAGTCAGGAAGATCCGGAGAAGATCCGGGAGATCGAGCATATCATGGGAAATCTGCTTTCTGTGCTGAAGGATCAGAATGCCACTGCCGATGCACTCAGGGCAAGATTTAAAGTATCTCAGGATATGGAGCTGGATCATGTGATCCCGTTTTCTTCTGACAGGAAGTACAGCGGAGCTGCATTTACAGATACAGGTACTTATCTGATGGGGGCAGCGCAGTTTCTTTTTCCGGAAGGGAACCCGGAGCTGATGGAGTATTGTGGCAGATTTGCAGAGGAAGGTCTTCGTGTGCTGGTTCTTGCCCATAGTGTAAATGTGAGTGAGGGAGCGGAGCTTCCGGAGGGACTGGAACCTGTCGGACTTTTGCTTATTACCGATGTGATCCGTGCAGAGGCACCGGATACGCTGGCATATTTTGAAAGCCAGGGTGTTGATCTGAAAGTGATCTCCGGTGATGATCCGGTGACAGTTTCTGCCATTGCCAGACGTGCAGGCCTTAAAAATGCAGAGCATTATATCGATGCAACAACGATCACAACACAGGAACAGATGGACGAGGCAGTTGCAGAATATAGTGTGTTCGGGCGTGTAACACCTCAGCAGAAGCAGGCAATGGTGAAGTCTTTACAGGCTCAGCAGCATACGGTTGCCATGACCGGTGATGGTGTCAATGATGTTCTGGCGCTTAAAGAGGCGGACTGCAGTATTGCCATGGCTGAGGGCAGTGATGCTGCCAAGAATATTGCCAATGTGGTATTGCTGGATTCTAATTTTGCAGCAATGCCGGAAATTGTGAATCAGGGACGCCGGGTTGTAAATAATATCCGTACTGCGGCATCTATGTTTTTGATCAAAACGATTTTTTCCGTGCTGCTGTCACTGATCACGATCTTCTTCGGGGATTCCTATCCCTTTGAGCCAATCCAGATGTCTCTGATCAGTGCCTGCGCTGTTGGTATTCCTACATTCCTTCTGGCACAGGAGAATAATTATGAGAAGATCGACCATACATTTTTGCGTCATGTATTTATGAATGCATTTCCGGCTGCTGTGACCATCACGGGCTGTGTGTTCAGTGTGATGCTGGTATGCCAGAATGTATACCATTCCAATGCTATGCTGAATACAGCCTGTGTGCTTGTAACAGGATGGAATTATATGGCGGCACTTAAGACAGTTTACGCACCTCTGAATAAGTATCGAAAGGTGATCATTTACAGTATGCAGGTGATCTTTTTCGGTGCGGCGGTGGTTCTGCAGAATCTTCTGACACTGGGATCGCTGGAATTCGGAATGATCATTCTGGTGTTCCTTCTGATGACATTTTCTCCGATCCTAATCGATGTGATCACGGCCTGGCTCAGAAATATTTACAGCCGTTCGCTGGATAGTGGGGAACAGGGGAAATTTGCTGCATTTATTGATAAGCTGAGAAAATAATAATATGAGAAATAAAAAAGGACACTGCCCGTTGAAAATGGCAGTGTCCTTTTTTTGCAAATAAACTGTGAAGCAGTTATCAAGTTATCCGGTGCAGAGCTGTGTAGAGAATGCAGATTGTGGATATCCGCCTGACAAAGCTATTATTTCGTGTGCATAAGCCAGATAAATCCGAAGGCCGGGATCTCTACAGCCTGTGCGCCTCTCTGAACTCCTGTGAGAAGATCTGTGTAGGTACCGTCCTGTTCGTTGATCCAGGCTACCTTATCCTGGTCGCTGAAGTTGTAGATGCAGATCAGCTTTTCTTCAGAAGTTTCTCTTACCAGGGCAAGGAGAGCTTTTTCCCAGGTTTCCAGTGTATGTGCAGAAACTTTAGGTGCAAATACCGGATGGCTGGCACGGATGGATTCCAGCTGCTCAAGGCTGTTGAAAATGCGTCCCTGGATCGTTTCGGCATCGGCTCTGTTCCGGGCAAGTGCCCAGTTGAAACGTCCGTTGTGGAGCCAGCGGGGATCAGCTGCTTTGGAAATGTCGGCTTTATAGGTGTAGTCATTCAGCTGTCCGACCTCGTCACCGCTTCGAAGTACCGGAATTCCGGGGAGGGAAAGAAGCAATGCATGAAGTGCTACGTCATAGCGGATTCCCCGGCTGACACCCTCCATATTTCCTTCATAATCAAAACGCTCGATTCCTGCAAGAGATGCGGTTGTTCCGCAGAGCTCCGATTCCTCGGTTTCCGGATTCACATAAATTTCACCCCGGGCAAAGGAATCAGGGAAAATACCTGCCAGGAATTCATTCAGATAATCTCTGTGAGGCCCTTCTGTGATAAAGCTTCCTTTCAGGAAATCATAGTCCAGATTCCAGCGTACCGTGTTGCGGTTACGGAGGTAATTCTGGAATACCGGTGCCTGCGGAAGGTCTGCAGCTCTGTCGATTCCCCGGCGGAGAAGGGCAGTGTCCTTTGTGGCAACGGTATGCCAGAGATCGGACATCAGCTGGGTGCTGTTTACAATGTGAAGTTCCGGCATATCGGAAGTTCCGCCGAATGCAGCAGCCTCTGCAGGTGGGCGGTCTGTTTCGCCAAGGAGAAGAATTCCGGGGCATACAATCTCACACACCATTCGGGTCATACGCAGCAGAGAGTGAAGCTTCCAGAGATTTTCTTCCGGCATCATCGGAAGGACACCAAGGCTGAATATAGAAGCACCTTCATTTGCAAGCTCCAGGATCTGAAGAAGCATTGCATTGAAATAAGCCGGAGTCTGGAGCACACATGGCGCACCGGACTGTGGGTCATCCACAGAAAGACTTAACGGGATCTCAAGAGCCAGGCGGATACCTGCTTTCCTACAGTTAGCTGCAAGTGTGTACAGATCTTCGGAGGTTCCGATCTCCGGGATAATGCGAAGAGAGCAGTTGGAGGTTGCCTGGAAAAGATCTGTCAGGTACAGAGTGTCTGCTTTGCATTCACTGATATAGTCCAGCTTATCGGACAGCCCGGAAAGAGTATCTGCGAAGTCAGCAGGATTTACAGCCATTCCGGTGAAAGTAGTCTTACGGAACCAGTCAGGATCTGCAGCGCAGTTCTGGTCGGCTTCCTTCATGGAAAGAGAACGCTCACGGTAGATTTCTTTCATCTTTTTTGTGAGGCTTGAGAATGTGCCGGTAACTTCCGGGTGATCGCGGAACAGCTCGCAGTAAAGCCATTTCAGATCATTGTAGTAGTGTTTCAGACGTTTCTCGTAGAGGGCATCGTAAGCTGTGTCCTCCTTGGAAGTTTCGACTTTCAGAGGCTCAATCTTGGAAGTAGTAACTTTTGCCGGCTCAGTCTTGGAAGTCTCGACCTTGATCGGTTCGGTCTTGGAAGTCTCAACCTTGATCGGCTCGGTCTTGGAAGTCTCAACCTTGATCGGCTCAGTCTTGGAAGTCTCGACCTTGATCGGTTCAGTCTTGGAAGTCTCGACCTTGATCGGTTCGGTCTTGGAAGTCTCAACCTTGATCGGCTCAGTCTTGGAAGTCTCGACCTTGATCGGTTCGGTCTTGGAAGTCTCGACCTTGATCGGCTCGGTCTTGGAAGTCTCGACTTTGATCGGTTCGGTTTTTGAGGTTTCGACTTTAAGCGTTTCCTTCTTTACGGTTTCAAGTTTTTTCACTTCGGCTTTAGCATTTTCAACAGATTTGGCAACACTGGAACTGGTGCCGGCAGCAGAGGTATTTTTTTTCAGCTGCTTTTCTTTTTTTGCCTGCATGGCAGCTTTCTTTTTCTGGAGTCTTTTTGTTGACATATAGAATTCCTCCTTAGATAAAATGATATTTTCGGTATAAAAATGTAAACTCTCTCACTGGAGAGAGAAACAGAGCTACAGCTTATGAAAAACAGGACGGCGGTTTTTAAATACAGCATAATAGGAAAAACCACATTCACGGAGAACATCAGCCGCCTTGTCAAAAGCATAGCCGATCTTATCCGGAGTATGGGCATCTGCACCGATGGTGATGATCTCACCGCCAAGCTCACGGTAACGTCGGATAATATTGACACATGGATTCGGTTCACCAAGCCCGTAGTGATAACCGCCTGTGTTCAGCTCGATTCCCACATTTTTGCGGATCAATGTCCGCAGGATCTCGTCCAGGATCTCCTTATATCTTCCATAAGAATACTGACGGTTCTGATTTGGACCATAACGTACTACATAGTCGATATGTCCGTACACATCCATCTCGTCAAAAGCAGCGATATTTTCCAGGATGGATTCAAAATATTCCATGTAGCATGCGGATTCCTTACGGCCCTCAAAATAAGAAGGATAATAAGGATCGTATCCGTGCACCACATGGGAGGAACCGATAACGAAATCAAAGGGAACTTCTTTCAGAAGATCGGAAAAAGATTCTGCAAGCTGAGGCTGAAGTCCAAGCTCGATCCCGAAGTTAACCTGGATCTGGTCTTTAAAAGCATCCGCAAGACTCTCAAGTTTCTGGCGGTATGCAGGGATATTCAGGAAAAAATCAAGATTTTCCGGAGTATCGGGATAATCCGGAT
This sequence comes from Blautia fusiformis, assembly GCF_020686995.1. Lineage (NCBI taxonomy): Bacteria > Bacillati > Bacillota > Clostridia > Lachnospirales > Lachnospiraceae > Blautia > Blautia fusiformis. Next base: position 233,802 of record NZ_JAJEPT010000001.1, read on the forward strand.
CAAAATGTTCAGTAAAACAGATTCCCGTGAGACCCTGGTCTGCGGCAGTCTGGATCATTTCTTCCATCGGCGTATCGGAATCTGCGGAAAAAGAGGAGTGCATATGGCAGTCCCATAAAATTTTCTGGTCCATTTTGTACCTCCATATTCAAGCCTTTATATTCTGTGACAATGATCGTATCTGCCTGTTATGAATCCGGGAAAGTCAAACTCCCAGCGGGAATATAGATATCCGTTTTGGGAATCAGCAGGACAGAACTTTCTATCAGAGAATTATAGCACATTTTTCAGAAATTTTCTTAATATTTATTTTAATGTTCTTTTTTATAAATAGCTCTTGAATTTTTGTTTGGAATTAGGTACAATATGAAACAGGTTGATGTTTCTTTAACAAAGGAACGATTTAAATCACCATTCAATTCATAGGAGGAATTTATCATGGCAGTAAAAGTTGCAATTAATGGTTTTGGACGTATCGGTCGTCTTGCATTCCGTCAGATGTTTGGAGCAGAAGGATTTGAGATCGTAGCAATCAACGATCTTACATCTCCTAAGATGCTTGCTCACTTATTAAAATATGATTCTACACAGGGAAGATATGCTCTTGCTGATAAAGTAACAGCAGGCGAGGATTCCATCACAGTAGACGGAAAAGAGATCAAAATCTATGCTAAGGCTAACGCTGCAGAGCTTCCATGGGGAGAGATCGGTGTAGACGTAGTTCTTGAGTGCACAGGTTTCTACACATCCAAAGACAAAGCTCAGGCTCATATCGATGCAGGTGCTAAGCACGTAGTTATTTCCGCTCCGGCTGGAAACGACCTTAAGACAATCGTTTACAACGTAAACCATCAGGGTCTTACAAACGAGGACAAGATCATCTCCGCAGCTTCCTGTACAACAAACTGCCTTGCACCAATGGCTAAGGCTCTTAACGATCTTGCACCGATCAAATCCGGTATCATGTGCACAATCCACGCTTACACAGGCGATCAGATGACACTTGACGGACCGCAGAGAAAAGGCGATCTGAGAAGATCCCGTGCAGCTGCAGTTAACATCGTTCCGAACAGCACAGGTGCTGCTAAAGCTATCGGACTTGTTATCCCAGAGCTTAACGGCAAACTTATCGGTTCTGCACAGCGTGTACCTACCCCAACAGGTTCTACAACAATCCTTACAGCAGTAGTTGAAGGAAACGTTACTAAAGAGCAGATCAACGCAGCTATGAAAGCAGCTTCCAATGAGTCCTTCGGATACAACGAGGATGAGATCGTATCCAGCGATATCGTTGGTATGAGATTTGGTTCCCTCTTCGATGCTACTCAGACAATGGTACTTCCACTTGAGAATGGCACAACAGAGGTTCAGGTAGTTTCCTGGTATGACAACGAGAACTCCTACACAAGCCAGATGGTTCGTACAATCAAGCACTTCGGAAAACTTCTGAACGCTTAATTTTCTGCGAACGGGTGTAGAAGAATAGACTCAGAAAGGGTCCGGTCTGAAGAGGACCGGGCCCTTTTTTTCCAAAAGACCAAACAAAAAAATGTCTGAGGAATGACTGTTAACAGAGCGGACAACAATACCGCTCGCCCTTATTCATCTGCTTTTGCAGAAATAAAAGTTAAGGAGATATAGAGATGCTGAACAAAAAAAGTGTTGACGATATCAATGTAAAAGGACAGAAAGTACTTGTAAGATGCGACTTCAATGTTCCGCTTCAGGATGGAAAGATCACAGATGAGAACCGTCTTGTAGCTGCTCTTCCTACAATCAAGAAACTGATCGCAGACGGCGGAAAGGTTATCCTTTGCTCCCACCTTGGAAAACCGAAGGGAGAGCCGAAACCGGAGCTTTCTCTTGCACCTGTAGCAGTTCGTCTTTCTGAGCTTCTTGGCCAGGAAGTAAAATTTGCAGCAGATCCTGAGGTAGTAGGACCGAACGCAAAAGCTGCTGTAGCAGAGATGAAAGATGGCGATGTAGTTCTTCTTGAGAACACACGTTATCGTGCAGAAGAGACAAAGAACGAAGACAAGTTCAGCGAAGATCTTGCTTCCCTCTGTGATGTATTTGTAAATGATGCATTCGGAACTGCTCACAGAGCTCACTGCTCTAACGTAGGTGTTACCAAATATGTAAAAACAGCAGTTGTAGGATATCTGATGCAGAAAGAGATCGATTTTCTTGGAAACGCTGTAAACAATCCGGAGAGACCATTCGTAGCAATTCTTGGCGGTGCTAAGGTTTCCAGCAAGATCTCTGTAATCAACAACCTTCTTGACAAGGTAGATACACTGATCATCGGTGGTGGTATGTCCTATACATTCTCCAAGGCTATGGGCGGACATATCGGAACATCCCTCTGCGAGGATGATTACCTTCAGTATGCTCTTGACATGATGAAGAAAGCAGAGGAGAAGGGCGTGAAGCTTCTTCTTCCTGTAGATAACAGAATCGGTGATAACTTCTCCAACGACTGCAACATCCAGGTTGTAAAACGTGGTGAGATTCCGGACGGATGGGAAGGAATGGATATCGGACCGGAGACTGAGAAGCTTTTTGCAGACGCTGTAAAAGATGCCAAGACTGTTGTATGGAACGGACCGATGGGATGCTTCGAGATGCCGAACTTCGCTCATGGTACAGAAGCAGTTGCCAAAGCTCTTGCTGAGACAGATGCAACAACGATCATCGGTGGCGGTGATTCTGCAGCAGCTGTAAATATCCTCGGATATGGCGACAAGATGACACACATCTCCACAGGCGGCGGTGCTTCTCTTGAGTTCCTTGAGGGAAAAGAGCTTCCGGGTGTAGCAGCAGCTAACGATAAAGACTGATAAAAAATAAAGTGTTCCAAGAACACAAAAAAGGAGATAAAACCATGGCAAGAAAGAAAATCATTGCTGGAAACTGGAAAATGAACATGACACCAAGCGAGGCTGTAAAGCTTGTTGAGACTTTAAAACCGCTTGTTGTTAACGATGAAGTTGACGTAGTATTCTGCGTACCGGCTATCGACATCATCCCTGTTGTTGAGGCAGCTAAAGGTTCTAACATCCAGGTTGGTGCTGAGAACATGTACTTCGAGGAGAAAGGCGCTTACACAGGTGAGATCGCTCCGGCTATGCTCGTAGATGCAGGCGTTAAGTACGTTGTACTTGGACACTCCGAGAGAAGAGAGTACTTCGGTGAGACAAACGAGGACGTTAACAAAAAAATGCTCAAAGCTTTCGAGCATGGCATCACACCGATCATGTGCTGTGGTGAGACACTTACTCAGAGAGAGCAGGGCGTAACAATGGACTTCATCCGTCAGCAGGTTAAGGTTGGATTCCAGGGTGTTACAGCTGATCAGGCTAAGACAGCAGTTATCGCTTACGAGCCGATCTGGGCTATCGGAACAGGTAAGACAGCTACAACAGAGCAGGCTCAGGAAGTTTGCGCTGATATCCGTAAATGCATCGCTGAGATCTATGATGATGCTACAGCAGCAGAGATCCGTATCCAGTACGGCGGATCTGTAAACGCTGCAACAGCTCCTGACTTATTCGCTCAGGCTGACATCGATGGCGGTCTTGTAGGTGGCGCTTCCCTGAAACCAGATTTCGGAAAGATCGTAAACTACAAATAAGATTCACTTAAAAAGGGGCTTCGGCCCCTTTTTTTATATCTTTTTATAAAAAAACCAGAAAAACTCTCCCTGACACGGATAGCACAGCTAACAAAAAAGCTGCATCTGATCACAGTCAGAGAGAGTTTTTCTTATCTTCAGAGTAAGGATTGTTTTTCTCTGAAGCTTTTTCTGTATGTTCGTTCCTTTCGTCAGGCTCGGGAACGTGTTCCACAATGTCCTCGATCTCGCAGTGGAGAATGGAACACAGCCTGTCTATGGTATAAATTTCAACATTTTTATTTTTTCGAAGTCTGTCCAGAAGTGAACGGGTGATCTGATAATGTTCATAAAGATCATACTGAGTGATCCCACGCTTCTTCATCGTGACCCAAAATCTGTCATATTTTATCAGATATATATCCTGTCCGATTCATCCTTGAATTAATCTTATTATGAAGGTAAAATTGGAATCACAACAGTGTCCTTATATCGACACTACAGAAAGGAGAAGCAATGAGGAAGTTTTTTAAAATCTTAATTTCAGTGGTGATCACACTGTATTTTTCAGCTACCATGTTCTACTGCTTTGTGGCAGGAACACCGGATGACGGAAAAGGGGCAGTGATCTATATGATGTCAGCAGCAGGCCTGTCGATACTGTTTCCGGCTTTTACCTGCGGCTGCATTCATTACATCCTTTATCTCAGAAAAAAAATGGATGAAAGGAGCAAATGATCAGGATTTATGGTATGATAACAATAAATATCTGGCAGGGTATGTCGTTTCAGAAAACGGTTATCTGATAACGGCAGAAACGCATCAGATGGCTGTGTTGTGATGCAGCCGTTACGTATTATAATAGAAAGAAAGCCTGTAGCTGTGCGTAAGACGCTTATATGATCATTTGCGGAGGATTTTATGGGGAATATTCTGGATTATCTTGACTGGAGAGGAGATCTTACCTTTGAGCAGTCACCCTTTAATGAAGTTGACAATCTGATACTGGCGTGTTTTTCCTATCTTGATCTGGATGAGAGGGCAGAAGTAAAAAACGGAAATACTCTTTCTGTAGAAGAACTCTTTGCGGCTTTTTCCAGACGGGAAATGAAGAAGGATCTGAAAGCAGAAAGTGCATTTCTGCAGAATACACCGGTGCTCCTTGAAAAAATGGCCTGTGCGGAGAGATTCCGGAAATGTACAGTAGGAGGCTTTGTCAATGAAATCCTTTCCAGTCAGGCTCAGCAGTTTGCGGCAGTGACTATAGGACTGGATGATGGAACCACATATATTTCCTTTCGGGGAACCGATGATACCATTGTGGGATGGAAGGAGGATTTTAACTTAAGCAACGGAGTTGTTCCTTCGCACAGAAAAGCGTTGGGATATCTGGAAACGCATGGAACTTATATACAGTCCATGCTGCGGATCGGCGGTCATTCCAAAGGCGGAAATCTGGCTATGTATGCAGCGATGCAGTGCAGTGACATCCTGCAGGAAAAGCTTCTTTCTGTCTATGATAATGATGGCCCGGGTTTTCCAGAAGGATTTTTCAGTCCCGGAAGAGTGGAAAGGGTTTTGCCAAAAGTCACTCGTATCATTCCCGAGGCATCTGTGATCGGTATGTTGCTCAGCCACCAGAAAGATCCGCGGATCGTAGCCAGTACACAGAAGGGAATCCTGCAGCATGATGCTTTTACCTGGGAGGTAATGGGGCCATCCTTTATAGAGAAAGAAAGTTTGACAAGAAGAGCTGCGGCGTCAGATCGAAGTCTTCATAAATGGATCGACCATATGGATGAAAAGCAGAGAGAGCATCTCATCGGGGAACTCTTTTCTGTGTTGGAAGCAACCGGAGCAGATACCATTTCCCAAATCCAGGAAGGTGGCCTGAAAAGTCTGGCTGCCATGGTGCGCCAGCTGGATAAACTGGAACCACAGTCAAAAGCTATGGTGCAGGAACTGATCACCGGACTTTTTGGCAGCTGGCTGGAATTGCTTCCTCTGCCGGAACTTGACAAAAAGCGTTTTCTGCCATAACATAGGAGTTACTCTGATAAAAATTGGAAAAAACGGAAAGGGGACATCAGAAAATGAACGAAAAAGTCGTAAATGCGGCCCTTCTTGGTCTCGGAACAGTAGGAACCGGTGTATATAAAGTGATCAAAAGCCAGGAGCAGGAAATGACAGCCAAGCTTGGATGCCAAGTAAAGATCACAAAGATCCTGGTGCGTAACCTTGAGAAAGCGTCCGGGAAGGTAGACGATCCTTCTGTTCTTACAACAGACTGGGCAGATATTGAGGGAGATCCTTCCATTGATATTGTGATCGAGCTGATCGGCGGGATCGAGCCGGCACGTACTTATATCCTTGCAGCACTGAAAGACGGCAAGAACGTTGTAACTGCAAACAAGGATCTGATCGCAGTCCACGGAAAAGAGATCCTGGAAACTGCCAGGGCAGCGCAGAAGGATTTTCTGTTTGAGGCAGCAGTTGCCGGAGGAATCCCGATCATCAGCCCGTTGAAGAACAGTCTTGAGGCCAACCATGTAACGGAAGTTATGGGAATCGTAAACGGAACTACGAACTTTATCCTTACCAAGATGTCCCAGGAGGGAATGGAATTTTCAGATGCTCTTGCTCTTGCTACAGAACTTGGATATGCAGAGGCAGATCCTACTGCAGATATCGAGGGAATTGATGCTGGAAGAAAGGTTGCCATCCTTGCATCAGTTGCCTTTAATTCCAGAGTTACCCTTGATAATGTTCATATAGAAGGAATCACAAAGATCACGGCAAAGGATATCCGTTACGCAAAAGAAATGGGCTGCGAGATCAAGCTTCTGGGTGTTGCACGCTGTCAGGAGGACGGCGTTGAGGCCTATGTCTGCCCGATGCTGATCCCGGCAGAGCATCCCCTTGCATCCGTCAATGATTCTTATAATGCGGTTTTTGTACACGGAGATGCAGTAGGAGATACCATGTTCTACGGACGTGGAGCAGGTGAGCTTCCTACAGCAAGTGCGGTTGCCGGTGATGTATTTGAGGTAGTCCGTAATATGAAGGCAGATTGCTGCGGAAGAGTAGGCTGCACCTGCTATAAGACACTTCCGGTAAAAAATATGGCAGATACCCATAACCGTTATTTCCTCCGCCTGCAGGTAGAGGACCGCTGCGGTGTGCTGGCTGAAATCCTGGAGCATTTTGCAAAATATCAGGCAAGCGTGGCACAGATCATGCAGAAAGAAAGCAAGAGACCGGATACCGCAGAGGTTGTTGTGATCACCAAACTTGTAAGCGAGGGCGCTTTCTTTAAGGTTAAGGAAGAACTGGAAAACAGCGCATCTGTAAGAAAGATTTCTTCTATGATCCGTGTATACCAGAAATAATATCTTTCGCGTAAATTTACAGATCAGCTGTATCAGTTGTCGGGAAATTGAAAACAGACAAATTTTTGTCAAAGAAAACGTTGCAAAATTTCTGGATTTTGGTACTATATAAAATGGAAAACAAAAGAATCCTGAATGGTACAGAGGGTTTCAGAATCAGTGAAGAGCTGTGCCGGACAGATTTTCGATCAAAGATAAGAAGGGGAAAATTATGAGCAAAAAACCAACAGTTTTAATGATCCTTGATGGATACGGACTCAATGACAGACATGACGGAAATGCTGTATATGAGGCAAAAACACCGGTTATGGACGGACTCATGAAAGATTATCCGTTTGTAAAAGGCAATGCCAGCGGTCTTGCGGTAGGTCTTCCGGACGGACAGATGGGTAACTCCGAGGTTGGTCATATGAACATGGGCGCAGGCCGTATCGTATACCAGGAGCTTACAAGGATCACAAAAGAGATCCAGGACGGCGATTTCTTCAAGAATGAGGCACTTCTTACTGCTATGAAGAATGCAAAAGACAACGATTCCGCGATCCATTTTATGGGACTTCTTTCTGACGGTGGAGTACACAGCCACAATACACATCTCTACGGACTTCTTGAGATGGCAAAGAGAGAGGGACTCAAGAAAGTTTACGTACACTGCTTCCTGGATGGACGTGACACACCGCCTGCATCCGGTAAAGAGTTTGTAGAGCAGCTGGAAGCTAAAATGAAAGAGATCGGCGTTGGTGAGATCGGTGTGATCTCCGGACGTTATTATGCAATGGATCGTGATAACCGCTGGGATCGTGTTGAGCTTGCATATAAAGCTCTTACACAGGGCGAAGGCGTAAAGGGAACAGATGCTGCAGCAGCAGTTCAGGCTTCCTATGATGATGACAAGACAGATGAATTTGTGCTTCCGACTGTTATCGAGAAGGACGGCAAACCGGTTGCAACTATTTCCGATAAGGATTCCGTTGTATTCTTCAACTTCCGTCCGGACCGTGCAAGAGAGATCACAAGAGCTTTCTGTGATGACGATTTTAAGGGCTTTGAGAGAGCAAAGAGACTGGATACCACATTCGTATGCTTCACAGAGTATGATGATACCATCCAGAATAAGCTGGTAGCATTCCACAAGGTTCTTCTTCACAATACCTTTGGTGAGTACCTTGCAGCTCACGATATGACACAGGCACGTATCGCCGAGACAGAGAAATATGCACATGTTACATTCTTCTTCAACGGTGGTGTTGAGGAACCAAACAAAGGAGAGGACAGAATCCTTGTAAAATCCCCGAAGGTTCCGACTTACGATATGCAGCCGGAGATGAGTGCACCGGAGGTTTGTGAAAAGCTTGTAGAGGCGATCAAATCTGACAAATATGATGTGATCATCATCAACTTTGCGAACCCGGATATGGTTGGCCATACAGGTGTTGAGGCAGCTGCGATCAAGGCTGTTGAGACTGTTGATGCGTGTGTTGGTAAGGCTGTAGAGGCGATCAAAGAGGTTGACGGACAGCTCTTTATCTGCGCTGACCATGGTAACGCAGAGCAGCTTGTAAATTATGAAACAGGTGAGCCGTGGACAGCTCATACAACGAACCCGGTACCGTTTATCCTTGTAAACGCAGATCCGAAATACACACTTCGTGAGAACGGATGTCTTGCAGATATCGTTCCGACTCTGATCCAGCTTATGGGTATGGAGCAGCCGAAGGAAATGACAGGAGAGTCTCTTCTTGTTGAGAAATAAATAAGCTTCACGGAATCCCGGCAGATTTTTACGGATCTGCCGGGATTTTTTCATCCGATTGTTTCTGTTTCCACACATGAAAAAAATTTTCAAAATCATCTTGTAAAATCATTCCATTTCAACTATAATCCCTCTGATACATAAAAACAGGTAACTTTTGAGCAACTGTAAAGTTACAGAAAGAATAATAAAAAGAATAACAAAAAGCAGCACAAAGTTTATGAACGATCAAATTAAATGGGGGGAAAAAAGATTTCATGAAAACAGACATGACACAGGGAAAACCGGTAAAAGTGCTCCTGGGATTTACGATCCCGGTATTTATTGGTAATGTATTTCAGCAGTTCTACAATATGGTAGATGCGGTGGTTGTAGGAAAATTTGTAGGAACAAAGGCACTGGCGGCAGTTGGCTCAACAGGAACTATCATCTTTTTGATCATAGGCTTTCTTCTGGGACTTACTGCCGGTTTTACCGTACTGACTGCACAGAAGTACGGTGCGGGAAAAATGGATGAGATGCGTCAGACCGTGGGAAATGCACTGATCCTGACAGCGCTGGTCTCGGCAGTGATGACAGCAGTCAGCATGACAGGTATGCATGCACTTCTGAAATTTATGCATACGCCGGATGATATTTTCAAGGATGCATATGCTTACGTTATGATCATCTGCGGAGGGATTTTTGCCCAGGCATTATATAATATCCTGGCCAGTATCCTCCGTGCACTGGGAAACAGTAAGGTACCACTGTATTTTCTGATCTTATCTGCAATGCTGAATATTGTGCTTGACCTTGTATTTATCATCGTGTTTAAGCTGGGAGCACCTGGAGCAGCCTGGGCTACCATTATTTCCCAGGGAGTTTCAGGAGTCTTATGTCTGGTATATATCTGGAAGTTTGTGCCGGAGCTCCGTATGAAAAAAGAAGACTGGTATTTTAGACGTAACCTCGCAGCCAAGCAGATCGGTGTGGGAATCCCAATGGGACTGCAGTATTCCATTACGGCGATCGGAACCATGATGGTACAGTCAGCCTTAAATATGCTTGGCTCTTATGCGGTGGCGGCGTTTACAGCAGGAAGTAAGATCGAGCAGATCTTCACCCAGGCATATGTGGCACAGGGAACTGCCAGCGCTACCTACAATGCACAGAATATCGGAGCCGGAAAGCTTGAGAGAGTGCGGGAAGGCTTCCGGGCTTCGCATTTTATAGGAATTGTATATTCTGTTGTTGTTGGCAGTTTTCTGTTCTTTGCGGGAAAATATTTCGCATATCTGTTTATCTCAGATAACATTAAAGAAGTGCTTCCTATGGTAGCAATCTATGTAAAATGTGTGGCACTGTTTTTTATTCCTCTGTATTTTGTCAATGTACTGCGAAACGGGATCCAGGGAATGGGATATGGTCTTCTTCCTATGATGGCCGGTGTGGCTGAGCTTGCAGGAAGAGGGATCACCGCTACCGTTGCAGCCGGAAAAAGCAGCTATATCGGTACCTGTCTTGCAAGTCCGGTGGCCTGGATCTTTGCGTCAGTGCTCCTTTGGGTAATGTATTTCTATGTTATGAAAGATATGGCGCGGAAGCTGTACGGTACAAATAAGTTATAAAAAAACCGTGAAATGAGATGCAATTTCCGGAAAGTATGATATAATGAAAAAGCTGGTGAGTAAGACCAGAAAGTATCAATGGAAAGATGCCTTTTTTGAAGGCACATGAACATAGAGGTGAATAAATATGAGCAACGATGAAAAGAGGGATATCGAGGACAGGATCAATGATGCCATGGCAAAGATCGTCAGTGATACTGCAGGAGAGCCTCAGCCTGAAAATAAAAATAACAGATCAGCTGCTCACAAGTCGGCACGACCTTCGAAATCAGCAAGGCCAAGGAAGATCACCTACGTACCTATCGATGAATCTGAATTTGAACCTATTGTTATACCCGAAAAGAAAAAGCATAAGGCACTGAAGGTGACCGGAATGATCGCCGCCATGGTTTTGGTAGTGGCAGGCTGTGCATATGCAGGAGTATCTTATTATTATACCAGTCATTTCTTTGAGGGCACAACGATTAACGGGATCGACAGCTCCAACAGGACTGCATATGAGGTTGAGCAGGAGATCGCAAAAAAAATGGAAGGCTATTCCATCCAGGTAAAGGCCAGAGATCAGGAACCGCAGACGATAGAAGGAACGGATATCAGTTATCGTTATATATCCAGTGGTGAAGTTCTGAAGCTTTTGAAAGCGCAGAAGCCCTATGAATGGGTGAGAGGATTTTTTGAAAAGACGACTTACACAGCCAGTGAGCAGACAGCTTTTGACAAGTCAAAGCTGGAGTCAGAAGTGAAAGCACTGAACTGTGCCCAGAAAGAGAATCAGGTAGCACCGGAGAATGCGTACGTAAGCTTTAATGATTCCGAGTTTACGATCGTGCCGGAGACAGTGGGAAGTGAACTGAAGGTAAAAGAAGCCTATCAGATGATCAGTGATGCTATCAGCAGCGATGACGGGGAAGTAGATCTTGGCAGTAACCCGGATGCTTATGTGAAAGCAGATGTGACCAGCGACAGTGCAGATCTGCAGGCAACGGTGGATGCATATAATAACTTTGCGAGGGCAAGCATCACCTACACATTTGGAGATGAGACAGTAACACTTGATGGAAGCACCATCAAGAACTGGCTGCAGTTTGACGAAAAGGGCCAGCTGATCCAGGATGATGCATCCTTCAAACAGCATATCGTGGATTATGTGGCACAGCTTGCAGCGGATCATGATACAGTAGGTACAGAGCGTCAGTTCCAGACAACAAGCGGAAGAACTGTTTCGGTTTCCGGTTCTGCATATGGCTGGAAGATCGATCAGGACGGAGAGGTGGCACAGCTTACCCAGGAGATCCAGTCCGGAGCTCAGACGACCAGAGAGCCGGTTTATTCCATGAGAGCCAATTCCTATGGTGTGAATGATCTGGGAAATACCTACATTGAAGTGGACCTTACAGAACAGTATATGTGGTATTATCAGGATGGAAATGTGATCTTTGAATCAGATATCGTATCCGGACTTGCAAGTGATCCCAAGAGAAAAACACCTCCTGGAATCTTCACCTTGTACTATAAGAAGAGCCCGGATGTGTTACGTGGCACCAAGAAACCAGACGGAACCTATTCCTATGAACAGCCGGTAACCTACTGGATGCCGTTTAACGGAGGCATTGGATTCCATGATGCAGACTGGCAGCCGTATTTTGGAGGCGATCGGTATCTAACCGGAGGTTCCCACGGCTGTATCAATATGCCGCCGGATAAAGCGGGAGAGCTTTACAACATTATCCAGTATAATGTTCCGATCGTCTGTTTCTATTGATCGGAGCTGTAGTCAAAAAACAAACAGGAGCCAGCCGGTGATCCGGTGTGTGGCTCCTGTTCTTTAGCAGGAGGAAAACATTATGTTTGATCAGTCATTCAGCTTTATACTTACAATCGCAGCACTGGTAGTAGGATTTATGCTTTTTACCGGACACGGTTCCTTTTTTATGAAAGGCGGAAACACACAGGCCAGAGCCCAGAAGTATGATGAGAAAAAAATGGAAAAGGTTTCAGGAATCTGTCTGATACTTATCGGAGTGGCTACAGGAGTTGACGCATTCACCACAAGTGTAGCAGCAAAGATTGCCTATGTAGTAATTCTGTTTGTGATACTTGCGGTATTTCTGTTTGTACTCAGAACAAAATGTATCAAAAAATGATCAGAAGTATCAGAACTATCCTTTAGGTAAAAAAGCAGAACTCCCCGTGAAACGGTAACCTGTCTGATCAGGCTCCGGTATCCGCGGGGAGTTTTTCTGTCTGTATTTAGTTTAATTTCGTTCGGCTGGTCTGCCGGAATGTCAGAGTAAAGATGATTCCCTTTACGATAGAAGTAAGGGAAAGTGCCCACCAGATACCATTGAGTCCCATTCCCGCATGAGTCAGCAGCATGGCAAGCGGGATTCTGGCCCCTGTCAGGATAATACTGATGATACTGCAGAGCTTGGTCATACCAAGGCCGGACAGTGCACCGATGGTCATCAGCTCAATGGCCATGAAAGCCTCACAGAAGCCGATGATGATCAGGTAATTTACAGAAATCCCAAGGGATTCCGGATCATGGAAAAACAGTCCGGAGATCGGGCGTGGGAGCAGCACAAAGGCTGCAGTTATGATAAGGCCCCAGATTGTCAGGATACCAAAGGAAATACGGTAGCCCTGGCGGATGCGGTCGTATTTTTTTGCACCGAAATTCTGTGCGGTAAAAGCATTTAAGGCAGAGGCAAAGCCGTCCGCGGTGTTCCAGGAAACGGATTCAATCTGTCCGCCCACACGCTGGACAGCAATGGCAGCAGCACCGAAGGCGGAAACCATTCTGGTCAGTACCATGGAGATCATACAGTAGAGCATGCTCTGGATAGCGGTTGGAAAACCAATGCGGAAGATATTTTTATAAAATTTTCTCGGAAAACGTGAAAAAAGATGAAGTTCACGAAGTACATTTGTTTCCAGCCCGGAAGTAAAGATCCGGAAAACCAGCACTGCAAAAACCAGAAACTGTGCAGTTACTGTGGCAATGGCAGCACCTGCCGTTTCAAGCCGTGGAAAAGGTCCAATGCCAAGGATTAGGAGCGGATCCAGGAGCATATTTCCCACAAGTCCAAGAAAATTGGCCATCAGTGGAGACCTGGAATCTCCCTGGGCTGTAAAAAGTCCGGTGAGAGTCAGGTTCAGGAAGGAAAAAATGATCAGTCCGCAGGTGATCAGCATATAAGATCTGGCAGAAGAATATGCTTCCGGGTCTGTCAGATTAAAAAATCCGATCAGAGGATCAAGAAATATAATACTTGCTGCAGCAAATAAGAGCCCGAAGAGAATGGTCATCTGCAGGGCACTGGCCGCGTAGGAACGTGCCTCTTTATAATCCTTCCGGCCGCAGGACTGTGCGGTGTTTACCTGTCCGCCCATTCTCGGAAGGGCTACAAGTCCCTGGGAAAGCCACACATACATGCCGCCCACACCGACACCGGCAACTGCCTTGGAGCCCAGAAGTCCGATCCAGGCCATATCTGTGATATTATAGGCAGTTCCAAGAAGGGAAGATGCCATGATAGGAAGAGCAAGCTCTGAAAGCGTTTTCAGGATCGGACCGGAAGTAAGGTCTATGGATTTTGATTTTTTCATACTCATCTGCATATCTCCGTAAGGTCAAAAGGCCTGGTGATCCGGTAATCCGGTTTATCCACCTGACCGAAACCGTATTCAGCAAAGATAAAAGGAACTCCTGCTTTCTGGCAGGCATTAAAGTCTCCTATAGTATCACCGATATAAACCGGATCGGAAAGATTATTATCCTCGCGGATCTTCATGATATTTTCCGCTTTGGCCATGCCGGTGTCACCTGGACAGAGATGGCCCTTGAAATAGTGTCCGAAGCCTGTGGATTTCAGGAACACTTCAATATATCCGGCCTGGCAGTTACTGACGATAAAAAGAGGAAAACGGCTGGAAAGAATCTTCAGTGTTTCCTCAAGATCCGGATACAGCGGAGCACATTTGCGAAGCAGTGCCTCGTGCTCTGCCTGGCAGCAGCCGTCGATGATACGAAGCTGTTCTGCTTCCGGAAGCTCAGGGAAAAGAGCCTTTGCGATATCCGGCAGCAGCTGGCCGAAAAGCCCCATCAGTCGTTTGGCGCTTACGTCGGTATCCATGTGCTCCGTATGGATAAGGTAATCACTCCAGGCCTCAGCTACGATTCCGGTGGAATCCCAGAGCGTACCGTCAACATCAAAAATAATACTGTCCATCAGAAAAACCTCCCCAAAAAACTATGATATGTAAAAAAAGCAACCCTTTGTACTGGACATAGTACAAAACAAGTTACTGTTCACTCCGTTCTCAGCAATACGCTTCACGATGCACAGAATTTATGCTAATCGAATAAATTCGCGCGGTATGTCTCGGGTTTTCTGTGGCCTTCGCTCACAAAAAACACCTCGCAGAATATTACCAGTGAACAGTTATCAAAACAATTCTATATGAGAAAAGAAAAAAAAGCAACTGCGCTTTTGAAGATTTTATGTTATAGTAAGGGTTACGAGGGAAAAACTATGAATTATAAGAATACGATCAGAGGTATATTCAAAGACAGGCCTAACCGTTTTATCGCTCATGTGCAGATCGGGGATCAGCTGGAAACGGTCCATGTGAAGAATACAGGCAGATGCCGGGAACTTCTTGTTCCGGAAGCAGAAGTGATCCTGGAAAAGAGTGATAATCCTGCCAGGAAAACGAAATACGATCTGATCAGTGTGAACAAGGAGGGCCGCTGGATCAATATGGATTCCCAGGCCCCAAATAAAGCAGCAGAAGAGTGGGTGGCGGCCGGAAATCTTTTTCCGGAGAAAGTGACTGTCAGGAGAGAAAAGACATACGGAAATTCCCGTTTTGACCTGTATGTGGAATCCGGGAAGCGAAAGGCTTTTATCGAGGTAAAAGGCGTCACTCTGGAAGAAAATAATATCGTGCGTTTTCCGGACGCACCTACAGAACGGGGGATCAAGCATCTCTGTGAGCTGATGCATGCAGCAGCTGACGGCTATGAGGCGTATCTTCTTTTGGTGATCCAGATGAAGGGTGTAAGGTATTTTGAACCAAATCGGGAGACACATCCGGAATTTGGAGAAACACTTAAGGCGGCAGCAGATGCCGGTGTTCACATCCTGGCCTATGACTGTGTTGTCACGGAAGATTCCATGAAGATATGTGATCCGATACCGGTAAGATTATAGAAAGGAAACGATATGCCTGAAAACATTGCAGAACCCCTTCTGAAATGGTACGATAAAAACAAAAGGATCCTGCCCTGGAGAGATAAAGACAATGCCTATTATACCTGGGTATCTGAGATCATGCTCCAGCAGACCCGAGTGGAAGCGGTGAAACCTTATTTTCAGCGCTTTATCCAGGAACTTCCGGATGTAGCAGCCCTTGCGGCGGCACCGGAAGAGAGGATCATCAAGCTGTGGGAAGGCCTTGGCTATTACAGCCGTGTCCGCAACATGCAGAAAGCGGCTGTTCAGGTCATGGAAGAATATGGAGGCAGGATCCCTGAGGATTTTGAGACACTTCTCTCGTTAAAAGGAATAGGAAGATATACGGCAGGTGCCATTGCGTCCATTGCCTACGGAAAGAAAGTCCCTGCAGTAGATGGAAATGTGTTGCGGGTATACGCAAGACTCACCGAAAACCGTGGAGATATCATGAAACAGTCTGTACGGAAATCGGTGGAAAATGATCTTACAGAGCAGATGTTTGAGGACAGACCAGGGGATTTCAACCAGGCTATGATGGAGCTGGGAGCTGTAGTCTGTGTTCCAAACGGAGCAGCAAAGTGCGAAGAATGCCCGTTGGGGCATTTTTGCCTTGCCAGAAAGCATGGAACTGTAGAAGAACTTCCCGTAAAAGCACCGAAGAAAGCCCGCACCATAGAACAGCGAACGGTCCTTGTGATCCAGGACGGAGCAGGCACAGCGATCCGTAAACGTCCGGATACAGGACTTCTGGCAGGCCTTTATGAGCTTCCAAATGTGGAAGGACATCTGACGGAGAAGGCGGCACTTGCCCGGGTAAAAGCCATGGGGCTGGAACCACTGCGGATCGAAGCACTGCCGGATGCGAAGCACATTTTTTCCCATATTGAATGGAGGATGTGTGCTTATCGTATCGCTGTATCCTCTCTGGAAGAAGCACCGCAGGGGGAGTTCCTGTTTGTGGATAAGAGAGAATCCGATAAAAAATATGCAATACCATCTGCGTTTCGCGCATACACCAGATATATGAAGGAGGAAAACACATGAAACTTTTGAGCGTAGCAATACCATGCTATAATTCAGAGGCTTATATGTCAAAATGCATCAATTCCCTGCTGATCGGAGGAGAGGAAGTAGAGATCATCATTGTAGATGATGGCTCCAGTGACCGTACTGCCGAGATCGCAGATGATTATGCCGAGAAATATCCAACTATCGTAAAAGCCATACATCAGGAAAATGGCGGCCATGGACAGGCAGTCAACACAGGGATCAAAAACGCAACAGGACTTTATTTCAAGGTTGTGGACAGTGATGACTGGGTAAATCAGGATGCCTACTATGAGGTCCTGAAAACACTTTATGAACTGATACGTGGGGCTGAGACCGTGGATCTTCTCATCAGTAATTTCGTTTATGAGAAGCAGGGAGCTACCCGCAAAAAGGTCATGCAGTACAGACACTGTTTTCCGACAAACCAGATTTTCGGATGGGATGAGGTACGCCACATGAAAAAAGGCCAGTATCTCCTTATGCATTCCATGATATACCGTACAAAACTTCTCCATGACTGTGGAATGGAGCTTCCGAAGCATACGTTCTACGTAGATAACCTGTTTGCGTTTGAGCCGCTTCCCTATGTAAAAAATCTCTATTATCTGGATGTAAATTTCTATCGATATTTTATTGGAAGAGATGATCAGTCTGTCAATGAGAAAGTGATGATCAAGCGTATCGATCAGCAGATCCGTGTAAACAAACTGATGGTGGACGCCTATCTGAAGGCTAATGTGAGCAACCGCAGACTTCGTGCTTATATGTTCAGCTATCTGGATATCATCACAACCGTTTCTTCGATCATGCTGGTAAGAGCTGCAACGCAGGAATGCCTGGATAAAAAACAGGAGCTGCAGGATTACATCAAAGATCAGAATATGGGACTGTACCGGAAGCTTCGGAGAAGTCTCTTCGGAAGGGTGTCCAATCTTCCCGGAAGAGGTGGAAGAAAGATGTTTGTGGCAGCCTATAAGATCTGTCAGAAGTTTTATGGATTTAATTAAAAAAAGCCCCCAACGGGGCTTTTTTTTATAAATTCTGTTCCGGCTTCTTCTTGCGCATATGAGATAGGGAACGCTGTTCCTCGTAATCCTCCACTCTCTGTGGATAGAACAGGAGATGTCCGAACAGTGCCAGTGTGGTACCAAGACATACATCGATCACGGAGTGCTGCTTGATAAACATGGTGGACAGGATGATCAGAACAGAAAGGATCAGAGCTCCTCGCTGAAGCCATTTCCTGTCTTTTAGTGCCTGGCAGTGATGAATGGCAAAATAAACAGCCAGGGAATTAAATACATGGATACTTGGCAGGATATTGGTGGGAGTATCTGTCCGATAGATCTCAGCCACCAGTCGTGTAAAGATGTTGCTTCTGGGGAATACCGCAGGGCGGAGATACTGAACGTTCGGATAGATGTAGGAAACAACAAGGAAAACCGTCATTCCCATCATCAGGTTGAAGATCAGCTGGAAATATTCCTTTTTATTCTTATTGCGAAACAGGAAATACACAACCGTCATTACCACATATGGAAACCATAAAAGGTACGGAATAATAAAAATCTCGCAGAACGGGATCATATCATCAAAAACAGTATGTACAACATGGTAGGCTCGTACAGGCCGCTGCTCCAGATATCCAAACAGGATAAGATAGGCAACGAAATAGATCGCTATGATAAAACCGTGCCTGTATTTTTTAATTTTACTCAACATTTTGCCGCTCCTTTTCTTGAGGTATGGCTGATGTCAGCCTTAAGCTTCTTTTTTGTTAAGTATCTACCTGCTACTATAACACAGGCATTATGATTTTTAAAGGTTTCTTTTCAATGGTCACAGAAAATTCACGCTGGATTCCGCCGGATTCTCCGTCTTTATGCACAGGAAGGGAATGGGCACTTGTAATATGTACGTTCCTGCACTGTAAAATATGTACACCGCGAATGCGGGTATGTTTTCCCCAGAGAGCGCTCGGCAGGCAGAACAGCATTTTCAGCTTGGAGATTCCTTCAATAACGATCACATCCAGTAAACCATCCTCCGGACTGGCGTCTGGACAGAATTTAAAGCCTCCGCCTTCATATTTCTGGTTCATTACAGCCGCAAACCAAGTCCTGCTGAAGGTTTGTGGTTTGTTTCCGTCAAGTGTTATCGTGACCGGGGACGGAGTAAGGAAGAGAAATTGCTTCAGTGCCACCATAAGGTAGATGAGTTTACCCATATGGAGACGGTTGAGAAATTTTTTGCCAGGTGTGATCAGGACTTCCTGACAGATTGCCGCATCGTAGCCCATTCCTGCACTGATGCCGAAACGGTAGGAATGGCTGCCAAGGTGGAGAACAGGAACATCCATGAAAATGGTCCGTCTGTTCTCAAGAATAGAGCGAAGCGCTTCAAAAGGATCAAAGGGCAGGCCCATACTGCGGCAGAAATCGTTGCCGGACCCGACCGGAATAAATCCGAAAACAACCGAAGACAGATCAATGATCCCGGTAAGTACTTCATAAATAGTGCCGTCACCGCCTACTGTTACCAGAGTTACCGGATCCTCCGGTGTTCCGGCGGCACTGATCCTTCGTGCCAGTACTGTGGCGTGTCCCACATATTCTGTGAGAAAATACTGATATGAGATCCCCTGACTTTCCATGATGCTGCGAAGCCGGTTCCAGACATTACGTCCCTCACCGGATCTTGAATTGGGATTCACAATAAAAGAATACATAATAAAAAACCTCCAGACAACTGTCAGCTTTATCATAACATTGACGTTCGGCTTTTACAAATTAAAATTTCTTAAGGATTTCTATATTTTACATAAACTTAACCTTTTTTCTATGCTGGATTTTACGAATGCACTTTATACTTGCACGTATCAGATGAAAAATGAAGCTGGAGGAAAATTATGATATATCTTGTGGAAGATGATGAAAGTATCCGTGAACTTGTTGTATATACATTAAACAGTCAGGGGCTGGAGGCACAGGGCTTTGAACGGCCATCACTTTTCTGGAAAGCGCTGGAAAAAGAACTGCCTTCACTGGTGCTTCTGGACATTATGCTTCCGGAGGAAGACGGACTGTCTATTTTAAAAAAAATCCGTATCCGTCCGGATGTGCGGAAACTTCCGGTGATCATACTTACTGCAAAAGGAAGTGAGTTTGATACCGTGGTAGGTCTGGACAGCGGTGCAGATGATTACATTCCGAAGCCGTTCCGCATGATGGAGCTAATCTCCAGGGTACGTGCCCTTCTTCGGAGATCAGAGGACAATGGCGCAGAGGAGTATCGTATGGAAAATCTTTATGTATGTCCGGGAAGACATGAGGTAACTGTTGATCAGGAGCCTGTGAATCTGACACTGAAAGAATACGAGATGCTTTGTCTCCTTCTGAAAAACAGTGGTACGGTTCTTTCCAGAACACAGCTTTTAAATCAGATCTGGGGATATGAATTCGACGGGGAGAGCAGAACCGTAGATGTACATATCCGTACCCTTCGCCAGAAGCTTGGACCGGCAGGAGATCTGGTGGAAACCGTTCGTGGAGTGGGCTATAAGATCAGCGGAAAATGTGCATGAACAGCTGCTGAGAGTAATATGAAAGTAAAGAGCATTTCGACGGAAAAAGGCTTCGGCCCTTTTCTGGACGAAGTGCTTTTTTCATGCTATAATAGTTGAACCCCGGAGCTCTGAAAAACAGGCTCCAAAGAGTAAGAGGTGAAAGAAAAAAATATGAAATCATTAGTAATTGCGGAGAAGCCATCCGTTGCCAGAGACATTGCCAGAGTCCTCCACTGCAGTCAGAAGGGGAACGGAACCCTGGAAGGAAAAGACTATGTAGTGACCTGGGCCCTGGGACATCTGGTAACACTGGCAGATCCGGAAGAATACGATAAAAAATATACCAAATGGGAGCTTTCTACGCTCCCCATGATGCCGGAGAAAATGAAACTGGTGGTGATACGCCAGACCTCCAGGCAGTACAATGCGGTGAAAACCCAGCTTTACAGGAAAGATATTGGGGAGATCATCATTGCCACAGATGCCGGACGTGAGGGAGAACTGGTAGCAAGGTGGATCCTTGCAAAGGCAGACTGCCATAAGCCTATTAAGCGTCTGTGGATCTCGTCCGTAACGGACAAAGCGATCCGTGACGGCTTTGCCCACCTTAAAAACGGCCATGATTATGATGATCTTTACCGTGCGGCACAGGCCAGGGCGGAGGCGGACTGGCTGGTGGGAATGAACGGGACCAGAGCACTGACCTGTAAATATAATGCCCAGCTTTCCTGCGGACGTGTGCAGACCCCCACCCTTGCCATGATCGCAAGAAGAGAGCAGGAGATCCGGGAATTTAAGCCGGAGGATTATTACGGGATCACTCTGCAGGCGGGAAATGTACGCTGGACCTGGCGTGACGGAAAAAGCGGAAGCCTCCGCACCTTTAAGAAGGAGCGTGCCCAGGAGATCCAGACAAAGGCAGGAAAAAGCAGCCTTACCATAACAAAGGTTTCCAGAAAGCCGAAGAAGACCTATGCGCCGGGGCTTTATGACCTGACCACTCTTCAGAGAGAAGCCAATCAGAAATACGGCTTTTCTGCAAAGGAAACTCTGAATATCATGCAGAGGCTCTACGAGAATCACAAGGTCCTTACCTACCCAAGAACGGATTCCAGATATATAGGAAAAGATGTAGTTCCTACCATTAAAGAGCGTCTTCAGGCATGCGGGACAGGTCCTTATCGGAAACTTGCCGGTGTACTGGCCAATAAACCAATCCAGACCAGTGCTGGCTTTGTGGATGACAAAAAAGTCAGTGACCATCATGCCATCATTCCTACAGAACAGTTTGTACAGCTGGATCATATGACCAACGAGGAACGAAAGATTTACGATATGGTAGTACGCCGTTTCCTGAGCGTGCTGTATCCGCCGGCTGTATATGAGCTGGTAAGCATGGAAGGAACTGCAGCAGGAGAAACTTTCGCTGCAAGCGGACGTATTGTAAAAAGTGCCGGATGGAGAGAAGTCTATGAAGGCGGCTGGCAGGATGAGGATGAAGAGGAATCCGGTGATAAGCTGAAAGACCAGAAGCTTCCGGAGCTTACGGAAGGTCAGATACTTACTGTGGAAGGATCAGCTCTTACAGCAGGCAAAACAAAACCACCGGCCAGATTTACAGAGGCCACACTTCTTGGTGCCATGGAAAATCCGGTTCATTTTATGGAAAGCCACGACAAAAAAGCGGCAAAAACCCTTGGTGAGACCGGTGGACTTGGAACGGTAGCCACAAGAGCGGACATCATCGAGAAGCTTTTCAACAGCTTTATGATGGAAAAAAGAGGCAATGAGATCTACATTACCTCCAAGGCGAAACAGCTTCTGGAGCTGGTTCCGGAAGAACTGAAAAAGCCGGAGCTTACCGCAGACTGGGAGATGAAGCTCAGTGATATTGCAAACGGAAAGCTCCGTCAGGATAAATTCCTCACAGGGATTCGTAAATATGCCTGTGAGATCGTAGATGAGATCAAAGGCGGACAGGGAACCTTCCGCCATGACAATATGACAAACAAGAAGTGCCCTAACTGCGGCAAACATCTTCTGGCAGTCAACGGAAAGAATGCCAAAATGCTGGTGTGCGAGGACCGGGAATGCGGATACAGAGAGACAGTATCCAGGACCACCAATGCGCGCTGTCCGAAATGCCATAAGCGTATGGAGATGCTTCTGAAGGGAAAAGAAGAGACCTTTGTATGTCAGTGCGGCTATAAAGAAAAGCTTTCATCCTTCCAGGCAAGACGAGCCAAAGAGGGTGCAGGTGTGAATAAGCGTGATGTGCAGCGTTATCTTAAGAAACAGCAGAAAGAGGCCAATGAGCCGGTGAACAATGCATTTGCGCAGGCGTTGTCAGGAATTAAACTGGATTAAATAAATTGCCTGTCCAGATATCCGGGGTTCGGATGAGCGGAGGACCGGATGCAGATACGTCGGTCGGAGAAATGTGTCTGGCAGAACAGGACAGCAGAAAGAGAGGAAAACGATTTGGGATTACAGGATGACAGAATGTCAGGAAATATTCAGGATATCGCAAGACTGATCACAAGACTTCTTCTTAAGGGAGATATGCCGCAGTATACACTTCCTGCAGCAGAGGCAGATTATACAGAGGCAGACCAGCTTTTTAAGAAGGTTATCGGACTTGCTGATGAGGGTGACATCAACGGAGCGGAAAATGAGCTTCTTATGAACATGGAGGAAGATGATCCGGATTATCTGGAGCTTGCCCTTACCTTTTATCTGCATCTCAATGATATGGACGTAGATTACCTGGATGATCACGATTATTCCAGGGAGGAGATTCTGGACGGGTTGAAAAGCCTGGCTGAGGACTGGGGAGTTACAGGACTGGAGGCACTTGTCTAATGCGGCGGGAGGTTACACTGGAGGAAATTTCCGACGGTCGTTTATACGAGGCAAATGACATGGTAAAGGCAGACTGTCAGGACTGTAAGGGCTGTTTTGACTGCTGTACGGGAATGGGAGATTCTGTTGTACTGGATCCGCTGGATGTATGGCGGTTAAGTCAGGGACTTCACTTAAGTGTGGACCAGCTGCTTGCCGGAAAAATAGAGCTTGGCGTCACAGACGGAAATATTCTGCCGCATCTTAGGATGACAGGGGCAGAGGAACGATGCGTATTTCTGAATGGCAACGGAAGATGCTCCATCCACAGCTTCCGTCCGGGCTTCTGCCGTTTGTTCCCGCTGGGAAGATACTATGAGGACGGGAGTTTTAAATACATTCTTCAGATCCACGAGTGCAAAAAGACCAGCCGCAGTAAGATCAAGGTCCGGAAATGGGTAGATACTCCGGATTTTCGAAATTACGAAAAATTTGTCTGTGACTGGCATTATTTTCTTCTGGATGTCCAGGCGGTTCTCTATGAGAGCGAGGACAGTGATCTGATCCGAAACCTGAACATGTATGTGGTAAACCAGTTTTACAGGAAGCCTTATGATGAGAAGCGAGATTTTTATGAGCAGTTTTATGAGAGACTTGCGGCGGGAAAAGAACTCCTGAGCCTTGGAGTGTGAAACAGACCAGGCAGCGAGGTGTCTGAGCTTACCTGCCTGAAGGTCTCTCGCGCGGAGGAAAGAAAGGATTTTTTGACATATGAACTTAAATCAGCTCACATATTTTGTGACTCTTGCCCAGATCGAAAATTATACCAGAGCAGCCAAGAGGCTGGATATAACCCAGCCAAGCCTGAGCCATGCGATCTCCAACCTTGAAAAGGAACTGCAGGTTCCACTTTTTGAGCGTCACGGAAGAAATGTGACCATGACCAAATACGGGGAAATGTTTCTGAAATATGTGCAGGACTCCTTACATATCCTGAATCTTGGTGTGGAGAGGATACAGGAAGCGGCAAGGATTCCGGGAGGAAGTATTTCCATCGGATATATCCATACCCAGGGACGCAGATTTATCCCGGAGCTTGTCCGGGGGTTCCTTAATGAACAGGAGGGGAAGAAGATTGATTTCCGTTTTCAGAATGCAGCTACCGGAAGTCTGATCCGGGGTCTGAAGGAAGAGAAATTCGACGTGATCTTCTGTTCCCGGGCAGAGGGAGAGAAGGAAATCAGCTTTGTGCCGGTGTCAGAAGAAAAGCTGGTGGCTGTAGTGCCTGAGAACCATGCTCTTGCAGACCGAAATTCAGTGACCATAAAAGAGCTGGGACAGTATCCGCAGGTGACCTTTACCCCTGCAAGCGGACTGTATTTTGTGATCCGGGAGCTTTTCGAAAAGGAAGGACTTTCACCGGAGACGGCCTTTGAGGTAGAAGAGGATGGTGCACTGGCAGGTATGGTGGCGGAGGAATTTGGGGTAGGCATTGTGCCGGATGTACCGGTGATCCATACACTTCCTGTGAAAATCTTAAATATCGAGAATCTTCACTATCGCCGATATATATATATGGGAATGATGAAAAACCGGTATCCAAGTGCGCTTGTGGAGCAGTTCCGGGATTATATATATAAGCATTACCGGATCTATGAAGTGATACAGTAGAATCTTGGTGATATAATTTCTGTAAAAAATCTCTGCTTCTATAATAGGGCGGAGATTTTTTTGACACAGATCCTGGCGTGAATACTATAGCAATTCCATAAATTACTGCAAACAATCCAGTCCATCATAGCGTGAAGTCCTGCGTCAGATATCTTTGCCGTGCCTAAAAATTATAAAAATAATCTATAGATCACATGCGTAAATTCAATGAAAATTTGGGTTGAGATAAAAATGACCAGTTGGTATAATAAGGACAGATACTTGATTTAAAGTGATAAAGTGATGACGGAAATCCGTAATAAAATGAACGAAGTAAAGGAGATATTATGAACCAGTTAGAAGTATTAAGAGAAAGCCTTGGACAGTGCGATGAGATCATCCTGGACGCACTCCTTATGAGAAACAGGATCGTAGAGGACATCATGGTATACAAGGAAGCTAACGATCTTCCGGTACTTCAGCCGGAACAGGAGGCGAAGCAGAAAGGATGGCTGGAAGCCAGAATGGAAGGCAGACGTCATAAGAAAGAGGTCAATGATGTTTTTGCAAGCATCACACAGAACAGTAAAAGGATCCAGTCCAGAAATCTTTTCAATTATAATATCTTCCTGATCGGATTTATGGGAGCTGGTAAATCTACGATCTCCGATTATCTGAAGAATGTTCTTGCCATGGATGTTGTGGAGATGGATCAGTGTATCGTGGAGAGACAGGGAATGAGCATTTCCGATATCTTTGAGACTTACGGTGAAGAGTATTTCCGTGAGCTCGAGACAAATCTTCTGATCGAGATGCAGTCCAGATCGAATGTTGTAGTATCCTGTGGCGGTGGTGTTCCGATGCGGGAGCGCAATGTTACCGAGATGAAAAAAAATGGCCGTGTTGTACTTCTGACTGCAAAGCCGGAAACTATTCTGGAACGTGTAAAGGATAATCATGACCGTCCTTTACTTGAGAACAACAAAAATGTTTCATTTATCGCTGATCTGTTGGAAAAACGTCGCGCGAAATATGAGGCAGCAGCAGATATAGTTGTTGAGACAGACGGAAAGAGTGAGCTTGAGATCTGCGAGGAGCTGATCCACAGACTTCGTGAGGCAGAGGCAAATAAATAACTGCTGATCATAAAACAGAATAGTTTTACATATAAAAGGGACAGCTGTCCGATAAACCGTACAGAAACAGAACGGAGATCGGACAGCTGTCCTTTATGATATAAAAGATCCGGACCATATATTTGCAGATGAACAGATCGTTTAATTGGTCTTATAAAAAATCTCCCTCGAGGTTTCCTCGATCACAAATTTCTTAAAGGCTTCCACGACCGGCGGATGGTATACATCCTTCAGCATGGCCATGTAGAAATTCCGCTGCCAGCTTGGAGAGACAAGGGGCAGGATCTTAAGGTTCAGAGAGTGCAGGATCGGGATATCCGGTGCAATGCAGATGCCGAAATCATTGGCAACAAACCCTGCGGCAACCTGATCCTCATCGATCTCAAAAGCCACATCCGGGTACTGACCAATGCTCTTAAATAACTGGTCAATGATCTGGCGGAGACCGCTTCTCTTCTTGAAGATGATCTGCTTGTATGGAAGCGTTTCCTCCAGATGGATCTCGGATTTCTCAGCAAGAGGATGTTCCGGCGGAACGATGACGACCAGATCCTGCTTGGCAACCGGAATAAATTCGATCAGTGGTTCGTCGTCAAATTTGGAACAGAAGCCGATATCGTATTTCTTCTCTTTCAGTCCGGTGAGGATATCGCCGGTAAGCACCTTATCACAGAACAGATTGAAATGAATCTGTTTTCCCTTATTGGCATTAAGAAAGCTGCGGATGATCTTTGGCATAAAGTCAACACCCAGAGTTCTGAGAAAAGCCACATCGATCTGTCCTTCTCCCTTTCCTGCAAGCTGGAGACCGTTTACAGAGGAATCCAGCCGGTTCAGGGTTTGTTCCACATCCTCCAGAAAAGACTTGCCATATTTGGTGAGAGAAACATTCCGTCCGTTTTTTTCAAATAATTTCACTCCAAGCTCTTCCTCCAGAGAAGAGATCGCGTGACTTAGGCTGGGCTGTGTGATGGCCAGAACATCCGCAGCTTTTGTATAATGTTCCAGATGAGCCAGTGTCACGAAATAGCGAAGATGATACAGATTCATTTTTCAATACTCCTTTCGTAAGTTTATCTGAATGTTTTGCTTCGGACAGATCCCCGGTAAGTCTGACAGACATAAGAGATTTGCCGGGCCGTATGCTGTGACGGCGGCAATACGGCTGAATATGTTTTATATAGTATAACATGATATATTGATAAAATCTATGAATTCTCCTGGTACAATCAATTTGTTTTGTATTTAACAAAGTTATATAATGCTTATAGAAAAAAGATACAAAATAATTAAAAAAAAACAAATAAAATTATTTATATTTTCAGGAGGAATTATCATGTCAAAAGAATTTCCAATCACAATCAGTTCCTGGACACTTGGAGATCAGTGTAAATTTGAGGACCGTGTAAAAGCTGCCAAAGAGGCTGGCTATGAGGGAATCGGTCTGAGAGCAGAAACCTACGTAGATGCCCTGAATGAGGGACTTTTCGACGAGGATATCCTGGCAATCCTGGATAAATATGACATGAAGGTAACAGAGGTTGAGTACATCGTGCAGTGGGCAGAGGAGCATCGTTCCTATGAGCAGAAATACAAAGAACAGCTTTGCTTCCATATGTGTGAATTATTTAACGTAAAACAGATCAACTGCGGACTGATGGAGAACTATTCCGTAGAGTACACAGCGCAGAAGCTTCGTGAGCTTTGCCACAGAGCAGGCAAATACATCATCGGTGTTGAGCCAATGCCATACAGCGGAATCCCGGATGTGAAAAAGGGCTGGGCTGTTGTAAAAGCTGCTGACTGCGAGAATGCAAAACTGATCCTTGATACATGGCACTGGGTAAGAGCAAACCAGCCGATTGAGCTTTCCGTACTTGAGGGAATCCCGGCAGACAAGATCGTATCCATCCAGATCAACGATGTATGGGAAAGACCATATGCAACAACGATCTTAAGAGATGAGTCCATGCATGACCGTCTTGCTCCTGGAACAGGAATCGGAACAACTGTGCCGTTCGTAAAAATGATCAAAGAAAAAGGCATTAAGCCAAATGCCATCGGCGTAGAGGTTATCAGCGATGCAAACCTTGAAAAAGGTATCGAGTATGCTGCAAAACATACATATGAGAACACAAAGAAGGTACTGGAAGAGGCTTGGCCGGAAGTACTGTAATTAATATAAGAAACTGATATTTCAGACGGGTCCCTGTTTCCGACGTCATACCGGTGACAGGGCGTTCCCGTGAGAGAAAAAAGATTGTTTCAAAGGAAAGGAGAACGCATATGAAATTCAATGCGATGTTTCAGCCGATCGAGATCGGTCCTATGACAGTAAAGAACCGTTTTGTTGTTCCGCCAATGGGAAACAACTTTGCAAACACAGACGGAACAATGAGTGAGCAGTCCGCTGCATATTACAGAGAAAGAGCAAAAGGCGGATTTGGCCTGATCACCATCGAGGCTACTGTAGTTCACAAGGGCGCAAAGGGCGGCCCGCGTAAACCATGTCTTTATGATGACTCCACTATCGAAAGCTTCCGCAAGGTCATCGACGGATGTCATGCAGAAGGAGCAAAGGTGTCCATCCAGCTTCAGAACGCAGGTCCTGAGGGAAATGCAAAGAACGCAGGAGCACCGATCACAGCAGCAACCAGCATTCCGTCTGTATGCGGACGTGATATTCCGAAGCAGCTTACAACTGAGGAAGTTTACGAGCTGATCAAAGGCTACGGTGAGGCAGCAAGAAGAGCAATGGAAGCAGGAGCGGATGCTGTTGAGATCCATATGGCACACGGTTATCTGGTAAGTACCTTCCTTTCTCCGAGAACAAACAAAAGAGTGGATGAGTTTGGCGGATGTTTTGAAAACCGTATGCGTTTCTCCCGTCTGATCATTGAGGAAGTTAAAAAAGCAACACAGGGAAAAATTGCAGTTCTTGCAAGAATCAACTGTGCAGACGAGGTTCCGGGCGGACTTGATGTCCACGACAGTGCAGCGATCGCAGCATATCTGGAAAGCTGTGGACTGGACGGACTTCATGTATCCCGTGCTGTTCATATCAAGGATGAGTTTATGTGGGCACCGACCGTTATCCACGGTGGATTTTCCGCAGCAGAGGTTGAAGAGATCAAACGTGCGGTAAATATCCCGGTGATCACAGTTGGACGTTATACAGAGCCACAGTTCGCAGAGCTGATGGTAAAAGAAGGAAGAGCTGACCTTGTGGCATTCGGGCGTCAGAGCCTTGCAGATCCGGCTATGCCGAAGAAGGCACAGGAAGAGCGTCTTGAGGATATGACTCCTTGTATTGCCTGTCTTCAGGGCTGCGTTGCAAACATGTATGCAGGAAATCCGGTATGCTGTCTGACAAACCCGTTCCTGGGTCATGAGGCAGAGCCGCTTGAGAAAGCTGAGGAGCCGAAGAAGGTTATGGTTATCGGTGGTGGTGTTGCAGGACTTTCTGCCGCATTTATCGCAAAGGAGAGAGGCCATGAGGTAACACTTTATGAGGCAGGGGATATTCTCGGCGGAAACATGAGACTTGCCGCATATCCGCCAGGAAAAGGTGACATCACGAACATGATCCGCAGCTACATCCATCGCTGTCAGAAGGATGGCGTTAAGATCGTGATGAACTGTGAGGTAACTCCGGAGCTTATCAAAGAAGAGAAGCCGGACAGAGTGATCATCGCAACCGGTTCCAAGACTTTGATCCTTCCGATCGAGGGAATCGACAATCCGGCTATCATCCACGGCTCTGACCTTCTGGATGGCAAGAGAGCAGCAGGCAAAAAGGTTCTCGTTGTCGGCGGTGGAATGGTTGGATGCGAGACAGCTGCATTCTTAGGTGAGCAGGAGCATGATGTAACGGTTATCGAGTTCCGTGATACTGTAGGTGCAGACGTGATCCACGAGCACAGAGTATATCTGATGAAGGATTTCGAGGACTACGGAATCAAGGAGATCACCGGAGCAAAGGTATGCAAATTCTATGAAGACGGTGTAGAATATGAGACCGCTGACGGAGTACGTCACGAGTCAAGAGGATATGATTCTGTGATCCTTTCCATGGGATTCCGCAACTACAATCCTCTGGAAGAGAAGATCAAAGATCTTGTGCCTGAGACACATGTGATCGGAGATGCTATCCGTGCAAGACGTGCACTGGATGCAACAAAAGAGGCTTACGAGGTAGCTTCCAGGATCTGATCTGCCAATCTATCCAATAAACCGGACGGTATAAAAATTAAAAAGATGCCCCGGCAGACACCAGAGAAGATATATCCGCTGTCTGCCAGGGGAAAATGCAGGAGGTAAAAAGAAATGGAACAGAGAATTAAAGGAACAACTGGTTTACTTGCACTGATCGGAAGCCCTGTGGGACATTCCGGATCCCCGGCTATGTACAACTTCAGCTTCCAGTACCATAACCTGGACTATGCTTACATGGCATTCGATATCAAAGAGGACCAGGTTCCGGCAGCTCTTGATGCAATGCGTCTGTTCAAGATGAGAGGATGCAACGTAACCATGCCTTGCAAGAACAAAGTTGCCCAGTGTGTAGACGAGCTTTCACCGGCAGCAAAGATCATCGGTGCTGTAAATACCATCGTTAACGAGGATGGAAAGCTTGTAGGACATATCACAGACGGTATCGGTTTTGTCCGCAACTTAAAAGAGCATGGCGTTGATGTAAAAGGCAAAAAGATGGTAGTTCTGGGAGCAGGCGGAGCTGCAACAGCTCTTACTGTACAGTGTGCCCTTGACGGAGCTGCTTCCATCGCAATCTTCAACCCTAATGATCCATTCCTTGAAAGAGCAAAAGGAACAGCTGAGAAACTTGCAAAAGAAGTACCGGACTGCAAAGTAAATGTATACTGCCTTGACGATCAGGACAAACTGAGAGAAGAGATCGCAAACGCTGATATCCTTGCAAACGGAACACTTGCAGGTATGAAACCACATGACGACCTTACTCTTGTTGACAAATCCATGTTCCATAAAGATCTTGTTGTTGCTGACTGCGTATACAATCCGGCAGAGACAAGAATGGTAAAAGAGGCAAAAGAGGCAGGCGTAAAACTTGCAGTAGGCGGAAAAGGAATGCTTCTGTGGCAGGGTGCAGCATCTTACAAGCTTTATACAGGTCTTGAGATGCCGACAGCTGAATACCAGAAATTCCAGG
The DNA here is from genome assembly GCF_020686995.1 of Blautia fusiformis. NCBI lineage: Bacteria > Bacillati > Bacillota > Clostridia > Lachnospirales > Lachnospiraceae > Blautia > Blautia fusiformis. Next base: position 264,837 of record NZ_JAJEPT010000001.1, read on the forward strand.
CTGAGAACGAAGGGAAATAAGAAAAATGAGCCAGACAGGTAAGAAAAATTTAGTAATTACTTCTATTGCGCTGTACTTTACATATTTCATTCACGGAATCGGTGCTTCCATCATGGGTCAGTACAAACCGGAGTTTGCAGCTCACTGGGGAGCCAAGGCCTTAAGTGACGGAACTATGGATGTCAGCATGGTAGTATCTGTAATCGCTGCATTGGGACTTGGAAGACTGATCTCTCTTCCATTTTCCGGTCCCCTGTCCGACAAATTCGGACGCAGATTAAGCGGAATCATCGGCGTGATCTGTTATGCAGCATACTTTATGGGAATCGCATTTGCTCCGTCTATGGGAGTTGCCTACGCCTTTGCCATTGTAGGCGGTATCGCAAACTCCTTCCTGGACACCTGCGTAAGCCCGACATGTATGGAGATTTATGTAAACAATCCTTCTGTAGCGAACCTGTTTACAAAATTCTCCATGTGTATCAGCCAGTTTCTGCTTCCTTTCCTCATCGGATTTGTAGCAGCGGCGAATATGTCCTACAGAACCATTTTTATTGTTGCAGGTGCTGCGATCTTTATCGATGGAATCCTGATCCTGTTCCTGCCATTCCCGGAGAGAAATACAGCAGGTACAGTAAAGAAAGAAAAAGCAAAATTAAAGATCACTCCTGCAGCTCTTGCAGCAATCCTCATCGGATTTACAAGCTCTTCTACATTCATGCTGTGGCTGAACTGTAACCAGGAGCTCGGAAAGCTTTATAACTTAAGTGATCCTTCCAAGATCCAGTCCTTTTATGCAGTAGGAACCTTTGCAGCGATCCTGTGTTCCTCTGTATTTATCAAAAAAGGACTGAAGGAGATCAATATCCTGATCATTTATCCGCTGATCTCTTTCATCATGCTGGGACTTTGCTACTTTATCCAGAATCCGACAATCTGTCTTATCGGTGGATTTGTGATCGGTTTTGCAGGCGCAGGCGGTGTGCTTCAGCTGGCTGTTTCCACAACTGCGGAGTTCTTCCCGGAAAACAAGGGAACTGCAACATCCATGGTCATGATCGCATCCAGCGTTGCGAACTACACCATTCTGACACTGGCCGGCTACATTACAAAGACTGCCGGAACCAGTGCTCCGAGAATGATCCTGCTTCTCAATATGGCAGTGACATTCATAGGAATCCTTCTTGCACTGTTCGTTAAGATGAACCGTGGAAAAGAGGCTTGACTGAATCAAGGAAATCCCTTGGGGTGAATATCCGTTTGACTACAGTAAAAAAAGTGAATCATTGTATGGATACAGACAAAGATGACTGAATCTGTGCAAAACAAAGTTCCAATTCGGGAACAATTCCCGGATTGGACTTTACCGTTTCTGAAAATGTTTGTTAATTAACAAACTTACAAAATAAAAGATACTATATATGTATTATCAAAAAAACGATAAAGGAGAATCGTTATGGCACGTGCAGCAAGACAGCGAAGAGAAAACGAACTGCCCTACATTCCGTTTGGGCCATTTCAGATTCGTTTTCCGTTTATTCACTATAAAATTGAGTCCGTAGAGTTTATCCAGGGCCTGATCCTCGGGGTTACGGCACTGGCGGCGGTTCCTTATCTGGAACAATATCTGGGATTGCCTTATGAGCTGGCATGGAGCTGTGTGATCATAGAGACCATGCTGTATATGCTACACAGCTTACTTGGTGATCCGGTTGTACCGGGATGGATCACACCGACCCTTCCGTTGACGATCGTATTCCTGGAAGGCTTCCCTATGGGAAAAGAACGTATCCAGGCAATGATCGCCCTGCAGATGCTGGTTGGTCTCGTGTTCATATTTATGGGCATCACCAAGCTTGCGGATAAATTTGTCCATGCAGTACCAAATTCTGTTAAGGGTGGTATCCTTCTTGCTGCGCCGGTGACGGTTATGGCAGGACAGCTGGGAGAGGGCGGCAACATGCATAAGTATCCGCTGGCGATCGTTGCCGGTGTAGGCCTTCTGATCCTGATCAGCTTTTCAGATAAATATCAGGAGAAGAGAAAGAACAACAAATTCCTGGATCTTGTTGCCAGGTATGGAAACCTTTTCCCGTATCTGATCGCCATGGTGGTAGGTCTTCTTGTAGGAGAACTGGATGCGCCTGGTTTGGAGCTGGGAACCTTTATCAAGATCCCGCAGTTCAAAGAGATCATCTCACAGGTAAGTATCTTTGGTGTGGGAATCCCGCCGGTCTCCATGTTTGTCAAAGCGCTTCCTCTGGCACTTGTATGCTATGTTATCGCATTTGGTGATTTTGTTACCACAGAGACACTGGTTACAGAGGCACGTCAGTCCAGAAACGATGAGTATATTGATTTCAATTCCAGCCGTTCCAACCTGGTCAGCGGCATCAGGAACCTGATCCTTTCCGTCATTGCGCCGTTTCCGCCGCTTTCCGGTCCGTTATGGGTTGGAATGACAGTATCTGTTTCCATCCGTTACAAGGAGGGAAAGAAAGCTATGAAGTCTCTGATCGGCGGTATGGCATCCTTCCGTATTGCAACGTTTTTAAGTGTGCTGATCATTCCGGTTGTAAGCTTCTTCCGTCCGATCTTCGGAGTCGGTTCCTCCATTACTCTGATGTTCCAGGCCTTTGTCTGTGCAAGGATCGGTATGGATTACTGCAGAACAGACCGTGACAAGATGATCGCAGGTGTTATGGCAGCTGTGCTTGCAACCCAGGGAACTGCATGGGCATCCGCATGGGCCCTGGCTGTAGGCTTCGGTCTGAATATCTTCCTTTCAAACTGGGATCCCAGAAAGAAAGAGGAGAATGCCATCGAGGATAAAAATTGATCAGAGGAATAACAAAGATATAAAAAACAGAAAAAGAAGAAGTGTGCTGGATGGGTCAGCACACTTCTTTTTTTGTCATGAGATTTGTTGTTTTTAATTATTATTTTAATAGATTTGCTATTATGGGATTAAAATTGCAAAAATTTGTTACATCAATTGGGTTTAAAAATTGGTTTATAATTCGCGTTCTGTTACAAAAATCTACTGTAGATCCTTTTTATGGGAGGTCACAGGATCACAGGCTTTTGTGGATAATGTCAAGAACCTGTTCAAGCTCGTTGACATTGATCTGTCCCGGTGCGGAAGCTTTTGTAGCTGCACCGAAGGTAAGGGCGGAACCAAAAGTCTCGCCTGTAAGACGGCTGACAACACCGGTACCTGCCATGGACATGGTAATGATCGGGCGGTCGGCGAACTGCTCGGACATTTCCAGAGTGGCACTTAAGAGTGTAAGCACGTCCTGTTTGTTTCTTGGCATAACAGCCATTTTGGGGATATCTGCGCCATAGTCCTGCATCATGCAGAGACGGCGCACGATCTCATCCTTCGCAGGAGTTGCGTCAAAATCATGGTTGGAAGCGATGACCTTTACGCCATAGCTGTGTGCTTCCTGGATCATGCTTTTTACGATCTCCTCACCTGTGAAGGCTTCTACATCAATGAGATCTACATAGCCGCTCTTTGCAACGGCCATGTTAAGAGCTTTGTAATCTTTATTGGAGATTGCTTTTTCTCCGCCTTCCTTTGCCGTACGGAAGGTGAAGAGGATCGGAGTGTCCTTTAAAACGGTCTGGAGATCTTTTGCCACATCCAGAACCTTGTCTGTGTCAAAAACGTCCTCAAACCAGTCAACACGCCATTCCACAACGTCTACGGGTATCCTTGCGAAGGTCCCTGCCTCAAGGAGGATATCATCCTTTGTCTGTCCCACGATCGGGACACAGATCTTCGGTCTTCCCTCTCCGAGTGTGATATTTCTTACCTGAACTGTTTTCATAATGGTCCTTTCTGATACGACAGGAACAGATAGCAGTTTAGTCGTCGTATCTGATGTTAAGAATCTCTTTCATATGTTCGATCGGCATCGGTTCGCCGGTCCACAGTTCAAATGCAGCGGAGCCTTGGAAAAGCATCATGCCAAGGCCGTTCATTGTCTTGCAGCCAACTTCCTTTGCCATAGAACGCATAGCAGTTTTAAGAGGGGAGTAAGGCACGTCAACAACGATAAGCTCCGGGCGGAAGTAAGACTTGTCCGGAACAACGGACTGACCTTCCAGTGGTTTCATTCCAACACCTGTCGCATTTACGAAAATATAACTGTCAGCCATTTCTGTTTTCAGCTGGTCAAGATCTGCCAGATCATAGAGAACAGCATGGCTTGAAGTTCTGGTGTTGATCTTTTCTACCGTAGATACTGCACGGTCCCAGAATTCATCTTTGCGGTTGAAGATCACGATCTCGCCTACACCGTCAAGTGCTGCCTGGATCTCGATAGCAGTTGCGGCACCACCTGCACCTACGATGGTCATTTTCTTTCCGATGGCGTTGATGTTATTGTCTTTCAGTGCTGCCATAAATCCGATACCGTCTGTGATATGGCCTGTAAGATGACCATGATCATTAACGATGGTGTTTACAGCGCCGCACATTTCTGCTGCCGGTGAAAGCTCGTCAAGGTACTGGCCTACCAGAGTTTTGTTCGGCATGGAAACGTTGGAACCTCTCATTTTCAGAGTACGGATGGCCTTTACAGCATCCTCGATCTCGTCTGCACCAATCTCAAATGCAAGATATGCATAATCATAGCCAAGCTTTGCAAAAGCTTCATTCTGCATGGCAGGAGAGCTGGAGTGGCGGATCGGATATGCCATAAGACCAATCAGTTCGGTATGTCCTGTGATTCTTTCTGACATGGTAATAACTCCTCTCATTGGTAAAATCTGGATGAAGATTTGTCTTTTTTAAACCTCCCGCCACATAGATCTGAAGAAGTTGCGGACATTCTCCGGACGGCTGCGGGGGAGGAAGACGTGGAAAAACTATGTTACGGATCACCGAGTGAACTGTAACAGATCTATATACACTTTCCGGTAGAAGGATTGAAATATTCCCGGAAAGGGTATAGCGGAAAAATATTAAAGGTATCCCTTCTGCTCAAGAATGGTAAGGATATTGCGTCCTTCCTGGGTACCGTCAATGATTCGTCTTGCTCTCTGGCTGTCGCCGATGTTCATGATCTCAACATCCTCAGAAGAAAATTCCTCTGTGAGGTTCTGGTAAAGCTGTCCCTGAGCTCTCATTCCGAGACATACGAAGCCGTACTCAAATGGAAACTCATAAGGCTCACCGTCGCCCCTGACAAGGAAGGAAGAATCCTTAACCTCAAGGAGAGCAGTTTTTGTAAGCTGATGTACATTGTGTTTTTTCATCATGGTCTTTGTGTCATTTTTGCTTACCGGGTCAAGATCACGTCCGATCTGATCCATCATCTCAACGATAGAGATGTCTGCGTTTCTGTCAGCAAAGAATTCCACAACATCAAGACCTACAGCACCGCCGCCTACAACAACAACCTTTTTGCCTTCCAGATCCTTCGGAAAATCATTAATGTGGCTGATCATACCAAGAATAGAATAAATATTATGTTTCTCGTTGTCAATACGATCCTTCAGTCCTGCGATCGGAGGCAGAAGCGGAGCGGAGCCGGTGGAGCTTACGATGATATTCGGATGGAACTTGCGGATGTTTTCCGGTGTTCCTTCTGTGTTTTTGAAGATGTAAAGATTATCAAGCTGTTCAGCACGATGCATGAGATAGTGCGGGAAATCAGCAAGACGGTTCTTTGCAGGGATCTTTGAGATCAGAGATGCAAGTCCGCCAAGCTCATTGCCTTTTTCCAGAAGGAAGGTATTGCATCCAACCTCTGCGGCTGTACAGGCAGCTTCCAGTCCGGCAGTGCCGCCGCCGATAACGACTACGTTGCAGTTTTTATTTACATGTTTTTTCTTATATACATCGCCCTCAAGAACAGATGGGTTTACAGTACAGCGGATCGGACGGTTTACACCGATACGGTTTCCGGCACAGCCAACGTTACAGGAGATACATTTGCGGAGGTCACACTCATGACCTGTGGCAACCTTGTTTACCCATGCAGGGTCTGCGATCAGACCACGGCCCATACCGATCAAGTCTGCATCACCGTCAGCCAGGATACGCTCAGCAACCTTCGGGTCACGGACATTACCCATGGAGATACATGGCTTGTTGAATTTTTCTCTTACGGCCTTTGCCATGTAGGAACGCCATCCGTCCGGGAGATAATTTGCATCGATCTGGTACTGGATGGAACCGTTAAGTCCGCAGGAAACATCAAAGATATCAACCTCTTCCTGAAGATAATCCAGGTATTCCAGAGTATCCTCCAGTGTATTTCCGCCTTCCATCAGCTCATCCGCACTGAGACGGAGCATGATCGGGAAGAAAGGTCCTACCTGTTTCCTTACCTCATCGATGACCATACGGCAGAAACGGGTACGGTTCTCAACAGATCCGCCGAACTCGTCGGTACGCTTGTTTGTGATCGGGGAGAGGAACTGACTGATCAGATAGGAGTGTCCTGCATGGATCTCTACCGCGTCAAAGCCAGCTGTCTGTGCACGTTTTGCAGCCTCACCGTATTTTTTTACGATGTGAAGGATCTCGTCTTTGGAAAGAGGTCGCGGGATCTCGCCGCCTTCTTTGGATGGAACGTCAGATGCGGAAACCGGCTGCATGTTGATCCTGGAAGAAACAGCGGAAGCTCCGGCATGGTTGATCTGGATCGCGATCTTTGTTCCGTATCTATGAATATTTTCACAGAATTTGAAAAGACGTGGCAGATAGTTGTCATGGTCGATGCGCAGCTGTGTGGTTCCGTTGGAGCCTTGCGGGGAATCGATGCTTGCGTTCTCTACGATGATGAGACCTGTGCCACCCTTCGCACGCTGCTCATAATAATTGATATGAAGAAAACTCATTTCGCCGTTCTGTTCACCGTAGTTGGTGCCCATCGGCATCATAACAATACGGTTCTTGATAGTCATATTTTTAACGGTTAATGGGGAAAAAATATGCGGATAATCATTCTTCATCTGAAAAAAACCTCCCTGGTTATTTTAAATAGAATCGTTTGTTTGTGTTAATTATATAACAAAATAATCTATAAAACTAATTCATAATACGAGCGATATAATAAAAATAATCTATAGATTTTTGTGTATCATCTTTCAGGCTGCAGGTACTTGCATGTTTATAATGTGAAAAAAACAGATGTAGAACGGTAACGCTAACTGGAAAATGGTATCGGATCCAGGGGTTTACATATATGATTTTAACGTGTTATCATAACAAATAAAAAAGATACAGAAAACGGAGAAACGGGCAGGCTGAAACGGATCAAATGTAAGACTGTATTTCCGCGTTCTGTAAAAAGACAGGAGATAGATAAAATGGAATTCTGGGATATTTACGATGCAGATAAGAAACCGACAGGACGAACTATGAAGCGCAATGACTGGTGTTTAAAGGATGGAGAGTATCATCTGACAGTTTTGGGCGTGGTAGCAAGACCGGACAAGACCTTTCTTATTACTAAACGTGTGATGACAAAGGCCTGGGCTCCGGGCTGGTGGGAGGTTTCCGGCGGTGCAGCCCAGGCAGGAGAGGCTTCCCGTGATGCAGTACTCCGTGAGGTGAAAGAGGAGACCGGACTGGACGCCAGTGAGGCAGAGGGCGGATACCTTTTTACATATAAAAGAGAGAACCCGGGGGAAGGAGATAATTACTTTGTGGATGTGTACCGTTTTGTCATGGATGTGGAGGATAAGGATCTGAAGCTTCAGACAGAAGAGACAGACGGATATATGTTTGCAACCCTGGAGCAGATCCGGGCGTTTGCCGCAGAGGGAAAATTCCTACATTATGACAGTATTAAGAAGGTGTTTGAGTTCTGAGCAGATTTTTGAATGATTTTTATCCTGATGTGGAAATAGATGTTGTTTTCTGTGGATTTATATTTCGATTAACGTTGTTTTTTGCCTTATTTTCGAAGAATTGTATTGACATTAAGAGGCTCAGATAGTAAAATTTAACGTAGGGAAATTATAAGCCGGATGAACAGAGTCCGGCTTATCGAATATTACGTACGTCGAGAACATCTGACGCATCAAATTATGTTTTGCACAGCTGAACTTGATGCAGTAATTTCTGAGAGTGCTATAGATCGATCGGGAAGAATATAGCAGTAATTAAAAAAATGCTGTAATACGAAATTTTTGAAAGCGAGGAATCATCAATGGCGGATGAACATAGAGATCAGATCAGAATCGTACAGGAAACCGTAGCCGGTAAGGAGATCACATTTGCCCATATCATGGGTGGTCCGGCACCTATCATATATCAGAAGCTTGGACTGAATCCGCAGGTGGACTATGGATCATCTGCAATTGGTATCATGAACATGACACCTTCCGAGTCTGCTGTGATCGCATCCGATATTGCTGTGAAGAGCGGTAATGTGTATCTTGGATTTGCAGACCGTTTTACAGGAACACTGATCATAACAGGAGAGATTTCCGATGTGCAGACTGCAATGGAGGAGATCGTGGATTATTTCCGTGATACTCTGGGATATGTAGTATGCAATATCACCAAGAGATAAGGAAGTGTACCATGGAAGAACGGATAACAAAGGAAGAACTGCTGGAGAGGCTGTTTCATGATGATTATGAGAACCTTAAGGGAAGAAGACTTCGGCTGACCCGGGTGAGAGTACCTGGAAAGGAGCTTTCCTTTGCACATGTTTTTACACCAAATGACAGATCGATATATGAGAATCTTGCGTTACATATCGGTGTTCATGAAGGTGAAGATCACAGAGGAGATGCCATCGGCATGGTCCGTGTCACACCCTGGGAGGCAATCGTGGTTGCGGCAGATGTTGCAGTGAAGGCAGCTCATGTGGAAGTAGGATTTATGGATCGTTTCTGCGGGACGCTGATCCTGACAGGCGGTTTTACGGAAGTGATGACAGCCGTGGAGGAAGTGGTACGATTTTTCCATGAGACATTGAAATTCGATGTCTGTAAGATCCACAGAAGCTGAGGCAGGACGGGATAAAAAATGAAAAAAATTTTTCTGATGGGTCGAAGTGAAGCCGGCAAAACATCCCTGACACAGGCGCTTAAAGGGGAAGAGCTTCATTATCATAAGACTCAGTATACCAATACAAATGAAGATACTATTGATTCACCGGGAGAATATGCGGAATCCAAGCATTTCAGCGTAGGACTGGCCTGCTTTTCCTTTGAGGCGGATGTGATCGCCATTGTACAGGCAGCCAATGAGCCCTTTAACCTGTTTAGTGACGGCAGCAGGAATTTTCTACTACGGCCGCTGATCGGGATCATCACCAAGGTGGATTCTCCCCATGCCAACATTCCCATGGTCAGACAGTGGATGGAGAACATGGGCTGTGAGAGGATCTTTATGGTAAATAACAAGACAAGGGAAGGCATCAGCGAGCTGATGGATTATCTGCAGGATGATCTCCCGACGCTTACGCTTGAACAGGCGAAATTCAAGCAGAGCCTTGGCCTTAACGAATGGGATTCCATGCCGGAAGGGGTGGAGTATCCGGAATCCATACGGTAAAATAGTAATATTCACGAAAAATGAATAAAAATACAAAATTCAAACAGAAAAAGTAGAAATTCCTCCGGAACTGTGATATACTGTCATCGTTTGGAAGATTCGTGGGCTGAAATGTAAGATCCCCAGAGCATGAAGGATAAAGAGGATAGAAACGGGGCTCGCAGATATATGGCAGAAGAGCTGTATGTCGGGAACACCGGGTATCCGTATCTGCCTTCATGTTCCGGGGATTTTTTATATTCTATACACAGATTTTCCGAGTGGATGCAAAAGACAAAAAATAAGAAGGACAGGAGAGGAAAAGATGTTTGAATTATTTGAAAATCTGACCAACTGGCTCTGGGGACTGCCGTTGCTGATCACGATCCTCGCTACAGGCGTATATCTGACAGTACGTTCCGGTTTCTTCCAGTTTCGCCATTTTGGTTACATTGTGAAAAACATGTTCAGTAAAGAACGTCGCCAGGAAGGCGGAGATGACGGAAAGAGCCTGACACCGTTCCAGGCTATTTCCATTGCGATCGGAGGTACTGTTGGTGTATCCAATATGTCCGGTGTTGCAACGGCTATTGCAACAGGAGGACCTGGGGCATTATTCTGGCTCTGGATCGCAGCGCTTCTTGCCATGGTCATCAAGATGGCAGAGGTAACACTTGCTGTATACTACAGAGAGAAACAGCCAAACGGTGAGTACCAGGGAGGCCCGACCTACTACATGCAGAAGGGGCTTGGCGGAGAGAAAAAGCTTCCCTTCTGGAAACTTTTTGCAGTACTGTTCGGCGGCTGTATTTTCATGACATGGTTCATTACTTTGCAGAATTATACAGTATCAGAGGCTGTCGGAAGTACCTTCCACCTGCCGTACATCGTACCGTCACTTTTGTATGTGGCAGCGATCTATCTGATCATCATCGGCGGTGTAAAGAAAGTCGGCGTGATCTCTTCCTATATGACACCGATCATGTGTATGCTTTACATTGTAGGCTCTCTCGCAATACTGGTAGTGAATTTTGACAAGCTGCCGGAAACCTTTGGACTGATCTTCAAGGGTGCATTTACAACACAGGCGGCAGTCGGCGGATTTATGGGAGCCGGTGTTGCAACAGCAATGCGTCTTGGCTTTGCCCGTTCCGTATACAGCAACGAGGCAGGCTGGGGAACATCTCCTATGATCCATGCTTCCGCAAAGACAGACCATCCTGTAAAACAGGGACTGATGGGAGCATTTGAGGTATTTGCAGACACCATCGTAGTCTGCTCCATGACAGGTCTTGTTGTTATCATCACCGGCTACTGGAATTCAGGACTTCAGGGATCAGAGCTGACACTGACAGCATTTGAGTCTGGAATGGGCTCCATTGCGAGAGCACTGATCGCGATCAGTATTTTTCTTTTTGGATTAACAACATCAACCGGATGGTTCACCTACTACAGCGTGATCCTGAAGCACTGGCTGAAAAATAATCAGAAGGTTCTGAAGATTGCAGAGAAGGTTTTTATCCTTGGAACACCATTATGGGGTCTTCTGGTCACAGTGCTTACTCTTTACGGAAACGGAACACCGGCGCAGCTGTGGGTAATTGCAGACTTTACAACCGTATTCCCTACATTTGTAAATGTTGCCACATTGTTTATCTTAAGTGGTACTTTCTTTAAACTGCTGAAGGATTACAAGGCGCGTTACATGGGAATCGGAAAGGTAGACAAGGATATGGCACTTTTCTACGAGGATAAAAAAGAAAAAGAGGAAAAATAAACAGTGGATACAATTTTTTTTAACGGATGTATAAGAACACTGGATGACAGTGAAAAAGTGGCAGAGGCTGTGGGAATCGAAAATGGCCGGATCGTTTTTGTGGGAACTGATAAAGAAGCGGAAGCTTTTTCCTGCAAAAAGCGGATCGACCTTAAGGGAAGGCTGATGCTGCCCGGTTTTGTGGATACACATATGCATATGCTGCATTATGCATTTGTGGAAAGATCTGTAAAACTGTTTGACTGCACAAGTGTTGAGGAAATGCTTGCCGCAGCAAAAAAAAGACTGGAGGAGAGCAAAGGTCAGAAGCTGACCTGGCTCTACTGCAGAGGCTGGAATGAGGAGCATTTTGATAAGCCACGCTATCCGCACAAGGATGAGCTGGATGCGCTCTCAACGGAAATCCCCATCATTATGGTGCGTGTCTGCGGGCATGTGGCTGTGTGCAACAGCTGCGGTCTGGAGCTTCTGAAAAAAATCCCGGAGTTCCCGGAGATTGAGAAGGAGGTTGACCTGGATACCGGACTTCTGAAGGAGAATGCAGTACAGTTTTATTCTTCCGTATTGGAAGCACCATCCCAGGAAGAAGTGGAAGACTACATCAAATACAGTGCGAAGAAGCTGAATGAATGTGGATTTACAGGTGTACAGTCCGATGATCTTGCTTCACTTCCGGGGAAAAACTGGCGTCGGATCATGGCCTCCTATAAGGCACTGGATGCCAGAGGAGAGCTGAGTATCCGCCATTATGAGCAGTGCCTTTTTGAGCGGGCGGAGGATGCGAAGGCTTTTATTGAGGAAGGATATCGTACCGGACAGAGGGGGTATCACTTTACTGTCGGACCAATGAAGCTGATCCAAGATGGTTCCCTTGGTGCAAGAACAGCGGCCATGAATGAGCCTTACGAGGATTCGCCGGGAAATACCGGGATCATCACATTCAGTCAGGAGGAGCTTGACGATCTGTTTGCTTTTTTTGACCAGCATCAGATGCAGGCAGCGGTACACTGTATCGGCGATCGTGCCATGGATATGGTCATTGAGGCAGCAGCGAAATCTCCTTACCGGAAGGATAATAAAAAGGGCAGACATGGTATCGTGCATTGCCAGATCACCAATCCGCGTATTTTGCAGGGGATGAAAGACCAGGATCTTCTGGCATATATCCAGCCGGTATTTATCGATCTGGATATGAACACAGTGGAACCTGCCATCGGCGCACACCGTATGGATAAGGTGTATGCATGGAAGAGCATGCTGGATATGGGAATCCATACGTCCGGCGGTTCGGATGCTCCTGTGGTAAGCTTTGATGCCATGGAGAATATTTATTTTGCAGTCACCCGCAAAAATATCAGCGGTCAGCCACAGGAAGGCTGGATCCCATCCGAAAAAATGTCTGTAGATGAGGCGGTGAAGCTTTTTACAAAAAACGCAGCTTACGCTTCCTATACAGAGAAGGAGAACGGAACGATTGAAACCGGGAAAAACGCGGATCTTGTAGTTCTTGAGAAAGATATTTATTCCATTGATCCCGATGAGATCAAGACGGTGAAGGTGGATATGACAGTTCTTGGCGGCAAAGTCGTCTTTGAACGGGAATAAACCATTCCCATAAATATTTATGAAAAAGAAAAAGGAGGAGAGTAAGATGAAGAGAAAACTGGCACTGCTTCTGACAGTGACAATGCTGGCAACAAGTGTGTATACACCGTGGCTGGCAAATGCGGCAGAGTTTACTTCCGGTGAAGAAAACTCTCTGTACACGGAAGAGAAACCGGAAACAGAAGAAATTGAAGAAGAACCGGAAGCAGACACAGAAGAAGCCGGAGAAGAGGAGGTACAGGAAGATATCCTTTCCGACGAAAACACGGACACTGGTGAAGCGGAAGAAATTCAGCCATCAGAGGAAATGACAGAGGAGGAAGAAACACAGGAGCTTCTGCCAGAGCCGGCTGACGGAGAACAGGAATCTGCTTTTGAGGATGGCCAGACAGAAGAAGCCGGCGCAGGTACCACAGGCGTCTGGAACGGACTTAACTATAAGGTATCCAATGGGGAAGTAACGATCCTTTCAGTGGTCTATGATCAGCATTTTGACAAAGACGGGAAAAAGACCGGGGAGGACCGCTGTCAGCAGACAGACGGAAAGATCCCTTCAAGTATCGCAGGCTATCCGGTTACGGAGATCGCAGGAGGAGCCTATGCGAACTGCATTAACATGACTGAGGTGGTCATTCCGTCAACGGTGAAGAGAGTGGAAAGGGAAGCCTTCAGCGGCTGTACTTCTGTTCGCAGTATTTCACTTCCGGATAATGGAGTTACCATCTGTGCCGGTGTTTTTCAGGGCTGTACGGCACTGAATTCTGTTCATATACCGGCATCTGTAAAGGCGGATGGAGCCATCGGGGAAAGTCCGGCCTATGCAGGCGTATTTGCACGATGCAGCGCACTGCGGAATGTAACCTTCGGAGAAGGCATTACCTCGATCCCCAAGGGATTCTTTTTAAGCTGTACCGGGCTTCTCAGTATCAATATACCGGACAGTGTGACAAATATCGAAAAAAATGCGTTTAACAGCTGCGTCAATCTGAAAGATGTCCATCTTTCCGCAAAGCTTGAGTCTATCGAAGCAGGAGCCTTTAATAACTGTAAAAGTCTGAGCAAGATCCAGCTGCCTTCCACACTGAAGGTTTTAAGAGGCAGTGCGTTCAGCGAAACCAGTCTTACAGAAATCAATATTCCGCCACAGATGAAAACAGAGGATTATACCGCAGCCAACAGAGCATGGGGAGGACCGTTTGCAGGTCTGACGACACTTAAGAAGGTTACATTTGAGCAGGGAATGGAAGAAATCCCGAGAGGTATTTTTTATTCACCGGGGTCAATGCTCATGCTGGAGGAAGTGGTTCTGCCGGATTCCGTAAAAAAAATCGGCTATCGGGCATTCTGTAACTGCGGATATCTTAAAGAGATCACACTGCCCAAAAACCTGGAATCTATCGATGCAGATGCATTCTGGAACTGTACGGATCTGAAGCTGAGCAGAAGTGAACTTCCGGCATCCCTGAAAGTCATCAATGGTTCTGCGTTCTATGGCTGTAAAAATATTGACAGGATCGTATTTCCGGAAGGACTGGAATTTCTTGGAGGAAGTGCCTTTGGAGGCTGTACAGGCCTTAACGAGATCAATGTGCCGGCAGGTGTTGATACTGCTTACCGGGAAGCAGGACCTTTTGTAGATTGTTCCAATCTTAAAAAGGTTACATTCGCAAAGGGAATCGATAATGTTCCCTACAGCATTTTTGAGAACTGTAAAGGCCTTGAAACCGTAGAGATCCCGGATACAGTGAAAAAAATTGAGTCCTATGCCTTCAGCGGCTGTACAGGGCTTACAAAGGTGAATATTCCAAAGAACGTAACACAGATCGACAATGATGCATTTCTGAAATGCAGTGCGCTGAAGGAAATCCAGCTTCCGGAATCGCTGGTCTATATGGGATCTGAGGTCTTTAAAGCATGCACGGCACTGGAGAAGATCACATTTCCTTCCCGGAATATTGCAAATGGAACAGGCTCCAATATTTTTGCGGAGTGCAGTTCCCTGAAGAATGCTACGATCCCTTCCGGGGTTACAAAGCTGAATGATAGCCTTTTTGATGGCGTATCAGAAAATTTTGCCATTTACGGATATACAGGATCCTATGCAGAAAGCTACGCAAAGGACCACTCATTCAAGTTTGTTTCCGTAGGAACCACAGAAAAATTAAACTTTAAGATCACATTCAACAAAAATGCGAAAAAAGCAGTGCTGTCGGAGAAACAGAAGACAAAGCTCCTGAAAAAGGGAGAGGCATTCGGAACCCTTCCGGTACCTGTCTATAAGGGATATTATTTCCTGGGATGGTATACCAGAGCAGGAAAAGGCGGCACGAAGATCACTTCCAAGTCTTTATTACTTCTGCCCGAGGATTTGACATTATACGCACACTGGGCAAAAGCAGATCTGACCAAGGCAAAGATCACCGTTGGAAGCCGTACCTGGAACGGAAAGGCATCCCTTCCAAAGGTAACGGTAAAATTTAACGGTATAACCTTAAAATCCGGTAAGGATTATAAGGCATCGACCAAAAGCAAAGAGCCGGGAACCGGAAGTGTGACTATTAAGGGATCGGGTGCTTTTGCAGGATCAAAATCTGTAAAGAAAAATTTCAAGATCAATAAGGCTGCACGTACACTGAAGGTATCCAATGTGATCAAAGGAGCCGGCAATAAAGGAAAAACGTTCACCATTTCCACAAAGATCAACGGAGGTAAGGCAGATAAACCGAAGATCACCTTTAAGAGCAGCAATTCTTCCGTTGCAAAGCTAAACGGAAGTAAGGCGACACTTCAGAAGACGGGATATTCTTATATTACCGTAAATGTAGGCGCCACAAAGCATTACAAGGCAGTATCCAAAAAGGCTCTTGCGGTTCTTCAGGGAAAACAGAACATTACCTTAAATCCGGACGGAATGAAAAAAGGTACAAAAGCCAATACCTATGTTACCTCCGGCGAACTTCTGGCGAAGCCATTAAGAGTCAAGGCACTGGATGAGGCGGCAGTTACCTGCAGCGTGAATGCATCCGGATTAAATGGAGAAGCATGGATCACCGGCGGAGACAAGCTTACGGCAAAGGGTAGAGGAAAGATCACCATCAGGCTCACCGCAAAAGAGAGTAAGCATCATGTTTACCCAAAGACAACCAAAACCATTACGGTGGAGGTGAACGGTTTTGCCGTTTACGGCAAGGAATGGGCTTATGAACAGAACAATAACGGAACCATAACCCTGGTAAGATATTATGGAAAGAATTCCAAGGTCGGTATTCCGTCAAGCCTGAGCATAGCTTCCTCTGCAAGAAAAGTAACAGCACTGGGGGCGGGACTGTTTAAGAACAATACGACGATAACGTCCGTAAGCATTCCTTCCAGCGTAAATACCATTGGAGCCAGTGCATTTGAGGGCTGTAGCAGCCTCAGTGAGGTCAGCAATTCTTCTGCACTTAAGAAGATCGGCGCAAATGCCTTTAAGAACTGTAAAAAACTTAAAAATATCGAATTACCGGAAACGGTTACATCCATTGGAGCCGCAGCGTTTATGAACTGTTCTGCACTTACCATGATCAGGCTTCCTTACGAGCTTACTATCATTGAAGCAAATACTTTCTCCGGATGTACCACAATGGGGGGAGCGCTGTATCTTCCGTTAAATCTGGAGACTATCGGAGATTCTGCTTTTGAAAACTGCCGGGCTATCGGCAAGGTACACGTTTTCGGTTATGTGACCAGAATCGGAAAAAATGCTTTCCAGGGCTGCGAAAGCCTTGCGGAAGCAGCTTATGCCGGAATCAAAAGAGGATGGACTCAGTCCATTTCCTGGGGCGCAGGCAATGAAAAACTTAAAAACGCAAGCCTTACCTCCTATGTTTACGGAGAAAACTTCCTTTCAAGTTTCGTGAAGATGTCAGAAGAAGAATTCCTTACAGATCATGCAGATTACCTTGGAAATGCAGAGATCAGCAAGGTTGCAAAAGAATTGCAGAGTGAATCCTATACTGCAATGGCATCAAAAAGTAAATTTGATGATATGGCAGCAGCACTGATCAGCCAGCTGGAAGCAGGCACACCGAATGTAAAAGCCATATTTGAACATTTTACCGGTGTAAGCTACAGTGAAGATAAGCTTAACATGGAGATGGCCAGAGAACTTCTTCAGAGTATGCAGGAAGAGGACTGGAACAGAAGATATGATTCGCTGGCAGATCTGTTGAAAGTAATAAATGGATTTTTCGGTGAAGCCAAGAATATCCGTGAAAGCTTTAAACTGGACGGGAGAACCCGTTATCAGTTTGCCCGGACAGTTTCCTCAAAGTTTTTAAATGGAGCGGTAGATGCCAGCAAACTGAATAATGCATTTAAACTGTTTACGGATAACTGGGGCAAGATCGAAAAAGCGAACAAAGCAATTGGAAAGGGATTAGACCTTTATGACTTTGTGATCTCCTGGATGCTGGTCCTGCATGTAGAATATGATCAGATCGTACAGCTGATGCATCTGGTTCCGACAGACAGTGGTCTTTATACAGGACTGAATAAGCTGGAACAGTGGTACAGTAAGGATATCTACAGTATGGCGGTGGATTATATAGCAGATGATATTCTGAGTGAAACAGCAGACCTTACCAATGATCTTATAACAAAAGGTATCGTAAATACTGTATGGAAGGGGCAGAAGCTGGGTGCTTCCAGCTATACCCTTGTAGCAAAATGGGGATTTAAACTGGTGGGCAAGGCATTCAGCGGAATCCAGCCATCGATCTCAGCTTACAATAAGGCATGGATCACTATCTGTAATACAAGATATCTTCAGTCCCAGATGGAAAATCTGCGAATAAAACTGGCAAACGGCCAGAATGATAATACAAACAGAAAATATTTTGCAACAGCAGCAAAGGCATACTTCGCATCTCTGCGTCAGCAGGTTGAGTATGTATCCAAAGCTGTTGACAGCAAACAGTCCAGCGAGCTTATGTTCCTGTACAGAAGATACGAACCAGGACTTACCTACAATTCCTACATCTATTCCCAGATCGCACGGTATGAGGGAATCTGACAAAAAAGGAGAAAACTGTAAATAACGCCAAAAAAGCTGTCCGTAAATGCGGGCAGCTTTTTTTACGGGAAACTGAGAAGATGTTACTGTTCACTCCGTTCTCAGTAACAGTAAAATTGATACATGGAAAATACTGATTGAGAAACAAGGGTAAACTGGTTATAATAAAATTAAGAAGTAAGCAGAGCATAGAATGATCAGTAGAAAATGAGGGATGATATATGCCAAAGATGATGCAGGATTTAATCGAACAGTATGTAGAAGAGATCAAGAAGATCTATGGTTCCTATGTACGCCAGATAATCCTTTATGGTTCATGTGCAAGGGGTGACTTTCGTCCGGATTCTGATGTGGACATTATGATTCTGGCAGATATATCAGATCTGGAATTAAAGGCATATGCACAACAGCTCTCGTACATGACCTATGACTTTAATATGGATCATGACACGGATATTAAGCCTATTGCAAAAAGTGAAGCACATTTTAACAAGTGGATTGTGAACTATCCATTTTATTCCAGTAAACTTGCAGAACAAATTTCAAATGATAGTTATGGAATAGAAAATATGGATGCAAAATATCTGGCAGAAGATTTGATCGAGAATGAGCCGAAGCTTTTTGGATAAATTTTTTTACTCTGAATGATATACTGTAAAAGCAACAATAATAAAGATAAAAGCACTCTCTTTACATATAGTAACAGGCAGTATTTACATATCCACAAATTTCAGAACAACAAGGAGAACCGTATGGATCATTTCAAATTACACTCCGAATACAACCCACAGGAGACTAGCCTCAGGCTATCGAAAAACTGGTCAATCATTATAGTGCTTCTTATTGTAGTGGGAATATCTATGGTTACTTTTGGATCCATCGTATGTAATAAATTGCGACAACCACAAAACTATATTGAAGCAGTAGACTCAGATAGTATAGAAATGAAAACTGCTGAATTGTTATCAGGAATTGATGGAACAATGATGTTTCGATACAATTCAAGGGATACATTTAAAACGTTATCTATTTACTTGTCAGAATATCAGCTTGGACAACGAGTTTCACATAAAAAAGTTTTGGAACTTTCCTATGAAGATGTGAAATCTTCCACAAATGGATTGATTGTCATTACACCGGATTTTGATAATTTTACTGCAAAGCTCATCGCAGCAGATAAATATTCAAAATATATGACAGAAATACCAATTTTGGAGGGAGTTAAAAACAGGGAATATTATGGAAGATCAGCAACGACTATTGAAAACAAATGCAGGATAGAGTATGGAACAGAGCAAGGATTAGCAGCACTGATTTATGGAGAAAAAGGATTAAGCTCGTTGCCAATACAGGATATTGCAGGGGAGCATATAGATACAGATAATGAGTACATGTATTACTATTCGGTTGAATTTATAAAATAGCACTAATAAAAAGAAGAGGATGTCACGTAATCTGATTTGATTCGTTGGCATCCTTTTTTGGCATTTAGGACAATAAGCGGGAATCCTCGGCAATTCAATTACCGAGATGAAAGCGCAAGATTGTGCATATCTGCACATTGAAATAATATAATAATCTCCCAATCCCTTGATATTAATGCCGTAACCGGCATATAATCATTCGAAAATATGTTCGATTTTTGCTGCGCATTTTTATTCGTTATGTTATACTATATGTATGAAAGAAAATCTAATACATTACAGGACTTGTGTGTGTAATATTAATTACCATATGGTGTGGTCGGTGAAATACCGGCGGAAGATATTAAACCCAGAAATTGAGGAATACCTAAAGGAACTGGTGCAGCAGATCGCTGAGGATAAAGGTTTTACCGTTCATTTATTTGAATGTGGTGAAGGTGATCATGTCCACTGTTTTGTATCAGCTCCACCAAAGCTGTCCATAACAGCGATCGTCAAGTATCTGAAGGGGATCACCGGTAGAAAACTGTTCGAACGTTTTCAGGAAATAAGAGACCAGCTATGGAAGGGAGAGCTGTGGAACCATTCCTATTATGTGGAAACGATCGGATCTGTATCTGAGGAGAATATCCGCCGTTATATTGAGCATCAGAGCAAGTCGTATTAAACCAAGGTGGAGTGTAGATTTCTATCTGCATAGCTGTCCAAAGGGGGAAGAGGAATGCTGCTGTCACACAGAACATCTGTAAAGATCCGGCCGGAATATTCCAATATCATAGGGCATATGTGTTATGCAGCTTCCAAACTCTGGAATGTCTGCAACTACGAACGTCATCATTATAAAGAGCTGGGACTGGAAAAGTATCCTGACTGGTATTATCAGAAAAAAGCGCATAAAGGAGATCTGTGGTACAGACAGCTTCCGTCACAGATAGCACAGGAGATCTGCAAACAGCTGGACAAAGCATGGAGATCTTTTTATGTCCTGAAAAAGACCGGAGGGGTCAAAGATCCAAATCCGCCCCGTTTTAAACAGGACAATATCCCGGTCACATACATGCAGATGGGGATCCGGCATGAGAAAGGTTCAGATCGGTTGCGGCTGTCTCTGCCAAAGGATCTGAAAAGCTATATGGAAGAAACCTACGGGATCCATGAAAGATTTCTATATCTTGAAAATAAGATTTTCAGGGACATGGATCATATAAAACAATTGCGGATCTATCCGCCGGAAAACGGAAAATGTGACCTTATCGTTATCTATGAGATCGAAGGGACAGAGCAGCTTTCCCAGAATGGACATTATTTATCTATTGATCCTGGACTTCATAATCTGATGACCTGTTATGATTCCGGAAACGGTCGGACTTTTATCCTTGGAAGGAGATATCTTTCATTGGAAAGATACTTTCATAAAGAGATCGCCAGAGTGCAGTCTGTCTGGTATGCGCAGCAATCGGAAAGAGGGATAAAATATCCAAGATCATCGAAACATATCCAGAGACTTTACAGAAAAAAGCAGAATACAGTGAAGGATTATCTTCATAAAGTGACCAGATGGATTGCAGAATACTGCAGAAAAGAAGATATCCGCTGTGTGGTTGTGGGAGATATCCGAAATATCCGTAAAGAGAAGGATATGGGGCATAAGGTCAACCAGAAGTTTCACGGACTGCCATATAACAAGCTGTATATCATGCTGGGATATAAGCTGAAACTGTATGGGATCCAATTGATAAAACAGGAGGAAAGCTATACCAGCCAGTGCAGTCCGTTATCACCGGAAGTATCAAAAAGATATGCAGAAGCAACAAACCGAAAAGAACGGGGCATGTATATAACTGAAGGAGTAAGCTACAATGCAGATGCAGTAGGCGCATTTAATATCCTGCGGAAATATCTTTCCGCATCCGGAAAAGAGAAGACACTGTCCGTAACCGGACTAAAAAATCCAGAAATAATAAAAGTAGCTGTATAGCCGAAAGGCAAGCAGTATTGGTGTCATGGACGTACCCTGAAAAAAGGCGGTATCCCGCCAGATTTCAGATGCTCTGGTAACTAAGTTGCCGAGTAGTTCACTTTTTATGACATTATAGATTTCATAACCTATTTCTTATTTTTCGGTATTCTCTCGGCGAATATCCTTTCAACTTGTGAAAAAGCCGACTGAAATAAAGCTGGTTATCATATCCGACAATCTTAGAAATCTCATGGATGGAATAAGTTGTTGTTTCAAGTAACATCTGAGCATTGTTGATGCGGATTCCCACAATGAATTGCATTGGTGTAGAACCGGTATATTTTTTGAAATTTCGGATAAACCAGCTGACACTCATGCCTCGTGAGGCAGCATAATCATCAATATTGATATTTTGATTGTAGTTTTCACTGAAAAAGGTAACAGCATTATCCATCTCATGATCAAGGTATTCATTTTTTAATATGTGCTCTCTTGTCAGTTCCCGGTGGAAACTGATCAGAAGATGACGTAGCAAAAGGACAAGCATTTCCTCATAATTGTCTTGACAGCGTTGCAGCTCGATAATGATACGTTTGAAAATTTGTTCATATTCATTAGATGTACCCACTTGAAAGACACGTTCTTTATCCGGAAACCCATATTGACGTAAGATATTTTTTACATTGCTTCCTGTGAAGTGAATCCAGTATACTTCTGTCTTATCTTCTCCGTAATATTCATATTTTTGGAGTTCTTTCGGTCTGTACAGTACAATGTTGCCGGCTGGAACAATCGTTTCATTATTTACATTATCAAAATGAAAATGCCCACAACCAGCAGTGATATATATAATCTGATAATCCAGACGACCCTTTGGACGGTAGGTCGGAAGTTTGGGATGTCTGGAAAGACGGTAAGTACCACAGCTACCTACAATCAGCGGACGACTTTTGTCTTTGAAATCCATATGTGAGTGGTTCAAATAACCGGTGTTCAAATACATAGGACAGCACCTCTTTTCGTACTTTTTATCATTGTATCATTTAGTGCATATTTTGTCTAATCCAATTCATAGACATATTTTGCGAATTAGGATAAGCTATATATATAGCATAACTAAGGAACGTAAACAAAAAGTAAAGTATAAGGTTTTCTTTAGGAAAACAAAGAACAAAAAAGTATATGTATTGGAGGAGAGCTATTTATGATCGTACCACGTTATTATGAAAATCTAAGCGTACTGCACGAAAACACAATGCCAGCCAGAGCCTATTATATTCCGGCATCCAGAAGAATGGATAACTTGGTGGAACACAGAGAAGAGTCAGATCGTATGCAGTTATTGAATGGAACTTGGAAATTCCAGTATTTTAACAGCATCTATGACATTCAGGATTCTTTCTTTGAGAAGAATTATGATACAGAAAATTTTGATGAGATTCAGGTTCCAAGTGTATGGCAGATGGCTGGATATGATACACACCAGTATACAAACATCCGGTATCCATTTCCGTTTGATCCACCATATGTGCCACAGGACATTCCGTGTGGAGTCTATGTACATACTTTTGAGTACAGTAGAGATGAGAAAGCGCCAAAATCTTTTTTGAACTTTGAAGGAGTAGACAGTTGCTTTTACGTATGGATCAATGGCTCTTACATAGGATACAGCCAGGTTTCGCATATGACCAGTGAGTTTGATGTTACCGATGTACTTCAGGATGGAACGAATACGGTGGCAGTGTTGGTAATGAAGTGGTGTGATGGTTCCTATTTGGAAGATCAGGACAAATTCCGTATGAGTGGTATTTTCCGGGATGTGTACATTTTGAAACGCCCAAAACAGGCAATCAGTGATTATCATATTAAAACAAGAATTGAGGATATGCTTGCGAAAGTAGAAATTGAAATGAAATTCTACTCTCCGTTAAATGTAAAAATTTCGATTGAAGATAGAAACGGAGCAGTTGTAGCACTAGGAAGTATTGCTGAAGAAGGAACAGCTGTATTAGAAATCGCAAGTCCGGAACTTTGGAATACAGAAAATCCATATCTATATAAACTGATTCTTGAGACAGAGAATGAAGTAATTGTAGATCACATTGCATTAAGAAAGATAGAGATTAAAGACCAGGTTATTTATTTAAATGGACAGAAGATTAAATTCCGTGGTGTCAATCGACATGATTCTGATCCGGTTACTGGATTTACAATCAATCCGGAACAGATTACAACCGATCTTACGTTAATGAAGCAGCATAATTTTAATGCGATCCGTTCCAGCCACTATCCGAACGCACCATTTTTCTATGAAATGTGTGACAAGTATGGATTCATGGTAATAGATGAAGCAGATATTGAAGCTCATGGTCCATTTATGATCTATAGAAAAGAAGACACTGATTACAATCGGTTTAAACGATGGAATGAGAAGATTGCAGATGATCCGGTATGGGAAGAGGCAATCGTTGATCGCGTAAAACTCATGGTGGAACGTGACAAAAACCGTTTCTGTATTGTTATGTGGTCAATGGGAAATGAGAGTGCTTATGGCTGCAACTTTGAAAAAGCACTGGAATGGACAAAGAATTTTGATCCAGAACGTATCACACAATATGAGAGTGCAAGATACCGTAATTATGATGAAACATATGATTACAGCAATCTGGATGTGTACAGCCGGATGTACCCAGCGCTTTCCGAAATTCAGGAATATCTGGATAAAGATGGAAGCAAACCCTTCCTTTTGGTAGAGTACTGTCACAGCATGGGAAACGGACCTGGAGATTTTGAAGATTACTTCCAGATGATTCAGGATAATGATAAAATGTGCGGCGGCTTTGTCTGGGAATGGTGTGACCATGCGATTGCTCATGGAACTGCTGAGAATGGAAAGACTATATATGCTTATGGGGGCGACCATGGCGAAGAAATTCATGATGGCAACTTCTGTATGGATGGATTAGTATATCCGGACAGAACGGTACATACAGGACTTTTGGAATACAAGAATGTTTATCGCCCGGCAAGAGTTATTTCCTATAACAAAGAAAGCGGAGAACTGGTGCTTCATAACTACATGGATTTTGATGACTTGAAAGATTATGTGAAGATTAGTTATGAGCTGACACAGGATGGTCTTGTGATCAGCAAAGGCATACTTCCGGAGTTTTCTGTGGCACCACATGGGGAAGGAAAAACAAACCTGAAGATCAATGTTCCAGAGAATGGGAAATGTTATTTAAAACTTATTTACCATCTGAAAAAAGAATTGCCACTGTTGGATAAAGACCATATTCTTGGATTTGATGAAATTGAGGTAAGTAAAGAGGATACAAAATGTAAACTTGCAGAGAAATGGATACCAAAAACAGTAGTGGACTCTGAATTACAGGTAAATGAAAATGATACACAGATTCATATCAAGGGGCGTGAATTTGCTTATACCATAGACAAACGTACTGCACTCTTTACAGAGATGAAATTCGCAGGGCGGGAATACTTGAACCATCCGATGGAATTAAATATTTGGAGAGCTCCAACAGATAACGATATGTACATCAAGTCTGAATGGAAGAAAGCCCACTATGATAAGGCTTACACAAGAGCCTATACGACAGAGGTTGTGCAGGGAAAACATGGTGTGAAGATTACAAGCCATGCTTCCGTTGTGGCAGAGACAGTACAGAAGATTCTTGATGTGACGATTACATGGAAAATAGAAGCTGCTGGAAAGATTGATGCAGATATTGCAGTAACAAAAGACGATGAATTCCCGGATCTTCCGAGATTTGGTGTGAGGATGTTCCTGGATAAAAAACTTTCAGCTGTAAGATACTTTGGAATGGGACCACAGGAAAGTTATTGTGATAAACATCAGGCTGCGAGCCACGGTTTGTACCGGGCAGATGTAGGGGATTTACATGAGGACTATATTCGTCCACAGGAAAATGGAAGCCATTATGATTGTGAATATGTAGAACTTAACAACAGCCGATATGGAATTGTGGCATCCGCAGAAAAGGCATTTTCATTCAATGCTTCTTATTATACACAGGAAGAACTTGAGAAGAAAACGCATAATTATGAACTGACAGAATCAGATAGTGTAGTATTTTGTGTTGACTATGCACTAAATGGCATTGGTTCTAACAGTTGTGGTCCAGTTGTATTGGAGCAGTACCGATTTGATGATGTATTATTCCGGTTCCAGTTTACACTGATACCGTATATAAAGGGATAATAAAGTTTCATGTAACCCGTAAACAAGGAAAGAGAGTCTGATTGTTATGTAAAGTCCGGATATACAGAGCAATCAGACAAAAACAGAGAAAAAACTAGAATTAGACATCATACTCTGTTAGACATCTTGAAATTCTAAGTGCGATGAAGATGAGGAGCAAAGAAATTCGATGGAAGAAAAAAAGTATTTGAAATGGTATAACAAAATTGGATATGGATCAGGTGATATTGCAGGTAATGTAGTCTATGCCTTCCTGACATCTTTTATGATGGTCTATCTGACGGACTCAGTAGGACTTGCTGCAGGTGTCGTAGGTACCCTGATTGCCGTATCAAAACTATTTGATGGTTTTACGGATATATTTTTTGGATCAATGATTGACAAAACACACAGTAAAATGGGAAAAGCGAAGCCATGGATGCTATACGGATACATTGGTTGTGCCATTACGCTGGTCTGCTGCTTTGCAGTACCAGTCAGCTTTGGAACAACGGCTAAATACGCATGGTTCTTTATCTCTTATACACTGTTAAATGGTGTGTTTTATACAGCAAACAATATTGCTTACTCAGCACTTACGTCACTGATTACAAAGAACAGCAAAGAGCGTGTGCAGATGGGATCTTACCGTTTTATTTTTGCGTTTTCAACAAGTCTTCTGATTCAGGCGATTACAGTTGGATTTGTAGATAAATGTGGTGGAGATGCTGCGGCATGGAGAACGGTTGCTATTATCTATGCAATCATTGGTCTTGTCATAAATACGATTTCAGCACTTTCTGTTAAGGAACTTCCGGAGGAAGAACTTAACGAAGGAGAAGTAAAGGATGATAATGAAAAGTACGGAATGGTACAGGCATTCAAGCTTCTTGTTAAAAACAAATATTACATGATGATTTGTGGAACATATATTTTACAGCAGTTATATAGTGCCATGATTGGAGCTGGCATTTATTACATGACATGGGTACTGAAAAATAAGAATTTGTTTGGACAATTTGCATGGGCAGTAAATATTCCACTGATCATTGCCCTGATTTTCACACCGACATTAGTTGGTAAGTGGAAAGGTATGTATAAACTGAACTTAAGAGGTTATGTCTTAGCAGTCATCGGTAGAGCACTTGTTGTTGTTGCAGGATATATGGGCAGTGTTCCGCTGATGATGGCATTTACAGCTCTTGCAGCCTTAGGTCAGGGACCATGGCAGGGAGATATGAATGCAGTTATCGCATCCTGCTCTGAGTACACTTATCTTACACAGGGAAAGAGAATTGACGGAACGATGTACTCTTGTACTTCTCTTGGCGTAAAAATCGGTGGAGGTATTGGAACCGCTGTTGTTGGATGGCTGCTTGAGTTCAGTGGATATATCGGAACAAATGCAACTCAGCCGCAGTCTGCACTTGATATGATGCAGTTTATGTATCTTTGGCTTCCGTTAATCTTTGATGTATTGATTATGTTTGTACTTTCAAGAATGAATGTAGAAGATGCAAATAAAAAACTGAAAGCAGAAAAAGAAATTGCTGCAGATGAAGTAACAGATGCATCAGACATAAATTAGAATTGACAGGAGAAAGCGTTGTCTGGTCGTTGCTCGATGAGACAGTGCTTTTTTCTATATATAAAGTGATTGAACTGTATTTTGAAAATAAAAAAGGACCACTTCATTTTTGTGAAATGGCCTTAAGAAAATATTCAGTTTTCACAAAATAGTCCTTTTAGTATTTATACATGGTAAGGATGCTCAAAATATTCAGTGTAGAATACTAAAAGGCCATTCAGATATTTTTTTAGGTTGCTCATTTGCAATTCCTCCTTTCCTTATTTACAAGTTGATTATAAGATAGGTGTAAAAGGATTGCTTGCCAAATCGAAAGAAGATATAGACAAATGTTGCAAAGGGGAGTATTTCATGCAGTTAAAATATGTTGACACAAAAGAGGAGATCATAGCAATAAATAGGAAGTCAAAACATATTGAACCACATCTTCATAATGCACTGGAGATCGTTTGTGTAACAAGTGGATCATTAGAACTTGGTGTCGGACAGGAACTATACCATATGGAAAAAGGAGATATAGGCTTTGTATTTCCAGATGTTATTCATCACTATCAGGTACTGACACCCGGTGTAAATAAAGCGACTTATCTGATTGCATCGCCATTTACGATAGCCAAATTTGCAGATATCATGCAATCCATGGCTCCTGAATACCCAATCATCAAAGCGGAAAAGGTTGAACCGGAGGTATATAGGGTTATAAATGCAATTTTAGAGACAGAACAGTCGGATATTACTGTTGCACAGGCATATCTTCAAATTGTGTTGGCACGCTGCATAGGAAAATTAAATTTGGTAGAAAAGAGCAGTGTGGGGAGCAACGATCTTATTTACCAGACAGTTTCCTATATATCAGCAAATTTCAAGAAGAAGTTTTCGTTGGAAGAGATGGCAAAAGACCTGGGCGTGAGCAAATATGTTTTATCCAGACTCTTTTCCAAGACATTCCATAGAAACTTTAATCAATATCTTAACGATGCAAGGCTGAACTATGCATGCCATCGTTTGGAAAATACGAGTGATTCTATTACAAATATTTGTCTGGATAGTGGATTTGAAAGTCAGAGAACGTTTAACCGAGTATTTAAAGAAAGATATAAAATATCACCAAGTGATTATCGAAGTACTTGTGTGAAAGAGATGTTGTCATAAAAGGTTCTGTTGATCGAAATATTTACTTTGATTTTACAGTGCTATGTATTTGATTTCATGTGTGGATGATATAATATAAAAGTATTTGTAGAAAAAAGAGTTTTATTCTATTATGAAAAGAGTAAGGTGTATTCTAAAGAAACAAGAAAGGCAGGGCGCACATGAACATGATAAAATCCATAATCGATTTTAATGAAAAAAAAGGATTCATCTGTGATATGGATGGTGTGATCTATCATGGCAATCAGATATTGCCAGGTGTTCCAGAATTCATCCAGTGGTTGCATGATGAAAAGAAAGAATATTTGTTTTTGACAAATAATAGTGGATATACACCACGAGAATTAAATCAGAAACTGGCTAGGATGGGACTTGATGTGCCAGAAGAACATTTTTATACCAGTGCATTGGCAACAGCCGCATTTTTAAAAGAACAGGCGGCAGGCTGTTCGGCGTTTGTGATAGGAGAAGCCGGCCTGTTAAATGCACTTTATGATGTAGGTATCACAATGAATGATGTAAATCCGGATTATGTTGTTGTGGGAGAGGGACGCTCCTATTCATTGGATACATTAACAAAAGCAACGAATTTAGTTCTGAAAGGTGCAAAGCTGATCGGAGCAAACTCAGATGTTTCTGGACCGATTGAGAACGGCATCGCTCCTGCTTGTCGTGCATTGATTGCACCTATAGAAATGGCAACAGGTACACAGGCATATTTCTGTGGGAAACCGAATCCACTGATGATGAGAACAGGATTGAATATGCTTGGATGTCATTCAGCAGAAGCTGTAATGGTTGGGGATCGTATGGATACAGATGTGATTTCAGGAATGGAAAGTGGTATGTCTACTGTATTGGTTCTCTCTGGATGTTCAACGAAGGATACACTCAAAACTTATGCTTATCTTCCGACAATGGTATTGAATGGAGTGGGAGATATCGCCAGTATGGCAAAAGCAAAAGAGGAATAGTGTGATTAGGCAAATACCAGGAGGTAAAGTATATGATGAAACTTGATAATTTTGTAGGAATGATGACAGGACATTTTGATAATAAGGATCAATTTAATAAGATGCAGGCAGAAGGGAAAACATATCCATATGCGGAACATGTAAATACAATCTGTAATGACAAAATAAATAACCTTCCTGAAGATTTCAAAGGAAAATTTGTTGTTGAAGAGAGTTATTATGAAATTAATGGAAAACGTCATGCATCTCCACATCTTTTCCTTATCACGGAAATAGAACAGGGAATTTTACTTTCTTCTTATAAAATTCCAAAAGGAGAAGATAAAAATACATTTTCATATGATTCTATGAAGAATGTTGATTACTCTAAACTAGAAAAATCTGAAAAATTTAATCCGGCACTTTATCATGAAAAGGACGGAATCTGGGAGGGAGGCAGCACAAGCCAGTTCTCTCCGGTAATGACATTCAAACTTTGGGAAAAGTTTTCCAACAATTTTCTGGAAGTATCGGAAAGCATGGAAGTTAATGGAAAGAGAACTTTTGGATATGATGAACCAATAATTTATAAGCGTGTATAATCAAAGGTCTGCATATTGGGATGAACTTCAGTTTGTAGAGGACTCGATGAATTTGCGTAATATTGGGCGTTACATGAATGTTAATTTAAGAAAATAATATGGTAAGCAAAAGCGGGATAACTTTTCAAATATAAAAATAAGCGATATTATAAAAATTCTTTTTCAATTAAAAATAAGAAATAATTATCTGCCGTACGACGGCAAAAGAAAAAAGTACAAATAAGAATCGAACATTTGTACTTTTTTTCTTGAGTTAATCTATATACTTTCAAAAATTTATTTGATATAATAGGGACTGTTACAAGAACAAACATTAAAAATATGACAGGACCGGAGGTTAGTATTTTCAGGTATTTCCGAGTGCTGTTTTATCCGCAAATATTAGTTTTGTGACTTTTATTCGTAACGAGGTGAGAAACACATCTATTCACTATAAAAATGAGCTTTTCGTTACGAATCTGGATACGAATTTTTGGCTGATAATGATCATAGTAAAAGTCACAAATGGAGGGATTTACCATGAATGAGTTCAAATTAAAAGCCCCATACAAGCCAACCGGCGATCAGCCCCAGGCCATCGAGAAATTGGTCGAGGGATTTAAAGAAGGCAACCAGTTCGAGACTTTGCTTGGTGTTACTGGCTCCGGTAAGACTTTCACAATGGCGAATGTCATTGCCAAGTTAAATAAACCAACTCTGGTACTTGCCCACAATAAAACACTGGCGGCCCAGCTTTACGGCGAGATGAAAGAATTTTTTCCTGAGAACGCAGTGGAATATTTTGTCTCCTACTACGACTACTACCAGCCGGAGGCTTATGTCCCGTCCACAGATACCTACATCGCTAAGGACGCATCCACTAACGATGAGATCGATAAGCTCCGTCTCTCCGCCACAGCAGCCTTATGTGAGCGCAAGGATGTGATCGTGGTTTCGTCGGTATCCTGTATCTATGGCTTAGGTGCACCTCAGGAGTTTTTTGATATGATGATCTCTCTTCGCCCTGGAATGGAGAAGGACCGTGATGAGGTTATCAAACAGCTGATCGATATCCAGTACACAAGAAATGAGATGGATTTTCACCGTGGAACCTTTCGTGTCCGGGGTGATGTGCTGGAGATCTTTCCGGCGAATTCTACAGACCGGGCAGTACGGGTGGAGTTTTTCGGAGATGAGATCGAGCGTATCACAGATATCGATGTGCTTACCGGAGAGATCAAAAGTGTGGAAAGCCATGCAGCGATTTTCCCTGCATCTCATTACGTTGTGCCTCAGGAGCAGATCCGTCGTGCAGCAGATGCCATTTTGGAAGAGATGAAGCAGCAGGTGGAATACTTTAAAAGTGAGGATAAGCTGATCGAGGCTCAGAGAATTGCGGAGCGTACCAACTTTGATGTGGAAATGATGAAGGAAACGGGATTCTGCTCCGGGATCGAGAACTATTCCAGACACCTGACAGGGCTTGCACCGGGGCAGCCGCCGTATACACTGATGGATTACTTCGGAGATGATTTTTTACTTATTATAGATGAGTCCCATAAGACAGTTCCCCAGGTTGGCGGTATGTATGCCGGTGATCAGAGCCGTAAACAGACACTGGTGGATTACGGCTTCCGACTTCCGTCTGCCAAGGATAACCGTCCATTGAGCTTTGATGAATTCGAGAACAAGCTTGACCAGGTAATGTTTGTATCTGCGACACCGGGAGAATATGAATATGACCATGAGCTTCTCCGCGCAGAGCAGATCATCCGTCCTACAGGGCTTCTTGATCCGAAGGTGGAGGTGCGTCCGATCGAAGGACAGATCGATGATCTTGTAGCAGAAGTAAATAAGGAAATTGAAAAGAAAAACAAAGTCCTGATCACGACCCTGACCAAACGTATGGCAGAGGACCTTACCGATTATATGAAGGATCTGGGAATCCGTGTCCGATACCTTCATTCAGACATTGACACTCTGGAACGTGCGGAAATCATCCGCGATATGCGCCTGGATGTGTTTGATGTGCTAGTCGGGATCAACCTTCTGCGAGAAGGACTGGATATTCCGGAGATCACGCTGGTAGCGATCCTGGATGCAGATAAGGAAGGCTTCCTTCGTTCGGAAACATCCCTGGTACAGACTATCGGCCGTGCTGCCCGGAACAGCGAAGGCCATGTGATCATGTATGCAGATAATATGACAGAATCCATGGAAAAAGCAATCTCGGAGACAGAAAGAAGGAGAGCGATACAGGAGGCTTACAACAGGGAGCATGGCATCACTCCAACCACGATCAAGAAGGCGGTCCGTGATCTGATCGCTGTTTCGAAGAAGGTGGCAGAGACAGAAGTGAAGCTTAAAAAGGATCCGGAATCCATGAACCGAAAAGAACTGACGAAGGTAATCGCTCAGGTAGAGAAGCAGATGCGTGCTGCGGCAGCAGACCTGAATTTCGAGCAGGCTGCTGAGCTGAGAGACAAGATGCTCGAATTAAAAAAGAATCTGGAAGAATTAACGGAATAGGCTGCAAAGCAGCTGACAGTACAACACCCCTGGCTGTTACAGCCAGGGGTGTTGCCGGGTATGTTCGATCTGTTTTTGGGAAAAGCTTATTTTGTAGTTGAAAAGCCCAGGGAGCGCAGGGTGATGCTGGAGCCCTTGAGAAGATCAGCCCAATATGGAACAGCCATATCCAGAGTGTCGTTGGCAAGCTCGGAAGCATCTTTTTGTGTCAGAATCTGCCTTAGCTTGGAAGAACTAATCCTGGGAGCGGCCTCTGTAACACAGACTGTGCCAGGCAGAATTGCCGATTCTGCCGGAAGCATGGTCAGTACAAAGACTGTTATCAGAGATATCAGGATTTTTTTCCATTTTTTCATAGCGATCCCTCCTTCGAAAAAATATGATGGTTCTCTTTATTGATTGATTATAAGTAAAATTCCGGAGAAGGGCACTGGCATTTGTGCCAGTAACTTTGTTATAAAGAAGAGAAGAAGTTATGTATGCTGTTCCCGATAGGCGGAAGGTGTGATCCCCATTTTCTTTTTGAAGCTGGTGCTGAAATAATATTGATTGGCATAACCACATTTCAGGCTGATCTCCTTCAGACTCATAGTAGTCGTAGTCAGGTAACGGGCGGCTGCGGAAATTCGCTGAGATGTGATAAAGTCACTGAGACTGATTCCCTGATTTTTTTTGAAAAGAGCACTTAAATAAGCAGGGCTTACATTGGCAGAGGCAGCAATATCATTGAGGCAGAGCGTATTG
Source organism: Blautia fusiformis (assembly GCF_020686995.1). Lineage (NCBI taxonomy): Bacteria > Bacillati > Bacillota > Clostridia > Lachnospirales > Lachnospiraceae > Blautia > Blautia fusiformis. Next base: position 297,936 of record NZ_JAJEPT010000001.1, read on the forward strand.
TCAGTGTAGTGTTCGTTGATATAGGAAATCACCAGTTCGCAGAGCTTCTGGTGATAATCATTCATGGAGGAATCAAGCTTCCGACATAAAAGATGGCACAGATCCTTCAGCCATTGACATAGCTCTTCCGTATTATGAAACTCATTTATGTGGTTGTAAACATACAAAATTTTAGCTTCAAGGTCATGCGTATCCAGATTTAATTCATAGAAAAATTTCAGGATCCGGCCAAGAAGAGAATAAATCTGTATGAAAGCGAAATTCTTTGTGCGAAATTTCTGAGTGAGCCAGTCGGAAAAATTCTGAAACCAGAGATCTATGGCAGCGGTATCCTTTTTGCAGAGAAGCCGGATCAGTTCATCCTCCTTTGTATCTGAAAAATCTGCAACAGACAGATCGGAACCCAGAGCCTCTCTTCCGTCAAAGATATTCTGATGCGGGAAAAAGAATCTGTATTCCAGTGCATGTACGGCGCTTTTATAAGAATGGTTCAGGTTCCAAAAATCCTGGACAATTGTTCCAATACCTGCGTTGAGAGAAAGTCCCAGTGGCTGGCAGGCATCTGCGATTGAGGAAATAAGTCCGCTGGTAAGCTGGCGGAAGCTGTTGGACTGACAGCCGCTGTGTCCCAGAATGCACAGATAGCCATCCATATCCGGGAGAAGATACACAAAATCAAGAGAAGCGGTTTCCTCAGTTATCAGATCCTGAAGGTTGAAAAGCTCCATCTGAAACTTTTCAATCCCGTAAACAGCTTTTAGATCCGGAGCATTTTCAAGCTCCAGAATAACAACTGTATAAAAATCATAATTCAGCTCCAGGTTCAGATACTTAAGATAAGGCTTCAGTCGGTAGGCTGCTTCAGAAGACGGAAGGTGTGTGATCTCGCGGAAAAATTTTTCCGTAAGAAGAGGCCTGCTTTGTTTCAGAAGCTGGAGATTTTTCTGTTCCTTTTCCATCAGTGCAAAAGCGTTTTTTACCTTCTGGATAAGATAGGCATAATCCAGAGGCTTTTCGATATAATCCAGAGCACCGAGGAGCAGAGCGCGTCTTGCATATTCAAATTTATCATAGGCACTGATCAGGATGATCTTCACCATAGGATTGATCTCAAGAGCTTGACGGCTCATGGAAATGCCGTCAAGATCAGGCATTTCAATGTCAGAAATGATCAGATCTGCCGGTTCTTTTTTCATGGCTTCGATAGCAGAGGTTCCATTGTAGCAGACATGGATGATCTCTGCATTCAGTGTTTCCCAGTCTATGTTTTTTTCGATACCTTCTGCAGATAAGTAATTATCATCTACGATCATTATTTTTTTCATCGATATCTTCCTCCATCTGTTCGAATTCAATGGTGACGTATGTGCCGTTTCCGGGGTTGCTGCGGATCCTTACGGAACCGTTTCCGTATAATGGGTTGGAAATACGGGAACTTACGTTGGAAATTCCAAAATGCTTCTCATAATCAATAACATTATGCTCAATAGCATGGCGCAGCTGTGCAAGGGTTTCGGAGTCCATGCCGGCACCGTTGTCCTCAATGGAGATCACAACCGTATCATCGCCATAAAGAACATGGATCGAAATGAAAACAGCTGGTGTGCCCGAAGAAATCCCGTGCAGAATGGAATTTTCGAGAAATGGCTGAAGTGTAAACTTGCAGATCAGGAAATTTTCGATTCCATCTTCTGCTTCGATCTCCCAGTCCAGATTATCTTTATGACAGAGCTTTTCCATTTCCAGATAAAGCCGGGCAATTTCCAATTCATCTTTAATAGGAATAAGTTCCTTTGATTTACGCAGGGTAAGACGGTAAAAGGCAGTCAGATTTGCAATCATCTGATCAGCAATGTCAAGCTTTCCAAGGGACTGGCAGGTACGGATCGATCCCAGGATATTGTAAAGAAAATGCGGATTGATCTGTGACTGGAGCAGCTGGTATTTCAGACGTTCTTCGTTTACGGAAAGATTTACAATGGACTTCAGGTTTCCGGCTATTGTGTGCTGCATATCTTCAAAGGTGATGCCCAGTCTGTCGATCTCATCATACCTGGAAGGGTCATCCGGGTGGGGAACAGTAACGATAGACAGATGTTCCGGATCATGTCCCAGCTGAAAGGTTTCCATTGCATAGGAAAGTGCAGTGATCTTCCGGGTAAGATTTTCGGAAAACAGGATCACGATGATAACAGTAAGGGGCAGAAAAATAAGGACAGTGATCAGTAAGGCACGGATCAGGATGTGTGTGTTGCCCTGAATGTAGCTTTCAGGGATTTCGGTAACATGGAGCCAGCCATTGCTTAAGGTACAGCAGTTATAATATTTGTCGCCGCTGTGAAAAGAAGAATCTGCATTTTCTTTGAGTTTCTGAAACTGTGCTTTGGAAATTTCGGATAAATTCAGTGAGGATGTATTTTTCGCTGCAATCTCTCCGTGATCTGTGAGAATGTAGCTGTATATGCGGGAATCCAGAGCAGCAGGCTGCAGATAAGTGGCAAGCTCTGAGGTATCCAGTGCAATGCCGTAGGCGTATTCCAGAATACTGGTGGCCTGATTTTTCAGTGCCCGGACGCAGAGGATCACATCGGCGGATGATTTTTTTGTGGACAATATTTTAGGCAGCGGCATATTGGAAACCGGTATCCAGACAGAGGAGAAGCCTGAACCGGAAACAGTATTTTTATCCAGACCATATGCAGAAAGCTCGTCTGTGGAAAAGAAGTACAGGCCTTCTTTTGAACCAAGCTGATCCGGCCGCAGAAAAACATATATATGGAAGAAATCGAATGTGGATTTATACAGCGAAATATTGTTTTTTACAGTGGTGAATTTTTTCAGTGCATCTACCTTATTGGAGGAAGAATGATTTAGGGAGTACATTTGAAACTGTATGGTATCTGCTACATTTTCAACCTGGCCGAGACGGTCGTTCAGCTGAGAAACCAGCTGTCTGTCAGTCATTACGGCGGAATCGATGATACGATCTCTGGCAATGTTATAGGAAATGTGATAGCTGATGAAGGTCAGGGAAATCAGAGGTACCATAGTTGCGATCAGAAATGCGAGCAGGAGCTTATAGCGAAATGAGGAAAAACTGGGTGGGATACATTTGTGGAATTTCATAGTACATATTCTCCTTTATGTCAAAAACAAATTAATGAAACCGAATTCAGCTGTGAAAAAGCCGTTACAAATATAGATTATATAAAAGGATTATAAAAAATAAACAACAAAAATACAAGAGAACGAAAAATAATATAAATAAATCATAAAATATTGTATTTAGAATGAGGGGGCTCTCTGGTATCCTTAAACCATCAAAAACAGGTGTGGACAAACACGAAAATGTCCAGAAAGGAAGAAAGATATGAAGAAAAAAGTAATGAGTGCAGTTTTGGCAGCAGCGATGGTTGTGGGTATGGCAGGTAACGTGGTTACTGTTTCCGCAAAGGAAAAATATGATCTTACCTTATACAGCGTCAACACCACAGACCCGGATTTTGAGGACTGGCTTGCAAATGTGGAAGATGCCACGGGCCTGAACATTAATGTAATTGCGGCACCTACAGATACAGATACCCGTCAGCAGAAGATCACCACAATGCTTTCCACAGGAGATACTTCCGTGGATGTCATTGAGATCAACGATGAGATGAGCGCGGCATTTAAAAATTCCGGATGGCTGGAAGGACTGAATGATACAGTAATGACAGATGATATCATTGATCAGTTTGCTCAGGGATATGTAGAGGATATGATCACAGATAAGGACGGAAACATTATCGGTGTTCCAGGCTATGCAGGATATCTTGCATTCTGGGTAAATCAGGAGATCATGGATGAGGTCGGAATCAAGTCCATTGATACAAAAGAGGACTTCATGAAGTATATGAAGGCTGTTTCCAAGGATGGAAGATTCGGTTACGGCGGTTCCTGGGAGAAAACTTATGCATTTAACGAGCTTGCACAGTTTGTAAACATGTTCGGCGGCGATTATTTTGACTGGACCAAAGAGGAAAACAAGGAAGCGGTTCAGTTCCTCCATGATCTGGTTGCTGATAAAGAAACCTCCATTGAGCAGATTGCTGATAAATATGATCAGATGAATCCGAAGATCAATGACGGAAAATACGGATGCTGGTTTATGTGGGGCCTTGGAACAGATTATGCAAAGGCAGATATGCTTGGCGCAGATAAGATCCACATGGAAATGGTACCGGATTTCAGCGGTAAGGGAGAGCGTGCGATCTTTACAGATTCTTGGAACTATGTTCTTAACAAAGCATCCAAGAATAAAGATGCAGCTGTGAAATTCCTTCAGTATATGGCTGATGAAGGCGGAATGGAAGCTTCCTATAAAGCATTTGACAGATATCCTGCAAGAAAGGATGTTGCAGAGAAGGTAGTTCCGGATTCTGACCCGGCAAAAGAAATGTACAGCAGATATGCAAATGAATGCAATGTACAGGGACGTCCACTGGTGGCACAGACAATGGAATTTATCAGCGATATGGGAACGATCTTCCAGTCCTGTATGAAAGACGAGATTACAGTTGATGAGTTCTGCAAGAAGGCTCAGGATGTGGTAGATATGTATAAGTAAAAGATATAAAAAAACAGCAATGTAAAGCAGAGGTAAAAGTCTGCTTTACATTGCTTGATGAACAGGGAGGAAAGTTCCATGACAATAAGTAAAAAAACTATGAAGTGGATACCATGGCTTTTGATCCTGCCGGTTGTACTGATCAGAGGCTTTACAACAGTATATCCCATTCTGATGACTGTGAAAAACAGCTTCTTTAATATCAGTATCCTTGCAGGTATCAATGAATTTATAGGCTTCAAGAATTACCTGAAGGTATTTTCTGATCCTAAAGTGCTTACATCGATCAGCTTTACGGCAATATTTGTGGTTGTTTCCATGATCCTGCATGTGATCCTCGGAGTTATTCTGGCACTGATCCTGAATATGAAATTCAAAGGCCGCCGTTTTCTGAGGACTATTGTGCTGATCCCATGGGCTATGCCAGCAGTAGTAGCCGGTATGGCTGCAAAATGGGCATTTAACAATGATTATGGTCTGATCAATGATTTTATCCGCTGGTTTGTACCGGGATACCAGAACAGCTGGCTGATCAATACAGGTACTGCAAGAGCAGCGGTAATTGCAATGGACCTGTGGAAGGATCTTCCGTTCTTTGCAATTCTTGTACTTTCCGGACTTCAGTTTATTTCCGGCGATATCTATGAGGCAGCAAAGGTAGACGGTGCAAACGGGATTCAGAGCTTTTTCCGGATCACACTTCCGCTGATCGCAAAAAATGTCCTGACTTTATGTATTCCGTTCACACTCTGGAGACTGACAACCTTCGATCTGGTTTATTCCATGACATCCGGAGGTCCTGGCGAGGATACTGCGCTGATCGCATACAGAATCACAACAGAAGCATTTACAAATCTAAACGTAGGATATGCTTCGGCGCTGGCTATGCTGCTGTTTGTTGTAATGGCGATCTTCAGCTGGCTGAATATACGTGTTATGAATAAGTTTGACAGTTAGGGGGGAATTATCGTGAAGAATACAGGAAAATATAATGTTTATCATGGAGTGATAGCTGTTGGAAGATGGGTTCTGTTTGCCATTGTGGCTTTTCTGATCCTGTTCCCGGTCTACTGGATCTTTATTTCTTCGATCACACCGGCAGGAGAACTGTTTAAAACACCGATTGATTATCTTCCGGATCATCCCACACTGGAAAGCTACACATTTCTGCTACAGAATGTCGGACTGCTTTCAAAGATTGGAAACACCGTACTGATCGTCGGTCTTACTCTTGTGATCAGCACCGTGCTGTGTGCAATGGCAGCTTATGGCTTTTCAAGATTTAACTCAAAGGGAGTTTCTGTTGCATTTGCATTTGTTCTGGCTACCATGCTGATCCCTGAGGTTGTTACAGCCCGCCCGCTGTATGAGTTTATGCAGAAGGTAAAGCTGTATGATACATATCCGGGACTTATCCTTCTTTATATCAGTACCGTTATACCGTTTACGGTTCTGATCCTCAGAAACTTTGTCGGTGAGATCCCGATCTCACTGGAGGAGGCAGCTGCTATTGACGGCGCATCTTTTTCACAGAGACTGTTTACGATCGTTCTGCCGCTGATGAAGCCGGCGATCGCTACGGTTTGCATCATCAACTTTATTACCTGTCTGAATAACTTTTTCACACCGTTGTTTTATTCAAATGGTATTCAGGTACTTTCTGTTTCCATCGTACAGCTTCCGTTACGTGACAACATGTATGGAGTTCCGTGGGATCTTGTCAGCGCCATGGGATGGATCATCCTTCTTCCGATCATTATCTTTGTAGCTGTTTTTGAGAAACAGATCATGGATGGTATCATGGCAGGTGGAGTAAAAGCGTAAATATTTTTAATTTCCAAAAGAGAGGAGAAAACAGATATGTATCAGGCATTTACAGGCGGACTGGGAGGAATCGCACTTGCAAAGCATGGAAAAAGCCGTGCGATTAATGCAGAAAATCCTCATGGAGAAAAAGGCAGAGGCGGTATGGCTGCAAGTCATCTCGGACCGTCCAGAAAAGGAAGCCCGTGTCTTAAGGATATTGAGCCGGGAGCTGTGGTAACTCTGGCAGAAATGGAAGGACCGGGACAGATCAATCATATTTGGATCACCGTCGACAACAAGACTACAGAGGCAGATTGCTTTGTACTGAGGGATCTTGTGATCCGTATGTACTGGGATGACGAGGAAACTCCTTCCGTGGAAAGTCCTCTGGGTGATTTCTTCTGCTGCGGATTCGGAAGAGAATGTTTTGTAAATTCTGTTCCGGTGGCTGTTGTTCCAAACAGGGGCTTTAACTGCTATTTCCCGATGCCGTTTAAGAAGAAAGCAAAGATCACACTGGAAAACCAGCATGCAAATAAAATACCGGCTTTCTTTTATCAGGTAGATTACTGTCTCTATGATGAGCTTCCGGACGATATTGCTTATTTCCATGCGCAGTGGAGACGGGAACGGTTGACAGAAAAAACAAAAGATTATACAATTTTGGATGGAGTAAAAGGAAAAGGCCATTATATAGGAACCTACATGGCACTTACCACACTGGAACGTTACTGGTGGGGCGAGGGAGAAATGAAATTTTATATTGACGGAGATGAGGAGTATCCGACCATCTGCGGAACAGGAACGGAAGATTACTTTGGAGGTTCCTGGAGCTTTGCCAAACAGGTGGATGGAAAAACCGTGGAACAGAATTATAACACACCATATCTTGGATATCCGTATTATTCTGCCCATGACGAACTGATCCACAATTTTTATCATAATGATGACTGCCCGCCAATGCGAGGCTTTTACAGATGGCATTTACAGGATCCGATCTGCTTTGAAGAGGATCTTCGCGTTACCATTCAGCAGATAGGCGTCGGATACCGTGGTCTGTTTGAACGACAGGATGATGTGGCAAGTGTAGCGTACTGGTATCAGACACTTCCTCATGCACCGTTCCAGCCGTTGATGTCAAAAGAGGATAGATGGCCCAGATAAAAAGGGTGGTAGAGATTGAAAAAACAGGTATTTTGCGGGGTATTTGCCCTGGCTCTGGCAGTGACAGGATGTGGAGCCCAGAAGAAGGAGACTGCATCTGATATTGTGCCGGAGAACAGACAGGAACTGACGATCCTTCATGTGGATGCAGACACAGAGGGCTTTGATTCTTTTATCAGTCAGGCGGAAAAGGATCTTGGAATAGAGATCCATATCGAAAAATGTCCGTCTAATGCGGACAATCGCCAGGCCAAAATAGCAACTCTTCTGACATCAGGAGATGATTCTGTTGATCTGATCACAGTAAATGATGAGATGATATCCGAATTTAAGCATAAGGGATTTCTTCTTCCGCTGGAAGATACCGTTATGACGGAGGAGACAGCGGCGAATTTTCCGCAGGAATACCTGAAAGAAATATGCATGTCAGACGGACATATTTTTTCGGTACCGTTCAGGATGGATATCATGGCGTTCTGGGTGAACCAGGAATTGCTGGATCAGGCAGGTCTGGACAGAATCTCCGATCTCAGTGATCTTGAGATTCTTCAGAAAAAGCTTCAGAATATGGGAAAATATGCATACGGAGATGCATGGGAGATTTCTTACATATATAACAGTATCAGCGAGTATGTCAATTTTTTCGGAGGAGATTATACAGACTGGACTGATCCGAAAACCAGAGAAGCGGCAGAATATATGAAGCGAATGCTGGATACAGGGATGATATCAGAGGAGAATCTGATCGACCAGCATGAACAGCTGAATGAAAAATTTATAAACGGCCAGTATGGATGTATGTTCATGTATACCGGTGCGTTGAGTACCTTTCAGAATGCAGGCGTGTATGGAAAAGATAAGATCCATATGGCACCATTTCCGGAATTTGATGAGAAGGTGACCAATATCGCAACCTGGCAGTATGTACTGAATAAAAATTCTGATCATAAAGAAGCAGCTCTGAAGTTCCTTCAGTATGTATCAGGATATGAGGCCAGTAAAAATTACGGACAGCTGACAAAAATGTGTCCGGCAAGACTGGATGTGATCGAGGATAAGAATTTTGATCTGGATGGCATTGAAATGATCCGGCAATATCTGAAAGATTATAAGCTGAAGGCAAGACCACTGTGCACCGATTCCATAGAAGCTGTTTCGGCTATGGGTACGGAATTTCAGAAATACGTGCTGGGACAGAAAACAGAAGCGGAATTTTTTGCCGGGGCACAGAACTGCATAGACAAGTATTACAAAAAAGCATCGTACTGATGCTTTTTTTGTTTTGAAAAAATAAGAACTTTTTTTCAAAACATATTGACAAATATTTTACATGGTGATATCTTAAAGACTGTAGATGTTAGCACTCCACTAAAATGAGTGCTAACAGATATAAAAAAGAATCAACATCCGTCAGGAAAGAATAAAAGGAAAGGAGATGGCTTCATGGAAGAGGTGTTGAATGAGCGCAAGCAAAAAATCTTAAAAGCAATCATCAAGACCTATATGGAGACCGGAGAACCGGTTGGCTCCAGGACCATTTCCAAGTATGCGGATCTCAATGTAAGTTCCGCAACGATCCGAAATGAAATGTCAGACCTGACAGATATGGGCTATATCGTCCAGCCTCATACCTCAGCAGGAAGGATTCCTTCAGATAAGGGCTACAGACTTTACGTCAATGAGCTGATGAAGGAGAAGGAAGCAGAGGTTGCAGAGCTGCGAGATCTGATCATTGAGAAGACAGATAAGATGGATAAGGTGCTTAAGAAGGTTGCGAAGGTTCTTGCTTCCAATACCAATTATGCTACCATGGTTTCCGTTCCGCAGTACAGCGGCAACAAGATCAAGTTCATCCAGCTGTCGAGAATGAGCGAGCTTCAGCTTGTGGCAGTGGTTGTCAGTGACAACAACACAGTCCGGAACCAGATCATCAATCTGGACGAGGAAATGGACGACCAGACGATCCTGAAACTGAATCTTCTTCTTAACACCAATCTCAATGGGATCCCGATCCAGGATATCAACCTTGGGATGATCGCCAGACTGAAGGAACAGGCAGGCAGCCACAGTGGTGTGGTGGCAACAGTTCTGGATGCAGTGGCAGCCACCATTCATGTGGAAGAGGAAGATATGGAGATCTATACTTCAGGTGCAACCAACATCTTCAAGTATCCGGAGCTTGCCGATAAAGAAAAGGCAACGGAGCTGATCTCCGCATTTGAGGAAAAGCATGAACTTGCCGATCTTGTAAAAGAACAGATGTCAGATGGAGAGAATACAGGAATCCAGGTTTATATCGGTGATGAGATGCCGATCCAGACCATGAAGGACTGCAGCATTGTAACTGCCAGATATGAACTGGGAGACGGAATGTACGGAACCATCGGGATCATCGGTCCCAAACGAATGGATTATGAGAATGTAGTGGACAGTCTGAAAGAGCTTAAGAATCATCTGGATGACGTTTTGAAAAAGAAGAAAACTTAGAAAGGCGGTAGAAAAAAAGTGTCGGAGGAAACAAAGAAAACATCCGAAGAGCAGGAAACGGAGAAGGAAATCCCCGTAACTGATGGAGATCAGGAAGAAAAAAGCCTGACACCGGAGGGAGAAGATCTGCCGGAGGAAGAAAACAATACTCCAGGCGAAGAAGCTGCCTCAGAGGATAAAAAAGAAGAAAAATCAAAAACTTCCTTCTTCGGAAAGAAGAAAAAAGATAAATCTGAGCAGAAGGTGGAGGAACTTACCGATCGCCTGAAGCGTACCATGGCTGAATTTGATAATTTCCGTAAAAGAACGGAAAAAGAAAAATCCAGCATGTACATCATCGGAGCAAAAGAGATCGTTGAAAAGATCCTGCCGGTTGTGGATAACTTCGAAAGAGGTCTTGCACAGGCACAGGAAGGCGATGCTTTTGCAGATGGAATGAAAATGATCTACAAGCAGCTTACCACAACACTGGATGAGCTTGGTGTGAAGCCGATCGAAGCAGTGGGAAAGGAATTCAACCCGGATTTCCACAATGCAGTGATGCATGTGGAGGATGAAGAGGTTGGAGAGAACATCGTGGTGGAAGAATTCCAGAAGGGTTACACGTACAAGGATTTCGTAGTACGCCACAGTATGGTAAAGGTTGCGAACTAACTGACAACAAACTTTATTTTAACAGATACAGACTAAAACAGGAGGAAAAAATCATGGGAAAGATTATTGGTATTGACTTAGGTACAACAAACAGCTGTGTAGCCGTAATGGAAGGTGGACAGCCAACAGTTATCGCAAATACAGAAGGCGCAAGAACAACACCATCCGTTGTAGCATTCACAAAAACAGGAGAGCGTCTGGTAGGTGAGCCTGCAAAACGTCAGGCAGTTACAAACGCAGACAGAACAATCTCCTCAATCAAAAGAGAAATGGGTACCGATTACCGTGTAACCATCGATGAGAAGAAATACTCTCCACAGGAGATCTCCGCAATGATCCTTCAGAAACTGAAAAAGGATGCAGAGGCTTATCTTGGTGAGAAAGTAACAGAGGCAGTTATCACAGTTCCGGCTTACTTCAACGATGCTCAGCGTCAGGCTACCAAAGATGCAGGTAAGATCGCAGGTCTTGATGTAAAACGTATCATCAACGAGCCTACAGCAGCAGCTCTTGCATATGGTCTTGACAATGAGAAAGAGCAGAAGATCATGGTATACGACCTTGGCGGCGGTACATTCGATGTATCTGTGATCGAGATCGGTGATGGTGTTATCGAGGTTCTTTCTACAGCTGGTAACAACCGTCTTGGTGGAGATGACTTTGATAAGAAGGTCACAGATTACATGCTTTCCGAGTTCAAGAGAACAGAGGGCGTAGACTTAAGCAATGACAAGATGGCTCTTCAGAGACTGAAAGAGGCAGCTGAGAAGGCTAAGAAAGAGCTTTCTTCTGCAACAACAACAAACATCAACCTTCCGTTCATCACAGCTACAGCTGAAGGACCGAAGCATTTCGATATGAATCTTACAAGAGCTAAATTCGATGAGCTGACACATGATCTTGTAGAGCTGACAGCTGAGCCGGTTCGCCGTGCACTGTCTGATGCAGGTATCACAGCTTCCGAGCTTGGCCAGGTACTTCTGGTTGGTGGTTCTTCCCGTATCCCTGCAGTACAGGATAAGGTAAGACAGCTGACAGGCAAAGAGCCGAGCAAAAACCTGAACCCGGATGAGTGTGTTGCACTTGGTGCTTCCGTACAGGGTGGTAAACTTGCAGGTGATGCAGGTGCCGGTGATATCCTTCTTCTGGATGTTACTCCGCTGTCTCTGTCCATCGAGACAATGGGTGGTATCGCAACTCGTCTGATCGAGAGAAATACTACAATTCCTACAAAGAAGAGCCAGATCTTCTCCACAGCAGCAGATAACCAGACAGCTGTAGATATCAACGTTGTACAGGGTGAGCGTCAGTTCGCAAAAGACAACAAATCCCTCGGCCAGTTCCGTCTGGATGGAATCCCGCCAGCACGTCGTGGTGTTCCGCAGATCGAGGTAACATTTGACATTGATGCTAACGGTATCGTTAACGTATCCGCTAAGGATCTTGGAACAGGTAAGGAGCAGCACATCACAATCACAGCTGGTTCTAACATGTCCGATTCCGATATCGACAAAGCTGTCAAAGAAGCAGCTGAATTCGAGGCTCAGGATAAGAAACGTAAAGAGGCGATCGACACAAGGAACAATGCAGACTCCATGGTATTCCAGGTTGAGAATGCACTGAAGGAAGCAGGCGACAAGCTTGATGCAAACGATAAAGCAAGTGTTGAGGCAGACCTCAATGCACTGAAGGATCTTCTTGCACAGACAGCAAATGCTCAGGAGCTTACCGATTCTCAGGTTGCAGACATCAAGGCTGCACAGGAGAAGATGATGGAGAGCGCTCAGAAGCTGTTTTCCAAGATGTATGAGCAGACTCAGGGAGCTCAGGGTCAGGCTGGTCCTGGACCGGATATGGGCAACATGGGCGGAAACGCTGGTGCCCAGGGCGGAAATGAAGCAGGATACGGCGATGATGTTGTAGATGCTGATTACAAGGAAGTCTAAGACAAGTAGGAAACAATTACAATGGCTGATAAAAGAGATTATTATGAAGTCTTAGGTGTGGATAAAAACGCCGATGACGCAACATTAAAAAAAGCATATCGTAAGCTGGCCAAGAAATATCACCCGGATGTAAATCCGGGTGATAAAGAGGCTGAGGCGAAATTCAAAGAAGCGACAGAGGCTTACTCCGTTTTAAGTGATGCCGACAAGAGAAGACAGTATGATCAGTTTGGTCATGCGGCATTCGAAAACGGCGGTGGAGGCGGAGCTGGCGGCTTTGGCGGATTTGACTTCAACGGTGCAGATATGGGAGACATCTTCGGAGATATCTTCGGAGACCTTTTCGGCGGCGGAGGCAGAACCAGACGGGCCAACAACGGACCGATGAAGGGCGCCAACCTTCGTGCACGTGTGAACATTACTTTTGAGGAAGCGGTTTTCGGATGCGAGAAAGAACTGGAGATCGTTCTGAAGGATGAATGTACTACATGTCACGGAACCGGTGCGAAACCTGGAACATCACCGGTCACATGTCCGAAATGTAAAGGCCAGGGTCAGATCGTTTACACCCAGCAGTCCATGTTTGGCATGGTGCGTAATGTTCAGACCTGTCCGGACTGTAATGGAACCGGTAAGGTGATCAAGGACAAATGCAGTGCCTGCCGTGGAACAGGATATACCTCTTCCAGAAAGAAGATCCAGGTGTCTGTACCGGCCGGTATTGATAATGGTCAGTGTATCCGTATCCGCGAAAAAGGCGAACCGGGAACCAACGGCGGACCGAGAGGTGATCTGCTGGTGGAGGTAAATGTAGCCCGTCATCCGATCTTCCAGAGACAGGATATGAATATCTTTTCAACAGCTCCGATCACATTTGCACAGGCTGCACTTGGCGGGGAGATGCGTATCAATACGGTAGACGGTGAGGTTGCCTATGAGGTGAAGCCGGGAACACAGACTGATACAAGAATTCGTCTGAAGGGCAAAGGTGTTCCGTCATTACGTAACAAGAATGTTCGTGGTGATCACTATGTAACCCTGGTAGTCCAGACTCCGACAAATCTCAATGAGGAAGCAAAGAAAGCTCTGGAAGCTTTTGATGCGGCATGTGGAAACCGTCCGTCAGAGGACAGCACATCCGAGACTTCCGAAAAAACTGAAAAGAAGAAAAAAGGTTTCCGTGAGAAAGTTAAGGAAATGTTCGAGGAATAAATAAAGTGAAAACAGGAAAGAGGCACAAAATGCCTCTTTCTTTTTTTTCTGTATTCGTGTATATTAAAAGAAGTGCCCGTTTTCGGGACAATAGAAAACAGGCGACAGACAGGAACGAAAATCCGTAAATGTGTATACAGCATAAGGAGATATAGAAATATGAAATGGAACCGTTTTACACTTAAGACAAAAACAGAGGCAGAGGATATTGTGATCTGTACACTTGCCGAGGTGGGAATTGAAGGTGTGGAGATCCAGGACAAGCAGCCGCTGACTGATGAGGACAAGGCACAGATGTTTGTGGATATCATGCCGGAAGGACCTGCAGATGACGGGATCGCATATCTGAACTTCTATCTGGAAGAGGATGCGGATACCGAGGCGATCCTGAAAGATGTGAAAGCTGCACTTGAGGATCTGAGAAGCTTTGTGGATATCGGAGAGGCAACCATCACAGAATCCCAGACAGAGGACAAAGACTGGATCAATAACTGGAAACAGTACTTCCATCAGTTCTATGTAGACGACATTCTGATCGTACCGTCTTGGGAAGAAGTGAAGGCAGAAGATGAAGACAAGATGATCCTTCACATTGATCCGGGAACTGCCTTTGGTACAGGAATGCATGAGACTACCCAGCTGGTGATCCGTCAGCTGAAGAAATTTGTGAAGCCGGGAATGGAGATCCTTGATGTGGGAACCGGAAGTGGAATCCTGGGAATCGTTGCACTGAAGCTTGGTGCAGGCCATGTGGTTGGTACAGACCTTGATCCCTGTGCAGTTCCGGCAGTGTCTGAGAACAGGGAAGCCAACCAGATCGAGGAGAAGTCCTTTGACATGATGATCGGAAACATCATTGATGACAAAGAAGTTCAGGATCAGGTCGGATATGAGAAATATGATATCGTAACTGCAAATATCCTGGCAGATGTTCTGGTACCGCTGACTCCGGTGATCGTTGCACAGATGAAAAAAGGCGCTTACTACATTACATCAGGCATCCTGGATGTAAAGGAGGATGTCGTAGTGAAGGCTGTAAAAGACGCCGGACTGACTCTTGTTGAGGTGACTCATCAGGGCGAGTGGGTATCTGTGACAGCAAGAAAGGACTGATCTCATGCAGCGATTTTTTGTGGAACCTCATCAGATCGACAGGGACAGACATGAGATCCGTATCACAGGAAATGATGTCAATCATATCGTGAATGTACTCCGCATGAAAAAAGACGAGGAGCTCTGGATCAGCGATAAGGAAAAAGAATATCACTGTGTGATCGAAAACACGGGTGAGGATGAAGTCCTGCTTCATATCCTCTATGCACAGGAGCCGGATTATGAGCTGAAGAACCGTATTTATCTCTTTCAGAGTCTACCGAAAGCTGATAAGATGGAGCTGATCATCCAGAAGGCAGTAGAGCTTGGAGCATATTCCATAGTTCCTGTTTCAACAAGGCGCTGCGTGGTAAAACTGGATAACAAAAAAGCAGAAAAAAAAGTATTCCGCTGGCAGCAGATCGCAGAAAGTGCGGCAAAACAATCCAAACGTATGCTGGTGCCGGAGGTACATTCCGTGATGAGCTTTAAAGAAGCTCTTGCCTATGCAGAGGAACTGGACATTCTGCTGATCCCTTATGAGCTTGCAAAGGGAATGAAAGAGACAAAGGAGCTGATCCGGTCGATCGAACCGGGAAAAAGCATAGGTGTCTTTATTGGCCCTGAGGGTGGATTCGAAGAGCAGGAAGTGGCAGATGCCATGGAAGCCGGTGCGAAACCCATCACCCTGGGACACCGGATCTTACGGACAGAAACCGCGGGACTCGCAGTACTTTCTGTTCTGATGTTTCAACTGGAGGATGAATAGATTATGGAAGCATATTTTGACAATTCCGCGACAACGAGATGCTTCGACGAAGTAAAGGATATTGTCTGCAAAACCATGACAGAAGATTTCGGAAATCCTTCTGCCATGCATAAAAAAGGAGTGGAAGCGGAGAATTATGTTCGCAGAAGTGCCCAGACCCTTGCAAAATTACTGAAAGTGAATGAAAAAGAGATTCTTTTTACCTCGGGTGGAACAGAGTCGGATAACCTTGCCATCATCGGTGGTGTGGAAGCCAATAAGCGTATGGGAAATCATATCATCACAACTGCAGTAGAGCATGCAGCAGTGGCCCAGCCTTTTGCTTATCTGAAGGAACAGGGGTATGAGGTGACCATTCTTCCTGTTGATCATCACGGCGTTGTAAAGCTTGATGCACTGGAAGCGGCTCTTCGTCCGGATACCATTCTGGTGTCTGTAATGTACGTGAACAATGAGGTAGGAGCTGTGATGCCGGTAGAAGAGATCGGAAAGCTTGTCCATGAAAAAAGTCCGAAAGCACTTTTTCATGTAGATGCCATCCAGGCATTCGGAAAGTATCGTATCTATCCGAAAAAGCTGGGGATCGATCTTCTTTCCGTGAGCAGCCACAAGATCCATGGACCAAAGGGCGTAGGCTTTCTCTATATTAACGAAAAAGTAAGAGTACAGCCGCAGATCCTTGGCGGCGGACAGCAGAACGGCATGCGCTCCGGAACGGACAATGTGCCGGGAATCGCAGGACTTGGCGTTGCCGCAGATATGGTATACACAGATTTTGATAAAAAGATACAGCAGCTCTATGCTCTGAAAGAACGGATGGCAGAGGGACTTTCAAAGCTTGGCGATATTACTGTTAACGGAATGCCGTTAATGGAGGGAGCACCACACATCATGAGTGTAACCTTCCATGGAGTACGAAGTGAGGTTCTTCTCCATACACTGGAAGAATTCGGAGTATATATTTCCGCAGGAAGTGCATGCTCCAGTCATAAGAGAAAACCAAGTGCAACACTGACAGCTATGGGCTTGAGCAGAGCCGATGTGGAAAGTACCGTCCGCATCAGCTTCTGTGAGGAAAATACCTTTGAAGAGGTAGATTACTGCCTGGAAGCACTGGGAAAAACAATTCCGATGCTGCGCAGGTATGCACGTCGATAGAGAATACAGAAGAAAGGGATTTTTATGTTAGTACATGCATTTCTGATCAAATATGCGGAAATTGCCCTTAAGGGAAAAAACCGCTATCGTTTTGAAGATGCTCTCGTACATCAGATGGAGATCGCACTCTCCAAGATCGAGGGAGATTTTGAAGTAAAAAAAGAGCAGGGAAGAGTTTATGTATTCTGCCCGGAGAACTATGATTACGATGAGGCTGTAGATGCGCTGCAGCATGTATTTGGTATTGTTGGCATCTGCCCGGTTATGATCTATGAAGAACAGGGCTTCGAGAAGCTTGCCGAAGATGTTGTGGGTTATATGAAGCAGTGGCATCCGGACTTTAACGGAAGCTTCAAGGTTTGGACACGCCGCGCAAAGAAATCCTACCCGATCAGCTCTATGGAAGTCAGCGCTGAGCTTGGCGGACGTATCCTGGATGCGTTCCCGGAGGCAAGTGTGGATGTTCATCATCCGGAGCTGGATCTTTCTGTTGAGATCCGTGACAAGATTTACGTATATTCCCAGACCATTCCGGGCGCAGGCGGAATGCCTATCGGAACAAACGGAAAAGCCATGCTTCTTCTTTCTGGTGGAATCGACAGTCCGGTTGCCGGCTATATGATCGCAAAACGTGGCGTCAAGATCGATGCGGTATATTTCCATGCACCGCCCTACACCAGTGAGCGCGCAAAACAGAAGGTAGTGGACCTTGCCCGCCTGGTAGCCAAATACAGTGGACCGATCCGTCTCCATGTAGTTAACTTTACAGATATACAGCTTTATATTTATGATCAGTGTCCTCATGATGAGCTTACTATTATCATGAGAAGATATATGATGCGTATTGCCGAGCATTTCGCTAAAAAAGACCGTTGTCTCGGACTTATCACAGGTGAGAGCATCGGACAGGTTGCAAGCCAGACCTTACAGAGCCTTGCTTCCACAAATGAGGTCTGCACACTTCCGGTATACCGTCCGGTGATCGGCTTTGATAAAGAGGAAATCGTCCGTATTTCCAGAAAGATCGATACCTTTGAGACTTCTATTCAGCCGTTTGAGGATTGCTGTACCATCTTTGTAGCGAAACATCCTGTAACAAAGCCGAATCTTAAGGTGATCCGCCGTTCTGAGCAGAAGCTTTCTGAGAAGATCGATGAGCTTATGGAAACTGCTCTGAATACCACAGAGATCATTGAAATTCAGTAATCCGTTTTTAGATAAGAAAAAACAAACAGGGAACCTCACTGTAGAGGTTCCCTGGAGCTACCGATATATCAGGAAAAGGGAGTTCATTGAGAACAGAAGAATTCTGAAAGCATGAAAAAGAGGAACTGTATCCGATACAGTTCCTCTCAAATATACAGTATAGATCAGTCGATTGTATATTTGGAAATAATCTGCATTACGTTATCCAGAGCAGCGCCGTCTGCATGGATGTTGAGGTCGATCGGCTTGGAAAGATCCAGGCTGAAGATACCCATGATGGATTTTGCATCGATCACATATCTTCCGGATACTAAATCAAAATCGCAGTCGAATTTGCTGATCTCGTTTACGAATGCTTTCACCTTATCGATGGAATTCAGTGAGATTTTAGCTGTTTTCATTATAATAACCTCCCTTGATAGATTTTTGTTGTTTTACAGCTTTCATCTTACCTGTCAGTACCCAAAAAGTCAAGGTGAAAAGAGATAAAAATTGTTTCAATAATTAGTTAAAGTGTAAAAAAAGTGAGGAAAAATGGGAAATAAAGTTGCATTACACAACCTTGGCTGCAAAGTAAATGCCTATGAGATCGAGGCCATGCAGCAGCTTCTGGAGGAGGCGGGATATGAGATCGTGCCTTTTGAGCCGGGAGCGGATATTTATGTGATCAATACCTGCACAGTAACCAATATTGCAGACAGAAAATCAAGACAGATGCTCCACAAAGCCAAAAAAATGAATCCGGAAGCGATCGTGGTGGCAACGGGCTGTTATGTACAGACCGGTGGCGAGAAACTGGAAAAAGACGAAGCCATTGATCTTGTTCTGGGAAATAACCAGAAGATCAATATTGTGGAGGCGCTGGCCGAATATGCGGAAAACAAACCGGGCCATGGTTCCCATGTGATCAAGATCAATCAGACAAAAGAGTATGAGGATCTTTCTATTGATCATACAGCAGAACATGTAAGGGCATATATCAAGGTTCAGGACGGATGCAATCAGTTCTGTACGTATTGTATCATTCCCTATGCAAGAGGCCGTGTCAGAAGCCGGAATATTGAAAGTGTGCTGAAGGAGGTCCGTGCACTTGCGGAAAAAGGTTATAAGGAAGTGGTCCTTACAGGAATCCATTTAAGCTCCTACGGAGTGGATTTCCCGGATGAGAAAAAAGAGACACTGCTTTCTCTGATCCGTGCTGTGCATGAGATCGAAGGAATCCAGCGTATCCGGCTGGGATCGCTGGAACCTGGAATCGTTACAAGAGAATTTGCGGAAGGAATCGCTGCGATGCCAAAGGTATGCCCGCATTTCCATCTTTCCCTGCAGAGTGGCTGTGATGAGACTCTGGAGAGGATGAACCGCAGATACAGAAGCGGGGAATACAGAGAACGCTGTGAGCTTTTAAGAGAAGTGTATGGAAATCCGGCACTGACAACGGATGTGATCGTAGGCTTTCCGCAGGAATCGGAGGAAGAATTCCGGAAGTCCTATGATTTTGTGGACAGCATCCGTTTTTATGAGACTCATATTTTCAAATATTCCAGAAGACAGGGAACAAAGGCGGCTGCCATGGACGGACAGCTGACAGAGGCGGAGAAATCCTTCCGCAGTGAGAAGATGATCGAGCTGCATCATCGTCATGCAGGGGATTATGAGAAATCCATGCTTGGCAAAAAACTGGAGGTACTGATCGAGGAAGAGTATACAAAGGATGGACGGACCTGGTATCTGGGACACAGCCGGGAGTATATAAAAACTGCTGTACCGAAATCGGAAGCTTATGGCGTAAATGATATCGTAAGCGTAAAGGCAGAAGGCTTTCTTGAAGAGCATATCATGACCGGTGAAGCCGTGGAGTGAAGAACGGGATCGTATGTTGAAAGGTTGTTTGTTCACTGGTAATATTTTGCGAAGCGTGTTACTGAGAACGGAGTGAACAGCAATGTTGACAGTTTGTATCCTCAATCCTTGTTAAATTTAAGATTGTAATTTATGTAAATTTATATTAAAATAAAAAAGAATATATTTTAAGGACGTGAGAGACAATGGCAGAGAATAATCTGGGAAATACACAGTATTTCAGAACAAAACCGGATCAGGAGCTTCAGGTAAAAGAAGTCCTGGATCTGGTGTACAATGCAATGGATGAGAAGGGCTACAATCCGGTGAATCAGATCGTAGGATATATTATGTCCGGAGACCCGACCTACATCACAAGCCACAAGGGTGCGAGAAGCATGATCATGAAGGTGGAACGTGATGAACTGGTAGAAGAGCTTCTCACCGAGTATATCAAGAACAAGTCTTGGGAACGGTAATATGAGAGTACTGGGACTGGACTATGGCTCGAAGACCGTGGGGGTTGCAGTGAGCGATCCTCTTGGTCTGACAGCCCAAGGTGTGGAAACCGTATGGCGCAAGCAGGAAAACAAGCTTCGTCGTACTCTGGCACGTATTGAAGAGATCATTTCGGAGTATCAGATTACGGAGATCGTTCTGGGATACCCGAAAAACATGAACAATACAGTAGGAGAGCGGGCCGAGAAATCTCTGGAGTTTAAGGAAATGCTGGAGAGACGTACGGGCCTGCCTGTTGTTATGTGGGATGAGAGACTGACTACCATGGCGGCAGACCGCACTCTGGAGGAGACCGGTGTGCATAAGGAAGACCGTAAACAGTATCTGGATCAGGTAGCTGCAGTCTTTATCCTGCAGGGATATCTGGATGCTGCCGCATACAGAAGAGAGCAGCAGGAAGGCGTGGAAGAATGATCGGAAACGCAAATAGATGTTTTGAGCGGATCAGGTAGCAAATGCGGATTGTGAATATCCGCTTGACAAGAACGGATAAGGAAGAATTAAATATGGAAAAAATAATATTTCAGTCAGACGACGGCACAGCTGCTGAGTTTTACGTAGAGGAGCAGACCAATATTGCGGGTGTGACTTATCTTTTGGTGTCCGATTCACAGGATGAGGAAGCAGACGCATATATTCTGAAGGATATTTCAGCTCCGGGAAGTACAGAAGCCTGTTATGAAATGGTCGAGGATGATGACGAACTTCAGGCTGTATATGCAGTTTTTCAGCAGATGCTGGATGACGTGAATTTTGAATGGAGGAGCGATTTTTGAAAAGCGAGAACAACGATGACAACAAAAATGCGGAGAGCAGAGTACAAGTTTCCGCAGGCGGTGCCAGAAGAACCGCATCAAGACAAAAGAATGCCGGATCAAGAACAAGACAGTATCGTGGTGGCGGCAAAAACCGTCAGGATAAGCCTTTCCGGCCAACAGCAAAGAAAACAGCAGCCGGTGGCGCTGTAAAAAACAGCAGAAACACACAGAAACCGGCAAAGACCAGCGGCAGGCCATCCGGTCGGAAAAACGGCCGCAGAGCAACATCCAAACTTAAGATCATACCACTTGGCGGTCTGGAGCAGATCGGAATGAACATTACCGCTTTTGAGTATGGCGACAGTATTGTAGTTGTAGACTGTGGTCTTTCTTTCCCTGAGGACGATATGTTGGGAATCGATCTGGTCATTCCGGATGTAACATACCTTAAGGAAAATATTTCCAAGGTGAAGGGATTTGTGATCACTCATGGACATGAAGATCATATCGGAGCTCTTCCGTATGTGTTGAAAGAGATCAATGTTCCGATCTATGCTACCAAGCTGACACTGGGACTGATCCGCAACAAACTGAAAGAGCATAACCTTGTGCGTTCTACCAAACTGAAAGAAGTAAAACACGGGCAGGTGATCAATCTTGGGGATTTCGCTGTGGAATTTATCAAAACGAATCACAGTATCCAGGATGCATCCGCACTTGCTATTTATTCACCGGTAGGAATCGTGATACACACAGGAGACTTTAAAGTTGATTATACACCGGTATTTGGAGATGCCATCGATCTGCAGCGTTTTGCAGAGATCGGCAAGAAGGGTGTGCTTGCACTGATGTGTGAGAGTACCAATGCAGAGAGACCGGGATTTACAATGTCCGAGCGTACAGTGGGACATGTATTTGATAATCTTTTTAATGAGTACCGTACATCCAGGATCATCATTGCAACCTTTGCATCCAACGTGGATCGTGTGCAGCAGATCATTAACACTGCATACCGGTTCGGAAGAAAGGTTGCTGTGGAAGGCCGCAGTATGGTCAATGTTATTTCCGTAGCGTCAGAACTTGGCTATCTGCAGATCCCGGAGAACACACTGATCGAGATCGATCAGGTAAAGAATTATCCGGACGACAAGGTGGTTCTGATCACAACCGGAAGTCAGGGTGAGTCCATGGCGGCACTTTCCCGTATGGCAGCCAATATCCATAAGAAGATCACGATCAAGCCTAACGATACCATCATTTTCAGCTCCAATCCGATCCCCGGAAATGAAAAGGCAGTTTCCAAGGTTATCAACGAACTGTCTATGAAGGGAGCCAAGGTTATTTTCCAGGATGTTCATGTTTCCGGACATGCCTGCCAGGAGGAAATCAAGCTGATCTACTCCCTCGTAAAACCGAAATATGCCATTCCGATCCATGGTGAGTACCGTCATCTGACTGCACAGAAACACATAGTGGAAGATCTGGGAATCCCGAAGGAGAATATTTTTATCCTTTCTTCCGGAAATGTTCTGGAGTTGGACGGACAGGATGCCAAGGTGACAGGAAGTGTTCATACAGGTGCGATCTTCGTAGACGGACTTGGAGTTGGCGATGTGGGAAATATCGTACTTCGTGACCGTCAGCACCTTTCAGAAGATGGAATCATGATCGTAGTTATGACACTGGAGCGCCACAGTAATGTAGTTCTCGCAGGTCCGGATATCGTTTCCAGAGGTTTTGTGTATGTAAGAGAATCTGAGGATCTTATGGAGCATGCCAGACAGGTTGTGGAAACTGCACTGGATTCCTGCCTGGAGAACAATATCACTGACTGGGGCAAGATCAAAACCGAGGTCAAGGATGCCCTTGGAGAGTATCTGTGGAAACGGACCAAGAGAAATCCTATGATCCTGCCTATCATTATGGAGGCGTAGGTTCATGGATGAGATCAGCATGGAGATCGAGAAGCTTCTCGATGCTGTGCACAGAAGCGATGAATATCAGGAATATCAGAAACAGGCAGCCCAGCTTGAAGCGGATCCTGAGCTGAAAGCCAGAGTGATGAGATTCCGTGGAGATAATTTCAGACTGCAGAATCATTCAGACAAGGATGAGCTGTTCCATATTGAGGAACAGCTCAATCAGGAGTCTGCAAGTCTGAGACAGAACCTGAAAGTAAATGCCTATCTCGACGCTGAGCTTGCGCTGTGCAGACTGATGCAGCGGATATGCAGGACGCTGGTGGACGGGATCGACATACAGATTCCTGACTTATAGGAGGAAAGACTATGGCAGACACAAGAGACAAGGTTGGCAGGGCCGGCGTTTTTCTGGCTGGAGGGGTATTTAAAACCGCTGTATATATCTTTATTATCGTATTTCTGATCTGGGTTGGAAAATCAGCATATCAGTTTGGCTACGATGTGTTTAACCAGCAGGCTATGAGCCCGGGAGAGGGACAGCAGGTCACGGTAGTCATAAAAGAAGGCGCCTCTGCATATAAAGTAGGCAAGACACTGGAGCAGAAGGGCCTTGTCAAGGATGCGCTTGCATTTACCATACAGGAAAGAATGTCCGCATATCACGGACAGATCAAAGCCGGTACATACCTTCTCAGTACAGCCTATACACCGACCAGGATCATGGCAGTGCTGTCAGGAGAAGAGAGCAAGGAAGGATCGAACAGCCAGTGATCGTAGAAGAACGCATGCAGACCTATATCAATTCACTGGATATGGGGAATACTCCATTTCTGCAGGAGTTGGAGACAAAGGCACTTGCAGGCCGGGTGCCGATCATCCGGAGAGATATGCAGAGCTTTATGAGGATGCTTCTGGCACTGAAACAACCGAAGCGCATTTTGGAGGTGGGGACTGCCGTAGGCTTCTCCACACTTCTTATGTGTGAGTATGGGCCGGAAGATATGGAAATTGTTACTATAGAGAATTATGAAAAAAGAATTCCTGTCGCAAAGGATAATTTCAGGCGCGCAGGAAGAGAGTCACAGATCACGCTTCTGGAGGGAGATGCCGGAGAGATCCTGAAGAATCTTACCGGAACCTTTGATATGATCTTCATGGACGCAGCCAAGGGCCAGTATATCCACTGGCTTCCTGACGTGCTGAGACTGATGAAAGAGGGAAGCGTGCTGGTATCTGACAACGTGCTGCAGGAAGGGGATATTATTGAATCTCATTATCTTGTGGAACGGCGTAACCGTACAATCTATAAAAGAATGAGAGAATATCTCTGGCAGCTGACTCACAGTCCGGTGCTTCGTACATCGGTGCTTCCTCTTGGAGACGGAGCGGCTGTAAGTGTAAAAACAGGAGAACAGGCTTATGAAACGACCAGAACTATTGGTTCCGGCGAGCAGCCTTGAGGTTTTAAAGGTTGCCGTCATATATGGTGCAGATGCTGTTTACATCGGCGGAGAAGCTTTTGGACTTCGCGCAAAGGCTAAGAATTTTTCAAAAGAAGATATGTGTGAGGGAATCGCATTTGCCCATTCCCATGGCGTAAAGGTTTATGTGACAGTAAACATTCTGGCGCATAACCGTGATCTTGAGGGTGTAAGGGAATATCTTCAGGAACTGAAGGAGATCGGACCGGACGCACTGATCATCGCAGATCCGGGAATCTTTATGTATGCAAAGGAAATCTGTCCGGAGATCGAGCGTCACATCAGTACACAGGCAAATAATACCAATTATGAGACTTACCGTTTCTGGTATAACCTTGGTGCCAAACGTGTGGTAAGTGCAAGAGAGCTCTCTCTGGAAGAGATCCGGGAGATCCGGGCACATATTCCGGAGGATATGGAGATTGAAACGTTTATTCACGGCGCCATGTGCATTTCCTATTCCGGAAGATGTCTTCTCAGTAACTTTATGGCGGGAAGAGATGCTAATCAGGGAGCCTGTACCCATCCATGCAGATGGAAATATTCTGTCGTGGAGGAGAAGCGTCCGGGAGAATACATGCCGGTATTTGAAAATGAGAGAGGAACTTTTATTTTTAATTCCAAGGATCTCTGTATGGTAGAGCATATGGAAGATATCCTTACAAGCGGTATTGACAGCCTGAAGATCGAAGGACGTATGAAAACAGCTCTTTATGTGGCAACAGTGGCAAGAACCTACCGCAAAGCCATTGACGACTGTATGGAAAGTTCGGAAAAATATCATGCAAATATGCCGTGGTATCAGGAGCAGATCTCAAACTGTACCTACCGTCAGTTTACCACCGGATTTTTCTACGGAAAGCCGGATGAAAATACCCAGATCTATGACAGCAACACATATGTAAGAGAATACACATATCTTGGATTTGCAGAAGAGATCGATGAGAGAGGTCTGGCAAGACTGACACAGAGAAATAAGTTTTCTGTAGGAGAGACCATCGAGATCATGAAACCGGACGGAAGGAATATTCCGGTCACAGTGGAAGCCATTTATAATGAAGAGGGCGAAGCTATGGAGAGTGCACCACATGCCCAGCAGAGAATCTATGTGAAACTGACAGAGATGCCGGAGGTATTTGATATTCTCCGAAGAGGTGAATGATCCGGAAGGGTGGATAAGAGAGTGTTTGGGGGAGAACGAAAAGAACGTTCTCCCCTTTACTGATTTTCGGGAAAAAGAGTACGGAGTTTTCGAAGAGCGTTCTTTTCGATACGGGATACATAGGAGCGGCTGATGGAGAGATTTTTGGCAATCTCTCGCTGGGTCAGTGGTTCCTGGCCATTCAAACCGTAGCGGCAGCAGATCACCTGGTATTCCTTTGGGGAGAGTACTGTCCGGATATAACGGAGAAGATAGGAAATGCTGTCCCGTTTGAAACAATCATCCACAACATCAACGGGGGGACTTTCAATGATATCGAGAAGGCTGATCTCATTGCCTTCCCGGTCTGTGCCGATGGGTTCATAGAGAGAAACTTCTCTGGAACGTTTCCTGCGGGCACGAAACATCATGAGAAGCTCATTGTCGATGCACCGTGCAGCATAAGTGGAAAGTTTGGAAGTCCGGCTGGGATCAAAGGTGGAAATGGCTTTGATCAGACCTATGGTGCCTATGGAGATCAGATCATCCTGATCCTCGTCACATCCCTGATATTTTTTTGCAACATGTGCTACGAGGCGGAGATTGTGTTCGATAAGGATATTTTTTGCTTCCGGATCGCCCCTTTGGAGCTGCAGAAGATAGAACTGCTCTTCCGCAAAAGAAAGCGGTTTCAGAAAGGTTTTCAAGAGTTCACCTCAAAGGGGATTTCCTTATAGCTTATGAGCCGGACGTGCTTTTCGTGCTTTTCCAACAGAAACTTTATAAAAAGGACAGAGGCGAACACCTGTTGCGCCACATTCTGATCTGGTGTATAATCATAAAATACGAGTGACAACAATCAGTGTATATTGATGAGGAGTATATATTTTGAAAAAGAGGATAGAACAGCTTCTTAACGGAAAATTTATTTATGAACAGCCGGAGCTTCTGTTTTCACAGGACCGTATTTTCGCTACGCTGAAGGCAGGAGAGACCACAAAGGATGAGATTTATTTCGGTACCGATGACAACCGCAGGATCAGTGGATTTGTGACTTCATCTGACCGGAGACTGGTACCCGGATTTGACCGCTTTTCCGGAACTACGGTGCGCATGCCTTATGGGGTAGATGCAGAGGGAATGAAGCCGGGAGAGAGCTTTGAAGGCTGGCTGTGTTTTACTACCAGTATCGGAGAATATAAGCTGCCGTTCACTGTGCAGGTACAGACGGAAGAGGTGAAGAGTGCAGGCAGAAAGGTGTCTTCTTTGGAAGAATTTCTGCACATTGCAAAAGAAGATTTCCATGAGGCTTACCGGATTTTTACAGAACGCCATTTTTCCCTGATCCTGAGTGATCAGAGTGAGAAAATCCGTTCTCTTTATGCAGGAATGTCACAGCAGCCGGTGACCTATCAGCATCTGGAGGAATTTCTGATCGCAGCCGGTGCCAAGGAAAAGGTGACATTGAGTCTGAACAGAGAAGAGGCCGGTTTTTATGATGTCAGTGAATCTGTTCAGGAATCTCTTTATATCCACAGGAGCGGATGGGGACACCTGCGGGCAGATATTGAGGTAAACGGGGATTTTCTGGAGGCAGGCAAGCATGTGGTCACAGAAGAGGATTTTATCGGAAGTACCTGTGAAATAAACTATGTGATACGCCAGGAAAAACTGGGAAAAGGGAATCAGTACGGCGAGATCATTGTAAAAACCCCATACCAGAAACTGGTATATCACGTTCTTGCATCCAGAGGAACTGAGAGTGCCGTGAACCTGGATCTTCTGGAAAAACAGTACCGGATATCTCTGATGAAGGAATATCTGGGATATCTCTGTAAAAGAACAGATTTTCAGGCCTGGACAGCCTTTACTCATGAGAAACTTGACCGTATGGGCGAAAGCGGACTGAAATATCCGGAATATCAGCTTCTGGAAGCCTATCTTCTTCATCTGGAAGGAGAAGATGACCAGGCTTCAGAAATCCTTGAGCGTTATCAGAATAAATCCTTTCATCACAATGAACTGGAACTGGCAGGGATTTATCTGTATCTGTGTACACAGACCGGGCTGTACCGGGATAAGGAACAGGCCCTCCGCAAGGTACAGAATTTCCGGATGCAGAAGGAAGACAGCTTTATCCTTCTGAAACTGGCATTTGAAATGGATCATACGCTTTCTCCGTCAAAAAAGATCTTTCTGATGGAAGAACTTTTTGAGCGGGGATGTACAAGTCCTTTTCTGTATCTGGAAGCATGGAACAGTATTTGTGCAGATATGTCGCTGCTGCATCGAATCAATGGGTTCTGGGCCCAGGTATTCCTTTTTGCAGGAAAAGAACAGATGCTGACGGAAGAGCTGGTCATGCGCCTGGCATATCTTTCCGGCTATGAGAAAGCTTTTAACGAAAGCCTGTACCGTGCTATGGCCATGGGATGTGAAGCCTTTCCGTCGGATGATACCGTGGAGGCTATCTGTAAATATATTATGAAGGGAAATCCAAGAAAACCGGAATATTTTCAGTGGTTTTCTGCTGCCGTGGACCGCGGGATCCGGATCACACGGCTGTATGAATATTATGTGGAAACACTGGATACCTCTTATCGGAGAGTCCTGCCGAAACCGCTTTTGATGTATTTTACCTATAACAACAATACTCTCGGTGATTCCAAGCGTGCCTATCTGTATGCATGCATCATTGCAGGGAAGGAACGTGATCCACAGACATACGAAAGCTATCGTGAAAGCATGGAGGAATTTGCTTTCCGTAAGTTACGGGAAGGCCGGATGAATGAAAATTATGCCGCTGTTTATCAGGAATTCATGCGAGAACCATCGGACAGCGAAAAAGCGCAGGTGATCGCCTCCAGGATGTTTACCCACCGGCTGTATACGGATGATCCGAAGGTCCGTAGTGTGATCGTCCGTCACAGACAGATGAAACAGGAAGAAATCTATCCGTGTATCCATGGGATCGCTTACCCGAGGATCTGCAGCGAAGATGCGGCCGTTGTATTTCAGGATGAAAAACAGAGACGTTATGCTGCTACGGTAGATTATAATCTGACACCACTTTTCGATGATCGTGAGATGGTTCCGGCAGTGCTGGAAAAAGGGGCAGATGAACCGGCTGTGCTTTTACATTACTGTCAGGGACAGGAGATCAGTCGTAAGAATCTGGGGATTTTTCAGAAACTGGTCCTTTCACCGGCGTTTACCGATGAATATAAGAGGCTGATCCGCAAAAAGATCCTGGATTATTATCGGGATCACGTACAGGGAGAAGATCTGGATGCCTGTCTGGAGATGATGGATTATCGGGAATATGCCATGGTCGACCGGAAAACCCTTCTGGAGATCCTGATCCAGCGGGGACTGTTTCCGCAGGCTATGAGAGTGGTGGAAGCATTTGGATTTGAAGGAGTAGAGGAGCGTGCTCTTCTGAAGCTGGTAAGCCGTATGATCATCCGCTGTGACTGTGCGGAAGACGAAGAGCTGATCACACTTTCCTCTCATGTATACCGACAGGGAATCTATGATGAAGTGATCCTCATGTATCTGATGAAATTCCGGTTTGGACCTGTGGATGAACTTCTGGATATCTGGAAAAGTGCCTGTGGGTTTGAGATGGATACCTATAATCTGGAGGAGAGGATCCTTTCTCTTCTGATGTTTAACTGGGATTACCGGCCAGAGGGGGCGGATATCCTGAAAGCATATATCCGCCATTCCGGAAAAGAGAGTGTGATCGGTGCGTATCTGACTCTGATGTCTTACGGAATGTTTGTAAAAGAAATGCCGGAGATGCCGGGACTTAAGGAGTATCTGAAAAATCGCAGAGAAAAGGAGTGGCCCGGAGACCGGATCTGTGACCTGACCCTTCTGAAACTGCTTTCCGAAGAAAAAACTTCTGATGAAGAAAATCTGGAAATGGAAGAAAAAATCCTCTCTTCCTGTGTAAAGGAAGGAATGACATTTGAGTTTTTCCGGAACCTGGATCAGAGTATCCTGCGACCGTATCAGCTGGATGATAAGACTTTTGTAGAGTATCATACTTCACCGGAGGCTTCGGTCACACTGTATTATTCCCTGGATACCGGACTTGGAACTGTACCGGACTATAAAAGTGAACCGCTCAAAAATGTCTATGAGGGAATTTTTGCCAGAGCATTTACATTGTTTTATGGAGAAACCCTGCGATATTATTTCCAGACAGAAGATGAAACCGGTGTACACAAAACGGAAGAAAAAATATTGACCATGAACCAGAGTAATGACCAGGCATCCAGCAAATATCAGCTGATCAATCAGATACTCTGTGCAAGGAAACTTGAGAAAGAAACGGAAGTGAAGGAGAAGCTGGCACAGTATCTCCGGCAGGAACAGTACGTTAATGAAATGTTTGTCATAGAGAAGGAACCGGAAAGATGAATGAAATTCGTGACTTGATCATAGGAATTGATATTGGAAAAGAATACACACAGATCTGTTATTATGACAGAAAAGCAGAAGAAGCCCGTTCTCTTTCCATGAAGGTAGGAGCCAGTCAGTACGAAGCTCCGGGCTGTATCTGCTATCGTACCGATCACAGTGATTACTGCGTAGGCCTGGAAGCAGAGTATTTTGCCAGGGAAAAGGGCGGGATCATGATCGGAAATATTTATGATATCTGTCAGAAGGAAGAAAAGATCCAGGTGGCAGGAGAGGAAAAAGAGCCGGCAGAGCTTCTGGCACATTTTCTGAGAGGAATCCTGAAATTTCTGGGAATCCAGGATATTGTAAAGAATACCCGGTGCCTTTGTATCACATCGCCGGAACTTAGTACACTTCAGGTACGGAATTATCAGAAGGCCTGCAGCCTTGCAGGTTTTTCACGTGAGAAATATATGCTTATGGACTATGGCGAGAGCTTTTATTATTATGCGCTGGGGCAGAAACGGGAAACCTGGAATCGAAGTGTAGGATGGTATGCCTTTGCAGGCGATACGGTAACCTTCCGGAAGCTGACCATCAACGGCTCTTCCAGACCGGTGCTTGTAAAACTGGAGGATCCGGTCAGTACAAAGCTTGAACTGGAAGATGAGATCCGTGATGTGGAATTTTACCGTTTTATCAGTAAGACTCTCGGCAAAGAACTCTTCTCCAGTGTGCAGATCACGGGCGAGGGATTTGACCAGCAGTGGGCACAGCAGTCTGTAAAGCTCCTGTGTCATCAGGGACGGAAGGTTTTTTACGGAAACAATCTTTTTGCAAAGGGAGCCTGCATAGCCGGTAAGGACAGGCTGGAAGATAAAAAACTCAAAGGTTACCGTTATTTAAGTGATTCGCTGGTGGCTGTGGACGTAGGGATGGACATGCGGGTGATGGGCTCTCCGGCTTACTATCCGCTGATCGAAAGCGGCAGCAACTGGTATGAATGCAGTGCATCCTGCGAGCTGATCCTGGATGATACCAGTGAACTGGTATTTGTGGTAAGTATTCCGGAAGAAACCGAGAAGAAACGTGTGGCCATGGCACTTGACGGTCTGCCAAAGCGGCCTAATCGGACTTCAAGGCTTTCCCTCACGCTGAAATACGTATCGCCGAGAGACTGCGAGATCACAGTGAAGGATCTGGGATTTGGCGAAATGTATCCTTCCAGTGGAAAAATCTGGAGGGAACTGGTACGATGGGATGAGCAGGAAGAAAGGAATCAGGCATGAGCGGATATATTTTATGTCAGGTAAAAAAAGCAGAGAAGCCGTTTTATATCGAAAATATCAGTACCAATATCTATTCTATAGAAGAACTCTGCTATTATCTCTATAACAATCTTTATCTTGTGGACAGCTCATTGATCAGCAGTAAGCTCTGTGCCTGGCTGGAGGAAGAACTGGAGCTTCCGAAGCTTGCGGCCAAGCTGAAACCTTATATTGGAAGAGAGGCCGGACTTGAAGAAGTACTGTATCCGATATTTAAAGAGATCAATTATCTGGCTTATGAAGAACTTAAGACCTTAAACGGGCGCATCGAAGCCAGAAAACGTGAACCTGAAGAAATACGGGAGAAGCGAAAAGGCGACGCACTGATGGAAAACCGGATGTATGTGAATGCGCTCCGTGTTTATCAGAAGCTTCTTGAGCATGGCGGGAAAGAGATTACCGGAGAGATGCGTGAAAGAATCCTGCATAACCAGGGATGCGCATACGGTTATCTGTTCCAGATGGATAAGGCGCTGGATTGCTTTTGGAAAGCATGGAAGGAGAATCATTCAGAGAAAGCAATGAAGGTTTATCTTCTGGCCTACCGCAGTGTTCACAGTGAAGAAGAATACAGGAAACGACAGGAAGAGCTGAAGACAGATGAAAGGGTAATACAGGAAACAGACCAGGCTCTGAAAAACTTTGCCGGTCTCCCGGAGCAGCATATCGTATCCGGAGAAACCGACAGGATCCTGGAGGATCTTACAAGAGAATATCACAGAAGTACCGGCTCTTAAAGCTGTTCAAGAAGTCCCAGCAGGATCTGCCGGGCTTCTTTTTTTGTATATACGGATTCTTCCTCAGACAGAGAACAGAGGTAATCATTCAGGGCCTGTCCGATACTGGTCTCTTTCAGATAGATACAGAGAAAAGTATCTTTTGTGGAAAGAAAGCAGAGAAAAACGGAATAGTCAGATAGAACTTCCAGATGGATCCCGGTTTCCGGAAGTACGGAAGGCTTCAGGATCCTGCATTTTTCATGTCCCATATCTGTGTCAAGAAGATGCCTGAGAGCTTTTTTTCGTTCTTCTTTCGGAAGAGGGGTCTGATGGTAGGAATAAGGACCGTCAAGGAGTCCAGTACGGGCAAATTTCCGGATCCCGCTCAGTGTAAAATAATTGCAGGAAAAGGCAGCTTCTGTAAAAGCAAAGGAAGTCTGGTTCAGGACCGCTGCCAGCTGGGTATAGACCGGATCGGAAAGATCGATATCCCTGTTATCAAACAATGACTGAATAAAGCCCGGACCATAGGACATCAGTGCAAGGCAGGGATGAGATTCCAGTGCAAAATTTGTTGAGATCTTTGTCTGCATGATAGAATCAAAGATATTAAGGATCCTGTCCGGAGAATCCGATTGCAGGAAGAATTGACTGGAATTCTCAAGAACCCGCCGGAATTCCTGCTGATATGCGTGGATCGCTTCCGGATTTTCGGTAAAAATACAGGTCATCATATCTGAGGATAACAGCAGCAGTTTTTTTTCAGTGAGTAAGAAAAAAGGAAACAGTTCATAGCTGGAAAACTCTCGGCCTGCCTGAGTATAGTAATAATATGGCTGGTAGCCCGCAAAACCTGACAGGATCGGAAGGAGTGTGCAGAGAAAGGTTTCCAGATTCATGTTGTAATCCGGTGAGGCGGACGGGTTCTGGTGAAGCGGCAGGATCTGGATCACCGGTGGCAGTTTCTCATATTTGGGATAAAGATG
Source organism: Blautia fusiformis (assembly GCF_020686995.1). NCBI lineage: Bacteria > Bacillati > Bacillota > Clostridia > Lachnospirales > Lachnospiraceae > Blautia > Blautia fusiformis. Next base: position 331,142 of record NZ_JAJEPT010000001.1, read on the forward strand.
GGAAAAAATCTGTACAAGAAGTCGGCAGTTGGCCGGAAGGTTGGTACGGATCGTTTCGGAAGAACCGGAAGACAGGATGTCCTCAAAAAGGCTCAGGACTTTCTTTTCCACATCAAGAGAAAAAGTTCCACGGTAAAAGGGAAAGGATGGAAGCCTGAGAAAACCTTCCCGGGAAATGACCTGCCGGGAGCTGATAACACCCAGAAGTTCCTGTATATATTTGCGGTTGTAATAAATTTCTTTTCCGATTTTTTCTATTTTATATAATTCCATCAGTTCCCGGCGTTGGGAAGGGTTGATCCGGAGGGAATCGCAGAACTGGCGCACAAAATCAATACCGGGAAGACGTTTCCCTGTGATCATACGCTGCAGAGAGGTACGGTCAAGTCCCGAATAAGCAGATAACTGATAAACGTTTTCTCCTGTATCCTTTAGGTATTCCCGGCATTTGCTGCTGAAATCAGACATGATAGTACTCCTTTTTGTGCTTATATGGCATTATTATACGAAAACAGATCATGAATTGCAATAATTTGTAAAAAAACAAGGCACAATTAGAAGCACATATTGCGCAGGTCTTTCTTTGAAAATAAAATGTTAAATATCAGAAAGAGCATGATGGAGGAAAACACGGCAATGGCAGTGATGACGATCGCGATATGTGATGAAATACGAAAGGATGCACAGAAGCTGTACAGGCAGCTTTCCACACTGGTTCCTGATGCAGAGCTCCTTCTGTATCGGACCAGAGAGAGTCTTCTGAAAGGACTGGCAGAGGGACATAAGATCTGCGATCTGATATTTTTGGGACTGGATGGTGATCAGGGCAGGAGTCTGGAAACTGTACGGACAATGCGCCTGAAAGGACATTATATCCCGGTTGTACTGGTGGCAGAGAATGAGAAATTCTATAAAGAAGCATTTGAAGTGTTTGCCTATAACTATCTGGTCAAACCGGTTGAAAGTGGAGAACTGGAACATGTTCTGGAACATATCCTGGAGGTATGCAGGCGTGAAGACGGAAGAGCACTGTATTTTCGTTACAGGACACAGGTTTATACACTGCAGCACGATCATCTGGCGTATATATCCAGTAGTCTTCACAGTGTGACATTTCATCTTACCGATGGAAAAAAGATCAGCTGCAGAGCCAGGCTGGGGGATTTTTCAGGACAGCTGTCAGACAGCAGCTTTCTGAGATGCCATCAGAGCTTTTGTATCAACATGGAGAAGGTAACTTCACTTAAGAAGAACAGTTTTGTGGTCGGACAGACGGAAATCCCAATTTCCAGAACATATTTGAAAACGGCCAGAAAGAAATACAAAGATTATTTGGCGGAGCAGAAGGTTTGCTCTTGACAGCTCCTTTTGGGTATGTTACTATAACCATACGCTTTCGCGTGGTAGAGTGACCATGTGATAAAGAGATAGCTGAAAAAAGGAGAATGACCATGAAGAAGAGAACAGTTGCAGTAGTAATGGCGGCAGCGATGACAATAGGAATGATGGTAACAGGAGTGAGTGTACAGGCAGGTGTTGAGGATAAGACCCTGATCGTAGGATTTGATGCTGAATACCCTCCATTCGGATATAAGGATGATAATGGAGAATATGTAGGATTTGACCTTGACCTTGCCCAGGAAGTATGTAATAATCTTGGCTGGGAACTTGTTAAGAAGCCTATCAACTGGGATTCCAAAGATATGGAGCTGAACTCCGGAACGATCGACTGTATCTGGAATGGATTTACTATCAACGGACGTGAGGATGACTATACATGGAGTGATCCATACATTAACAATGAGCAGGTGATCGTAGTTGCCAAGGATTCCGGAATTGAGAAGCTTGCGGATCTTAAGGGCAAGAACGTAGTTGTACAGGCTGCATCCGCTGCGCTGGACGCACTGAACAACGATGACAATAAGGAACTGAAGGACAGCTTTGCATCTCTTACAGAGAATCCGGACTACAACACTGCATTTATGAATATTGATTCCGGAGCTGCAGACGCTGTCGCTGTTGATATCGGTGTTGCTAATTATCAGCTTTCCCAGAGAGGCAAGGATAAATATGTGATCCTTGACGAGCCGATCCAGAACGAACAGTATGGCATCGGATTCAAGAAGGGAAATGATGAACTGAAGGATCTCGTATGGGATGAGGTCAAGAAGCTTGACGAGTCCGGCGAGGTTGACAAGCTTGCAGATAAGTATGAACTGGATAAGAGCATGCTCTGCATCAGCGAGGACAAGGATAAGACAGAGAATTCTGATTCAGCAGAAGCTGACACAGAAGAAAGTGCAGACAGCACAGAGAAAGAAACCGATTCTGAATCCAAATGATCCGGTACAGATCCGGTACAGTAAAAGCTGTGAAGATATTTTTTAAGCTATCCAACAGCAGTAGAAATAAGAAACATAGCAGAAGCTTTTGAAGCTTCCGCATAAAAAGGAAATGAGGGTGCTTCGGCGCAGAAAGAGCTGCCGTACACGCTCATTTCCTGTTGTTTACAGGAATTACAGGTATCAGTCCGATAAATGGGACTGATACTCCGAACCAGGAGGAAAAAAATGAGTTTTAGTGTAATGCTCCAGCAGCTGGCAGGAGGAATGCTGGTCTCTATTGAGATCTTTTTTGTAACCTTGCTGTTTTCTCTGCCGCTGGGACTTCTGATCTGTTTTGGCAGAATGTCCAGAAACAAAGTGATCCGTACCATTGTATCCGGGTACATATCCATCATGAGAGGAACGCCGCTGATGCTGCAGCTGATGGTGGTATATTTCGGCCCTTATTTTATCTTCGGGATCCGTATTTCCATGGGATATAGTCTGATCGCTGTATTTATCGCATTTGCCATCAACTATGCAGCTTACTTTGCAGAAATCTACCGCGGCGGCATTGAATCCATGCCGGTGGGACAGTATGAAGCTGCAAAGATCCTTGGATACAATAAGGTGCAGACATTTTTCCGCATCATCCTTCCACAGGTGATCAAGAGGATTTTGCCGTCTATTACAAATGAGGTCATTACGCTGGTCAAGGATACTTCCCTTGCGTTCGTTGTGGCAGTTGCGGAGATGTTTACCATTGCCAAGCAGATCGCAAGTGCACAGACAACAATGATGCCATTTGTGATCGCTGCGATATTTTATTATGTGTTCAACCTGATCGTGGCTGTTGTGATGCAGAAGGTTGAGAAAAGTATGAATTACTACCGCTAACCGGAATGGAGAGTATAAAATATGAAATTATTTGAAATGAAACATATCAAAAAAAGCTTTGACGGACTGGAAGTTCTCAAAGATATCTCTCTTGACGTGGAAGAGGGAGAAGTTTTAAGTATCATCGGTCCTTCCGGTTCCGGCAAGTCAACCATCCTGCGTTGTGCTACAGGACTTGAGACGCCGGACAGCGGCGAGATCATCAAAAACGGTGATGTGGGACTGGTGTTCCAGCAGTTCAATCTGTTTCCGCATTTTTCCGTACTGAAAAATATAGTGGATGCACCTCTGAAGGTGCAGAAGAGAAAGAAAGATGAGGTTTACGCCCAGGCAAGAAGCCTTCTTAAGAAAATGGGCCTTGCAGACAAGGAGAAGGCATATCCTTTTCAGCTTTCCGGAGGACAGCAGCAGCGAGTTTCCATTGCCCGTGCGCTCTGTATGAATCCGAAGATCCTGTTTTTTGATGAACCTACATCTGCACTTGACCCGGAGCTGACTGGTGAGATCCTGAAGGTTATCAAGGATCTTGCTCAGGAGCATATTACCATGGTGATCGTTACTCATGAAATGAATTTTGCAAGAGATATTTCCGACCGTATCATCTTTATGGATAAGGGTGTGATCGCAGTGGAGGGAACGCCGCAGGAGGTATTTTCTTCCGAAAATGGCAGAATGAAGGAATTTTTGGGAAAATTCCATCAGGGTATGGAGTAACAAACGGTTGCTTTTAAAGAGGCAATGTTATATAATTTCAAGAGGCGTGAATTAACCAGATTCGGGCAGATAACGGATCATTCGCCATTCCGGCCCGGATGTATGTAATCAGGAGGATAATAATGAATACAGACAGATATGTAAGCCCGCTGTCAGAGCGGTACGCAAGCAAAGAGATGCAGTACATTTTTTCCCCGGACATGAAATTCCGCACATGGAGAAAGCTGTGGATCGCACTTGCTGAGACGGAACGTGAGCTTGGCCTTAACATCACCCAGGAGCAGATTGACGAGATGAAAGCTCATGCGGATGATATCAACTATGATGTGGCCAAGGAGCGTGAGCGTCAGGTTCGCCATGATGTAATGTCTCACGTGTATGCGTTTGGTGTACAGTGCCCGAAGGCAAAAGGTATCATCCATCTGGGAGCGACCTCCTGTTATGTAGGAGATAATACGGATATCATCGTTATGACAGAGGCACTGAAACTTGTCCGCAAGAAACTTGTGAACGTGGTCGCAGAGCTTTCCAAGTTTGCAGCGCAGTATAAGGACCAGCCAACTCTGGCATTTACTCATTTCCAGCCGGCACAGCCGACAACCGTAGGTAAGAGAGCAACTCTCTGGACTCAGGAATTCCTGATGGATCTTGAGGACCTTGAGTATGTATTAAGCACTATGAAGCTTCTTGGCTCCAAGGGAACAACCGGTACACAGGCTAGCTTCCTGGAACTTTTTGACGGGGATCAGGAGACCATCGACAAGATCGATCCGATGATCGCAGAGAAGATGGGATTCAGATCCTGCTATCCGGTTTCCGGACAGACCTATTCCAGAAAGGTTGATACCCGTGTGCTGAATATCCTTGCGGGAATCGCTGCAAGTGCACATAAGATGTCCAACGATATCCGTCTTCTTCAGCATCTGAAAGAAGTAGAGGAGCCATTTGAGAAATCCCAGATCGGATCTTCCGCTATGGCATATAAGAGAAATCCGATGAGAAGTGAGAGAATCGCTTCCCTGTCCAGATATGTGATGATCGATGCACTGAACCCGGCGATCACATCTGCAACACAGTGGTTTGAGAGAACTCTGGACGACTCTGCAAACAAGCGTCTCAGCGTTCCGGAAGGATTCCTTGCGATCGACGGAATCCTGGATCTCTGCCTCAATGTTGTAGACGGACTGGTTGTTTATCCGAAGGTTATCGAGAAGAGACTGATGTCTGAGCTTCCATTTATGGCAACTGAGAATATCATGATGGATGCAGTTAAGGCAGGCGGAGACCGTCAGGAGCTTCATGAGCGTATCCGTGAGCTTTCCATGGAAGCAGGAAAGAACGTGAAGGTAGAGGGTAAAGATAACAATCTTCTTGAGCTGATCGCAGCAGATCCGGCATTTAACCTGACTCTTGAGGATCTTCAGAAATCCATGGATCCGTCCAGATATACAGGACGTGCCAAAGAGCAGACAGAGGCATTTATTGCCAATGTGGTACAGCCGGTTCTGGATGCACATAAGGATCTGCTTGGCGTTAAGGTTGAGATCAACGTATAATTCCAAGATGTTATAAACATTAAGAAATGAACACAGACAGGAATGACGTGTCTCTGTGTATTACAGGCAGAGAACATGTCGTTCCGAATAGTAGAGAAAGACACAAGGAGGAACTGTGTTATGGTAACTGCAGTAGTAGGAGCAAACTGGGGAGATGAAGGTAAAGGCAAGATCACAGATATGCTTGCTGAGAAAGCTGATATCATCGTAAGATTTCAGGGTGGAGCCAATGCGGGCCACACCATCGTAAATGATTACGGTAAATTCGCACTTCATACACTTCCGTCAGGTGTGTTTTACGGACATACAACAAGTGTCATCGGAAATGGTGTTGCACTGAACATTCCGGTATTCTTCAAGGAGTACAACGAAGTAGTAGGCCGTGGAGTACCGGCACCGAAGATCCTGATCTCCAACAGAGCACAGATGGTAATGTCTTACCACATTCTGTTCGATCAGTATGAAGAGGAGCGTCTTGGCGGCAAGGCTTTCGGTTCCACAAAATCCGGAATCGCTCCGTTCTATTCTGACAAATATGCAAAGATCGGCTTCCAGGTAAGTGAGCTTTTTGATGAGGAAGCACTGAAAGAGAAGGTTGTACGTATCTGCGAGACCAAGAACGTAACACTTGAGCATCTCTATCATAAGCCTCTTCTGAAACCGGAAGACATCATGAATGAGCTGATGGAATACAAGAAGATGGTTGAGCCATACGTATGCGACGTATCTCTCTATCTCTGGAATGCACTGAAAGAGGGAAAACAGGTTCTTCTTGAGGGACAGCTCGGAACTCTGAAAGACCCGGATCACGGAATCTATCCGATGGTTACATCCTCTTCCACACTGGCTGCTTATGGTGCCATCGGTGCAGGCCTGCCTCCATATGAGATCAAGAAGGTCGTAACCGTATGCAAAGCTTACTCCAGTGCAGTTGGAGCAGGTGCATTCGTTTCTGAGATCTTCGGCGAGGAAGCAGATGAGCTGAGAAAACGTGGCGGTGATGGTGGTGAGTTCGGTGCTACTACAGGCCGTCCGAGACGTATGGGATGGTTCGACTGTGTTGCATCCAAATACGGATGCCGTCTCCAGGGAGCTACAGACGTTGCTTTTACAGTACTGGATGTTCTGGGATATCTGGATGAGATCCCGGTTTGCACAGGCTATGAGATCGACGGAGAGGTGACAACAGAATTCCCGACAACTGTGCAGCTTGAGAAAGCAAAACCGGTTATTGAGAAGCTTCCGGGATGGAAATGCGATATCCGTGGAATCAAAAAATATGAGGATCTTCCGGAGAACTGCAGAAAATATGTAGAGTTCGTAGAAAAACATATTGGATTCCCGATCACAATGATCTCTAACGGACCAGGAAGAAACGACATCATTTACAGATAATTATTTTTACAGTATCAGGATTATGACAACAGGAAGCGCCGGGGAAGAATTTCTCCGGCGCCCTTTTGGTTCAAAGAGATATTCAGTTAAAATAACAGATAGAATAGCGGATGTATCATGTGAAAGGAAGCTCAATGAAAAATTTTAAAAGAATCGCGGCACTTGCAGGTGTTGTCATATTACTTCTTATATTCTGCCTTCCAATGGCATTTGCCTGGGGAAGCAGTGAAAACGCCCAGGCTTTGTTCCGGGGGGCTTTTGCGGCAGCCGTTCTGGTACCGATCGTAGCGTATGTTTTCTGGATGGCGTACCGGATCTGGGGAAATAAGGAGCCGAGAGAGGATGAAAACCGTATGATCGAGAATATTATTTTTGATGTGGGAAATGTGCTGATGGGCTATGACTGGGAAGAGTATCTTCGGAGCTATGACTTCCCGGAAGAAAAGTATCAGAAAATCGCAGATGCAGTATTTCGAAACCCGATCTGGGAGGAACAGGACCGTGGACAGCATGAGGAGTCCTGGTATGTAGATAAATTTGTGGAAAGTGCACCGGAATATGAAGCAGATATCCGTGAGGTGGTACGACGTGATCCGGAGTGTATGCATCTGTATGATTATGCGGAAACCTGGGTGAAATATCTCAAAAATCAGGGATATCATCTCTATGTCCTTTCCAACTACGGAACTTATATGCTGGATCGTACAAAGCAGGATATGTCTTTTCTGAAATATATGGACGGAGTGGTATTTTCCTGTGATGTGCAGCAGATCAAGCCTGAGGTGGATATTTACAAAACACTTCTGAAGCGTTACAGCCTGAAACCGGAGAAGTCGGTATTTCTGGATGATCGTGCCGTGAACTGTGAGGGAGCCGGAAAAGCCGGTATCCATACCATCCAGTTTGAGAATCTGAAGCAGGCGGCGAAGGCGCTTGAGAAGCTTGGTGTGAAATGACCTTCAGTGTGAAAAGAGAAACGCAGAGGGCCTGCACCATCGCGAAGCCCTCTGCATTCTAAAGGGGAGGATATGATAAGTATCTCCCGGAACGGCATCTGTTATACAGAAAATATATAAGATCTTGTAATCTTTTATTCCTTGTTCTTCTTCCGGTATTCACCGGGAGTCATTCCATATGTTTTTTAAAAAGTACGCATGAAATGCTCCGGACTTTCATACCCTACAAGTTCACAGATCGCAAGATTGCTGAGAGAGGTTTCACGCAGAGCATGACATGCCTGGTTCAGCTTGATATCCCGGATGATCTGTAAAAATGTCCGTCCGGTACTTTCCTTGATCAGGGTACTGAAGTGGGAAGTACTATAGTCAAAATGCTTCGCAGCTTCACGTAAGGTAACGCTCTGGTAGTGACGGTTCAGGTAGTTGAGGATTTCCGTTACAGAATTTCCGGTGCTGTCCTTTGTAAGGATGGATTCAATATCATTTTCGTGAAAACGCAGCAGCATGGCCCAGAACATGACCAGCATGGAGTTGAGAAAGGTGCAGCTGTATTTGGCGTGGCCGAGATATTCGATATAGAGATTTTCCAGCATGTCATGGATCTGTGCATCATTTCCACTGTGAAAGATCAGATAATTTCCCACGGTCTTGCGGTACAGCACATGGGCAAAAAACTGCGTCAGGGCACTGTCAGCAGTCAGTGACTGGAAGAATGTGGAATGAAAGGTGGAGCTACGTACCAGGATATTAAAAGCAACACTGTCATCAAAGATCCCCATACTGTGAGTGGTATGCGGTGGGATGATACAGACATTTCCGGTATGCAAAGTGTGTTCGATCCCCTGTATCGCAGTGTGGGCAGTTACTGCTAGCGGTAACAAAAGCTCATGGGTACCCTGGCAAATACTTCCTGTACAATATAAGCATACTTTTGGCTATGAAATGCTTTTAAACATAGTGGGTATTTTAGATCCCGGTATGCTGTTTCCTGTGACCATCTGAGATGGTAGAGTTCTTTTAAGTGATCCATATCAAAATCCTTTTTTTACAAGGAAATCACCCTTCATTATCATAGAAGAATCTTATTTACAGACTTTTTCTCACAGTCTCTCTGTAGTTTACTATTGCTTTTTTGGCAGCATCAAAATCCTTTTCTAGTACATAAATACATGTTGTTTCATTCTTATGATCAATTCCCGATGCAAAAGTATGATAAAAAATCAAGAAAAAAAGATTATTGATAAATGTTGCTTTTTTCAATCTGGTTTCATAAGGAATATTATTTTCATTCAACGCTTGTGTTAATCGCACGAGATGATCCATATTATCAGTTTCACATAATTTAATTTTTCCATTATCCTGAATATACTTCATAAAACCACCTCCGTGCTATACGTACACATATAAGAATAAATAATTTTATTTTGCCACTTGATACCTTTTCCCATTATCGTATGTATTATAATTTTCAGTTGTACTTATCAATGATTTTGTTGTTTTTAAATTTTCTGTTTCTTATTAAAAAACATAATTGCAGGATACACTAACCTTTTTTCCATTCACAGTCCCACTGATGTAAGCACCAACTTTATGTCCTAATCCATATCCATACTTTCCTTTTGGCCAATTAGTTGTTGTATTATAGCTATTAATAAAGGTTGCACTACTCGATTTGCTATTAGTACCAAGATCTTGACCCCAAACTATTTTTTTCCCTGTCATATTGTAATTTCCTGATATTTTTGTCCAATCACCTCCTGCAGTTTTAAGGCAAGCCCAAGTTCCATCATCGTACCAAGAAATTCGGGCATTTCCTTTCCACCCATAGAATGTATTGCTATTTGTTTGAGACGGTGCTCTTTTAGCACTGGCTTTTTCATCTCCTACAGATATAATGGCTATAATTTCCTTTCCATCAGCACTACGAGAACACTTAATGTTTTCATCTTCAACATTATATGAAGAGACGAAGCCACTTTTAACATCTTGAATTGTTACAGTTGTTACAATTCTATTTTTTACATCTTTTGCATCCAGCTTTGATGCTACTTTAACGTTATTATTATTTGCAAAAGCAGTTGTACATATAGAAAATAAACATAAAGCAACAATCATACAGCTACATAACCATTTGTTAGTCTTCATAAATGTATCCCTCCACTTCTTATATCATTCGTTCTTTATAATAACTGCTAAGGACTGTAATAAGTGAAATACTGAATCCTATTCTCCATATTATAAAAAAAATTTTCTCAATATTCCCTGTTGTTAACGAAACTGTACTTGCTGAAAAGTAGCTATGTGATTGAAAAATGGCAGAATTGGTAACTTTAACGACAGAATCAGGCGAAGCAATGCAATTTCCCAGAGTATCACATAAATACGTCCGGGAATACGATTCTTCAGACATGCATGTGCCATCAAAACCAGACCAATAAACATACTTGAAATAATCAGCATCTGACGTATCATAGTCCAGCACCTCATTTCTCTAGCATTTTCTTTATCTGCCTACGTTCCTCCTCTGATAATTTTTCATGACTCACAAAGGAAGCAAAAAAATTTATTTTTGATCCGTGAAACAGTTTATCAATGAGTTCCTTTGTTTCAAATTCTTCAACATTCTCTTTGGAAATCAATGGTTTGCACATATAGTTGCTTCCATAACGTTCAATAGCTCCTTTTGCAACACATTTTTTAATAACCGTATAAGTAGTATTTTTATTCCAGCCAATCTCTGCGTTTAAAATTTCCGAAATATGTTTAGCTGAATCATCTCCCTCCTTCCATAAAACCTCCATAACTTTAAGTTCTGAATCATATAATTTCGTATTCATAATTACTCCTCTTAGACTATTGCAATAGTTTATACATTCATACTATCATAATAGTCTCGAATTGTCAATCCAATCTGTTTCAAATCAAATGCCTACTCAGTGTGATAAAATAACTCAGATATGAAACAGATATATTTGATTTCTTCGCCAAAAGATGATATAATAAGTAGAAATTGCGAAGCGGAATATAAATCTCCGTCTTATTTATCTAAAATTTTGGAAAAGAGGATCAGACAATGAGCGATATGACAATTCTTGAGCAGTGGCGTTCCATTGCTTATAATCAGAATGCAGATAAGAATAAGCTTCAGCGCTTCTGGGCAAATTATTTTAACATTGAAAAGAATATTTATGAGCAGCTTCTTGAGAACCCGGATGAGGTTGTTTCCGGAACTGTAAAAGAACTTGCTGAGAAATACGGTCAGGATGTTATGACTATGGTTGGTTTCCTTGACGGAATCAATGACAGTCTGAAGGTTCCGAACCCAATCGAGACCATGGATGAGAATACCAAGGTAAACCTTGCATTTGATAAAGAGGCACTCTATAAGAACATGGTAGATGCCAAGGCTGACTGGCTTTACAACCTTCCTCAGTGGGACAAGATCTTCACAGAAGAGAAAAAGAAAACCCTCTACATGGAGCAGAAGAAATCCGGCACAGTTGTGAAACCGCACAAGGTCGGAAGAAACGATCCGTGCCCATGCGGAAGCGGCAAGAAATACAAACACTGCTGCGGAAGATAATGAGCGTAAAGAAGAATCTGGATTACATTATCGTGTTAGGTGCCCATGTGGACGGAACACGGATGACACTTGCCCTTCTGGAACGAGCCAGAAGGGCCCTTCTTTATCTTGAAGAAAATCCGGGTACGAAGGCAGTGCTCTCAGGAGGAAAAGGCGATGGAGAAAACATTTCCGAGGCAGAGGCCATGTATCGTTATCTTACCGGTCACGGAATAGACGGGGACAGACTGATACGGGAAGAGGAATCTACCAGTACGAAAGAGAATTTGGAATTCAGCTGCAGAAAGATCGGAACCACAGACTGTTCCGTAGGCGTGGTGACGAACAATTTTCATGTATGGAGAGGAGCAGCCATTGCAAGAAAATGTGGATTCCGGGAAGTGGCCATGGTACCTTCCAGGTATCGAAGCTGGCGTCTTTTTATCTACATTCCCCGTGAGATTCTGGCCATTATCAAAGACAAACTCATGGGAAATCTGTAGATCTGTGCGAGAAGAGAAATCTCAAAAATTTTGTCAACATGCGTTGACAAATAAAAATACTGCGCTTATAATGAACCACAGAAAAAGAAATAAAAACACGCTGACGAGACGAGTAAGCTGTGAAACGTTACAGAGAGAGATGTGAAGTGCTGGAAACATCTTATCGGGAAACAGCCGAAGACTACCTCTGAGTGGCCCCAATCCGGTCCGGTGATTCCGTTATCATCATAATTGAGAGGCTTTGTATCCTGGCATGACCGGGCAGCAGAGCAAGCAGGGTGGAACCGCGAGAATGAATGAACTCGTCCCTTACAGTATGTGATGTACTGTGAGGGATTTTTTTATTGCAGAATCTCTTGCAAAAGCAGACACATGCTGTGTATCATAGAAACTTCATTTAAAACGAAAGGAGAAACAACAATGATCATTACATTAAAAGACGGCTCAAAAAAAGAATATGCAGAAGCAAAATCTGTGATCGATATCGCCTATGACATCAGCGAAGGTCTTGCACGTGCTGCATGTGCAGGAGAAGTAAACGGAGAGGTCGTAGACCTTCGTACTGTTCTTGACAGTGACTGTGAGCTTAACATCCTTACAGCGAAAGACGAGAAGGGCCTTGCAGTTCTCCGCCATACAGCATCTCACGTAATGGCACAGGCTGTACAGAACTTATACCCGGAGGCAAAGGTTGCCATCGGACCATCCATTGATACAGGCTTCTACTATGATTTCGACCACGAGCCATTTTCCCGTGAAGATCTTGACGCCATTGAGAAAGAGATGAAAAAGATCATCAAAAAAGGCGCAAAGATCGAGCGTTTCACAAAATCCCGTGAAGATGCCATCGCATACTTCAAAGAGAAAAATGAGCCATACAAAGTAGAGTTGATCGAGGATCTTCCTGAGGGAGAGGAGATTTCCTTCTATTCCCAGGGAGACTGGACAGACCTCTGTGCAGGCCCGCACCTGATGAGTGTAAAAGGTATCAAGGCATTCAAGCTTCTTTCTTCTTCCAGCGCATACTGGAGAGGCAGCGAGAAGAACGCAATGCTCACACGTATCTACGGAACTGCCTATGCTACAAAGGATGAGCTGAAAGAGCACCTGGAGCAGATGGAAGAAGCAAAGAGACGTGACCATAACAAGCTTGGTCGTGAGATGAAGATCTTCACAACTGTAGATGTGATCGGACAGGGACTTCCGCTTATCATGCCAAACGGTGTGATCATGATGCAGGAGCTTCAGCGCTGGATCGAGGATGAGGAGACAAAGCGTGGATATGTAAGAACAAAAACTCCTCTCATGGCAAAGAGCGATCTTTACAAGATTTCCGGACACTGGGATCATTACAAAGATGGTATGTTTGTACTTGGTGATGAGGAGAAGGACAAAGAGGTTTATGCACTTCGTCCGATGACATGTCCGTTCCAGTACTATGTATACAAAGCAGAGCAGCACAGCTACCGTGATCTGCCGATCCGTCTCGGCGAGACTTCCACACTGTTCCGTAATGAGGATTCCGGTGAGATGCATGGCCTGACACGAGTTCGTCAGTTTACTATTTCCGAGGGACATCTGATCGTAAGACCGGACCAGATGGTAAAAGAGTTTAAAGATTGTATTGCACTTGCCCAGTACTGTCTGCAGGTACTTGGTGTTGAGGAAGATGTAACATATCATCTTTCCAAATGGGATCCGACAAACAAAGAGAAATACATTGGTGAGCCTGAGGTATGGGAAGAGACAGAAGGCCATATCCGCCAGATGCTGAACGAGCTGAACATTCCGTTTACAGAGGATGTGGGAGAGGCTGCTTTCTACGGACCGAAGGTTGATATCAACGCAAAGAACGTATACGGAAAAGAAGACACCATGATCACGATCCAGTGGGATGCACTTCTTGCAGAGCAGTTTGATATGTACTATATCGATGAGAATGGCGACAAACAGCGTCCGTACATCATCCACCGTACATCCATGGGATGCTATGAGAGAACACTGGCATGGCTCATTGAGAAATACGCAGGAATGTTCCCGACATGGCTCTGCCCGGAGCAGGTTCGTGTGATCCCAATCTCCGAGAAGTACAACGATTATGCACAGAAGGTTGAAGCTCAGATGAGAGAAGCAGGAATCCGCTGCTCTGTAGACGGACGTTCCGAGAAGATGGGATACAAGATCCGTGAGGCACGTCTTGAGAGAGTACCGTACATGCTTATCGTTGGTGCAAAAGAGGAAGAAGAGGGTAAGGTTTCCGTAAGAAGCCGTTATCTTGGCGATGAGGGAATGAAAGATCTTGGTGAGTTCATCAGTTTCATCAAGGAAGAGATTAAGAACAAAACGATCCGTAAGATCGAGGTTCAGGAAGAGAAGAAATAAGAAAAATAAATGATCAATAGATAAATAAAAGGCGACCCGTGTGATAAGTGGGCCGCCTTTATTCCTGATCCGGCAATATTGAGGCCACGCTGTGATGCGGAGGCGGTCAATGTTGCCGGATATTTTTTATTTAAAATATTTCTCCCGGACGAGTTCAACCGGCATGTCCATTCCGGTCCAGATGTGGAAAGCCTTTACACCCTGGTGGAGCAGCATGTACATTCCGTTAAAGGTTGGACATCCGGCTTCCCGGGCTTCCCGAAGAAGTCTGGTTTCTCTTGGCTCATATACAACATCGGCTACGGTAAGTTCCGGATGGAACAGAGTCTTATCCGGGATCACGGTGCCTGTCACATCCGGAACCATTCCCACAGAAGTTGCATTGATGAGGAGATTGCTTTCCTCCAGTGCATCCTTCAGCGCAGTGTGATCATCCATCTCATGAAGTATCATCTCACATTCTGTCATATGAGACATTTTTTCTGCCATGGCAGCGGCGCGCTCCCAGTAACGGCTGGTAGGACGTGCAAAAACATGGATCTTTTTTGCCCCCTCTAGGGCGGACTGGCCGCAGATCGCCATTCCGGCACCACCAACGCCCATAACGGTAATGGTTCGTCCTTTTACATCACAGCCGGCATCTCTGGCAGACTGGGTAAATCCATAACCATCAGTATTAAACCCCTTTAATTTTCCATTGTCGTTGCGTACGGTATTTACCGCTCCGATCAGCTGGGCAGTGGGAGAAAGCTCGTCCAGAAGCTCCACGATCTTATTCTTGTTTGGCATGGTCAGGTTAAAGCCTTTGATCCCACAGGCTTTCAGTCCTTCCACAGCTTGGGGAAGGGTCTCCTCTGTTACATCGAAACAGAGATACACATAATCAAGTCCAAGATAACGGAATGCCTCATTGTGCATTAAAGGTGATACGCTGTGTGCGACGGGGCTTCCCAGAAGGCCGGTAAGCCCGGTATGTCCGGTAATATTGATCATTGTTCGATTCCCTCCTGTATCTCATAAAATAGAATTTCCTTACGAAATATAATAAAAAATATTTTAGCACTATAAAGCGCGAAAATCAACAAATACAAATATTGTACGGAAATTTATACATTTTTGTCGTTGATTCATAGAAAAAAACTATAAATGTCGAGACAGACAGAAATGACCCGATAAGTTTGAAGAATCGACATCCGGATTTGACAAAATATGCAAAGAGCCTGCCCTATAATAAATGCACTTACCAAAGTTGAGAATCGATGGCAGACGAAACAGCAGTGGGGGAAGCTTATGTATCAGAGGATATACATAGATATCGTTTTTATGACGAATTTCCTTATGGATTACATGCTTTTAAGACTTGTGGGAAAATTTCTGCATCTTGACGGGAAGCGCAGAAGATGTGTGATATCCGCTGCCTTTGGATCTTTTGTATCCTGCCTGCTTGTATGTGCACCTTTTAAGATCATTTTTCCTGCCGCTGTACTGATCCATGGCGGCTGCGCTTTTTTTATGGCGTCGTTTGCTTTTCGACTGAAAAAAGGCGGCCTTCTTGCAAAAACCATTCTGGCTCTGTATTTCACAGCTTTTGTGGTTGGCGGGATCTATCAGGCACTGGAAACGGAAAGAACCATGACAGTGAAAATATTTCTGCTTTTTCTGTCAGGGATTTATGGCACACTTTATACCCTGGGATGTGTGACCGAGACCTTCCGGTTTGGAAGAAGAAATATTTTCCCGGTCACTTTGAAATATCAGGGTAAGCTGAAGCAGACATACGGCTTTTATGATACCGGAAATCTCCTTATGGATCCTGTGAAAAAACAGCCGGTATCGATCATCAAACAGGAACTTTTGGGAAGCCTGATATCGAAAGAGCAGGTGAAAAAACTGATGGATATAAAAGATAAACCAGAGGAACTGGAAAATACAGGATTTGTCAGCCTGCAGCCGCATTTTCTGAGCTGTCATACCGCAGATGGAAAAAAGGGACTGCTGCTGGCAGTGATCCTTGATGAACTTCTGATCCAGACTCCTGGAAGGGTGGTACATGTAGGAAAACCGGTGCTTGCAATAACATCCGAGCCCTCAGCTTTGGGAGAAGAGTACGAGATACTTTTGAATTCCAGACTATTAAATTGAGAAGGGGGCTTATGTTATGAACAGAGCAGCTGCAAGATCCTATCCGTTTCAGGTGATCCGGAAATTTATGTTCAATCGTCCGGGAGAGGTTTTTTATATTGGTGGAAATGATATTCTTCCGGCTCCGTTGTCAGCGGAACGGGAGGCTGAAGTGATCGAAATGCTGGGAACAGAAAAGGAAAAAGAGGGAAAGTCGGTTCTGATCGAGCACAATCTACGGCTGGTGGTTTATATTGCAAAGAAATTTGACAATACAGGGGTAGGCGTGGAGGATCTGATCTCCATCGGAACCATAGGGCTCATAAAGGCTATCAATACCTTTGATCCGGTAAAAAATATCAAGCTTGCTACCTATGCATCACGATGTATCGAAAATGAGATTTTGATGTATCTGAGGAGAAACAGCAAAACAAAGATGGAGGTTTCCATTGATGAGCCGCTGAATGTGGACTGGGATGGGAATGAGCTGCTGCTTTCGGATATCCTGGGAACGGATGACGATGTGATCTCCAGACGTCTGGAAGATGAGGTGGAGATCGCACTTCTTGGAAAAGCCATCAGCAAACTGACAAAGCGGGAACAGATGATCATCCGTCTGCGATTCGGTATCGGAAACCGGGAAGGAAGAGAGAAAACACAGAAGGAGGTAGCGGATCTTTTAGGAATTTCGCAATCCTACATTTCCCGCCTGGAAAAGCGGATCATGAAGCGGCTGCGGAAAGAAATCGTAAAGTATGAATAGGAGAAACCGGAAAAAACAGTTTACCGGACAGGGAAGCGGAAAAGTTTCCCTTATGGATGAAGTAAAACCAAAAAATATTTTTGAGACACCACAGGGAGATCTGGTGATTGATTTCGGCCAGAATATGAGTGCTCTTATTCAGGTTACCGCAGCAGGTAAAAAAGGTGATGTAATCCGTCTGGACTGCTTTGAGGTGCTGGATTCCAAAGGAAATGTATATCTGGATAACCTGAGAGGGGCAAAGGAATCTCTTCAGTATACATTCGGGGAAGACGGAACCATGTGGAGCGCAGACATGAACTCTTTCAACCATTATGCTTACGGTTCTATCGGAGAGTGGCTGGTTCGTGTGATGGCAGGCCTGGAAGTCGATGAGAAGAAACCGGGATACAAGCATGCGGTGATCTATCCGAGAATGGGTGGAGATCTTTCCTACGTGAAAGCAGAATATCATTCTGTTTACGGTGCAGTAAAGAGCTTCTGGGAAGTGACACCGGAAGAGACGGTGCTTCATGTTTCCGTACCTGTAAATACAACAGCTACGATCTGTCTGGATGGCGCAAAAGAGGTGAAAGACGGAGACGGACTTCACTTTACCGCAGGAAACGGCTGTATGCAGGCAGAGGCCGGTTCCGGAGATTATGAGATTCATTTTGTGAGATGATTTTATAAGGGAAAAAGGCGGTCTGTATCCGTCTGATAACAGGCAGCTGTCCGGATTTGTTCCGGGTGGCTGCTTTTTTGGCGCGATGGCATCCGCAGGAGACTGCTGGCGTTACTTGGAGAATCCTGCAGGCAGAGATTTTTATTTCAGTGGAATTTGCGGAACAGGTCCGCTATAATAGAAGCAGATAAAAAACAAAAGAAAAAGACCAAAAGGAGCGTGACAGGATGATCGACATTGCATATGCAAAGCAGGAATTTGAAAAATATCTGGATGAATATGACAGAAATGACGAGCAGATCCGTCTGAAGATCGCACATACCTATGGGGTGGTGAAATATGCAGGAGAGATCGCCAGACGTATGGAATGTTCCGAGGAAGACGTGAAGCTTGCGGAACTTATCGGGCTGCTTCACGATATCGGAAGATTTGAACAGATCCGCCGTTTCCACAGCTTTGAGCCGGGAACCATGGACCATGCGGTGTTTGGTGCGGAACTTCTCTTCGGGGAGGAAAAGATGATCCGCTGTTTTATAGAGGAAGACAGGTATGATGCCCTGATCGATGCCGCGATCCGCAGGCACAGCGATTTTAAACTGGAAGGCATCCATGATGAAAGAACACTGTTTCATGCAAAACTGATCCGGGATGCGGATAAACTGGATAACTGCAGGGTGAAGCTTGTGGATTCCGTGGAAGCCATGCTGGGGGTATCGGAAGAGGATGCGGGAAAAGATCTCATTTCTCCGGCTGTGTGGGAGTCCTGCCTGAGAAGGGAGTCCGTGCTTTCCGCAGACAGAAAGGTGCCGGTGGATTACTGGGTTTCTTATATTGCCCAGTATTATGACATTAATTTTCCGGAAACCTGCGAGATCATAGAGGAAAAGAATTACATTACCAGGATCGCAGAGCGGATCTCCTACAAAGAACAGGATACCAGAGACAAGATTCGCCTTCTTACGGAGGACCTGAACCGGTATCTGGAGATGCCGTCTGTATCCGTAAGGAAATAACAGTTGGAAAAGAAACAGAAAAATGCAGAAACGAATGTTGACGGGGAACTAAAAAATAACTATAATAAAGCTAAAAAATACTTAAATTAATCTGGAGGAGAAGGACATGCCGGTAAGTTTCGACGAAAAGAAAAAGATATTCCGTCTTGACACGGGAAAAAGCACGTATCTTATGGGGTTAAGCCCGGAGGGATTTCTGGGACATATTTATTACGGGGACAGACTGGTTCTGGATGCGGACAATTATCTTCTGCGTATGGAAGAGCCGCCATACACGCCATCTGTAAATAAACGGGAGAAATCTGCATTTCTTGATTTCTTCCCCATGGAATATCCTACAGGAGGAATCGGAGATTACAGAGAAAGCTGCCTGAACATCCGGAATGCGGCAGGAAATATGGGATGCGAACTTCATTATGCAGGCCATGAGATCTTTAAAGGAAAGAAAGGCCTTGCCGGTCTTCCGGCTTCTTTTGCAACAGAGGATGAGGCAGAAACCCTGGAGATCACCATGAAGGACGAGATCCTGAATCTGGAAGTGGTACTTTCCTATACTGCGTTCCCGGAAGAGAATGTGATCACCAGAAGCGTAAAAGTACAGAACCGGAGCCAGGAAAATCTCCGCATTGAGAAAATCTTAAGTGTCTGCCTGGATATGGACAATGAGAATTTTTCCATGCTGTCTCTTCACGGAACCTGGGCAAGAGAACGCCATATCCAGACCGGAGAGCTCCATTATGGAAAACAGGTGATCTCTTCCGCAAGAGGAGAATCCAGCCATCAGGAGCATCCGTTTATGGCTCTTGTGACAAACGGAACAGACCAGGAGAACGGAAAAGTCTATGCCATGCATTTCGTCTATTCCGGAAACTTCCTGGCAGAGACAGAACTCTGCCAGTTTGACAACCTGCGTATGACCATGGGAATCAGCCCGGAGGAATTTTCCTGGCTCCTTGAACCGGGCGAAACCTTCCAGGCACCGGAAGTAGTCATGACCTATTCCGGAAACGGGCTCGGTCAGATGACAAGAAGTTATCATGACTTTTACCGGAATCATCTGATCCGCAGCAAGTTCAAATATGAGAAACGCCCGATCCTGATCAACAACTGGGAAGCGACCTATTTTGATTTCAATACAGATAAACTGCTTGCCATTGCCCGTCAGGCGAAAGAATGTGGCATTGAGATGCTGGTCATGGATGATGGCTGGTTTGGAAAAAGAAATTCCGATAACTGTTCCCTGGGTGACTGGAAAGTAAACGAAGAAAAAATCACAGGAGGCCTGAAATATCTGGTAGATGAGGTCAATAAGATCGGCCTTCAGTTTGGTATCTGGTTTGAGCCGGAGATGATCTCACCGGATTCGGATCTTTACCGGGCGCATCCGGACTGGGCGATCCAGATCGCCGGCCGTGAGGCAACACAGAGCAGAAACCAGTATGTGCTGGATCTTTCCAGACCGGAAGTGAGAGATTACGCTTATGAATGTGTGGCTTCTGTATTAAGAAGTGCAAACATCGCCTATGTGAAATGGGATATGAACCGCCAGCTTTCGGACCTTGGCAGCAGTTATCTTCCGAAAGAAAGACAGCAGGAGCTTTTCCACAGATATGTGCTCGGCGTCTATGAGCTTCAGGAGAGACTGGTTACAGAGTTCCCGGATCTCCTTCTTGAGAACTGCTCCGGTGGCGGCGCGCGTTTTGATCCGGGAATGCTTTACTACAGTCCGCAGATCTGGTGCTCCGATGATACGGACGCAGTGGAACGTCTGATGATCCAGGAGGGAAGTGCGCTGGTATATCCGCTTTCCGTGATCGGAGCCCATGTCAGTGACTGCCCCAACCATTCTGTCGGCCGTGTAACTCCTTTTGAGACGAGAGGCCATGTGGCACTTGCAGGAACCTTCGGCTATGAGCTGGATATCACAAAGATCCCGGAAGAGGACAGGCGTCTGATCCCTGAGCAGACAGCCACCTATAAGAAATACAGGCATCTGATCCAGCAGGGCGAGTACTACCGGATCGCGTCCTACAGAGAGAATCATAAGTTTGACTGCTGGGCACTTTCTTCCCGCGACAAAAAAGAGGTTCTTGTAACCTATGTGCAGGTGCTTGGCGTACCAAACAGCCATTCCAGAAAGATCTTCCTCAAAGGTTTTGATCCGGAGACCGTATATAAACTGGAAGGGACCGAAGAAACCTACACAGGAGAGATGCTGATGAAGGGCGGATTCCTGATGAAAGATTTCTGGGGAGATTTCAAGAGCAGACTGTATCATTTTACAGCTGAATAAGAAATAAATCAGGAGGCACTGTAAAAGTAACAAAAACAGTGCCTCTTTTTTTGTGCGCATTAGACAAAGTTCATGATAACTGTAATTTAGCAGGCTAAACGGATTGACATTTAGCTAAAAAGATATTAAAATTTAGCTAAATGAAAGGGCGGAATATGCAAAAATCAGAAGTAAGAAAGTGGCCGGAGATGAACCGGCAGCAGAAAATACAATATCTGAAAGACTATTATCTGTTTCCTGCAGCAGTAGTTGTGATTCTGGCGGCAGTGGTGATCTCTCTGATCTGGCATGTTGCCAGACCCAGAAGTGAGAATCTTCTCTATGCAGCGGTGATCGATGAGTCTCTGGATGAAAAGAAGCTTGAGCAGGCAACAGAAGATATCAGTGAACTTCTGGGAGCTGACGGAAAGAAGAAAACCGTTCAGATCGATGATTCTTTTTATATCAAGGACGGTGCCCTGGATAAGCTTCAGGTCTATCTTCACAGCCAGCAGATCGATGTGGTGATCCTGGATAAGGAAGTGTTTGAGGAATATGCGGGATATGGATATTTTGAGAGCCTGGATGAAGTGACTGCCGAAAACCTTGAGAAGAAATACGGAGAGACCTATCAGTATGCGGGCGGTTACAAGGACGATGATGAGGTATCTTTTGAAGATCATGAGACCGGCCAGGGAGAGGTGAAACCTTACGGGATCAGCCTTTCCGGCAACAATCGTTTTACGGAAATGTCACAGTACATAAAAGATCCGGTGTTTGCAGTAGCAACGGGAACGAAGAATCCGGAAAATGCTCTGAAATTCCTGGATTATCTGCTGGAAAAATAGTTTTTGGGAGGAAAAAACAATGGCTTTTAAAGACAATTTTCGTGGTGACAGTGCTTATACACAGATTATGACAAAGATCTTTAACATTTTCTGGCTCAGTATTTTGTGGTTGTTATGCTGTATTCCGGTGGTTACCATCGGAGCGTCGACCATTGCGCTGTACTATGTCATGCTGAAGCTGGTAAAAGATGAGGAAACTGCGGTGACCAGAGAATTTTTTCATTCTTTTAAACAGAATTTTCTCCAGTCCCTGCCCGTGACAGTGATTTTTCTGGTGGTAGTGGCTGCGCTGGTGGCTGATTTTCACATTCTGGGAACAGCCGGCACACAGAGAGGCGCTTCTTTTATGTATGGCTTCTGTATTGTGCTGGGAATCGTCTGCGAGGCGGTATTTTCCTATGTATTTCCGCTGCTGGCAAAATTTGACAATACCATAAAAAAGACTTTTGAGAATGCTGCCAGGCTGGCGGCCAGTCATATCGCACAGACACTGGTGATCACAGCGGTAAATCTTCTTCCTGTGATCTGGTTTCTGGTTTCGCCGCAGACGTTTTCGACGATCTTCTGGATCTGGGTGTTCGTGGGAGGCGGCATCCAGGCGTTTGTGAATTCGCTGTTTCTCAGAAAGATCTTTGACCAGCTTGTGGAAGCATAAATATAACAGAAAAATAAAAAACAGGGAGGATATAAAAAATGAATTATCAGGAAACCTACAAAATGTGGTGTACAGACCCGTATTTTGATGCACAGACCCGTGAGGAGCTGAAAGCCCTTGAGGGAAATGAAAAAGAGATCGAGGATCGTTTCTACCGTCAGCTGGAGTTTGGAACCGGCGGCCTTCGTGGAATGATCGGCGCGGGAACCAACCGCATGAATATCTATACCGTACGTCAGGCAACACAGGGACTGGCAAACTATATCATTGCCATGAACGGACAGGACAAGGGGGTTGCCATTGCCCATGATTCCCGTATCATGTCACCGGAGTTTGCAAGAGAGGTTGCTCTCTGCCTGAACGCCAACGGCATCCATACCTATCTTTTTGAATCTCTCCGCCCGACACCGGAGCTTTCTTTTGCTGTTCGCGAACTTGGATGCATCGCCGGAATCGTGATCACAGCCAGCCACAACCCGAGAGAATATAACGGTTACAAGGTATACTGGGAGGATGGTGCCCAGATCACACCTCCTCATGACAAAAATATTCTGGCAGAAGTTGCAAAAGTCACAGAGTTTTCCATGGTTAAGACAATGGAAGAGGACGAGGCAAGAGCAGAGAATCTGTTCAGCATCATCGGAACAGATTTTGATGACAGATACATCGCACAGCTGAAGAAACAGAGCATCCATCCGGAGATCATCCCGGAGGCTGCAAAAGACATGAAGATCGTTTATACCCCTCTTCACGGAACCGGAAATATTCCGGTAAGAAGAGTGCTTCGTGAGCTTGGATTTACCCAGGTCTATGTTGTGCAAGAACAGAAAATTCCGGACGGAAACTTCCCGACGGTTCCGTATCCGAACCCGGAGGATAAGAACGCATGGACACTTGCCCTGGAGCTTGCAAAAAAAGTTGACGCAGATATCATTCTTGCCACAGACCCGGATGCAGACCGCCTCGGCGTCCACGCAAAAGATACGAAAACCGGTGAATACGTAAGTTTTACCGGAAACATGTCCGGTATGCTGATCGCCGAGTACATTCTCCGTGAGCGCACCAAAACAGGAACCATGCCGGAGAATCCTGCACTGGTAGAGACCATCGTGACCACAGATATGGCGAAAGCAGTTGCAAAAGAATACAATACAGCACTGATCGAAGTTCTCACAGGATTTAAATATATCGGTGAGCAGATCCGTCTCTTTGATGAGACAGGCAGCCATCATTATGTATTCGGACTTGAGGAGAGCTACGGATGCCTTGCCGGAACCTATGCAAGAGATAAAGATGCTCCGGTTGCAGTCATGATGCTCTGTGAGGTTGCCGCTTACTACAAACTTCAGGGAAAAACTCTGTGGGATGCTATGATAGAACTGTATGAAAAATACGGTTACTATAAAGAAGACCTTGCAACCGTAACCTTGAAGGGAATCGACGGTTCCCAGAAGATCACAGCCATGATGAATGCCTTACGTGAGAATCCGCCGAAAGAACTGGGCGGCTTCAAAGTTCTTACATGCCGTGATTACAAGACAGACTGCCGCAAAGATATGCTCACAGGAGAGACCACATCCACAGGCCTTCCGGCATCCAATGTTCTCTATTATGAACTGGAGAACAATGCATGGTGCTGCGTAAGACCTTCCGGAACAGAACCGAAGATCAAATATTATTTCGGTGTAAAGGGAACTTCCTTCAAAGATGCGGAAGAAAAACTGGAGGTTCTGAAAAAAGCAATGACTGAAGCCTGAAAGCATCTCGATTTATTGCGAAAACCTCTTGATTTTGCAACACAACTATGATAGCGTAAAATAAACCGGTATAAGGGAAACTTTTCCGGTATTGACAATATATGTAAAAAAGAGGTTAAAAAATGGCTAAAGCAGTCAGACTTGCAGATATAGGAAAGAAACTGAACGTCAGCACAGTGACCGTGTCAAAGGCTCTTTCAGGTCAGAAGGGCGTCAGTGAGGAACTGAGGGCGAAAATCATACAGCTGGCGGATGAGATGGGATATCAGAAAAGTGAATCCCGCAAAAATACAGAAGAAGGAAAAAGTTTTACACTGGGAGTGATCGTTGCGGACAGGTATGTGTCCGAGAATCAGTCTTTTTACTGGAAACTTTACCAGGAGATCGCCAGACAGGCGGTCTCCCGGACCTGCTTTGCAATGCTGGAAGTAATCAGCAGCGAAGTGGAGAGGCGAAAAGAACTTCCCAAGGTGCTCCTTGAGAAAAAAGCAGAAGGCCTGATCATCATGGGTGAATTTGAAAGAGGGTACGTAGGATTTCTGGCAGAATCCGCAGGTGTTCCGCTGATCAGCCTGGATACCACAGGACGCGGGAAATCCAGTGATTGTGTGGTCTCCAATAATCTGATGGGTGGTTATGAAATGACCAATTATCTGTTTTCCATGGGACATTCCAGAATCGGATTCGTGGGAAGCAGGCTGATGACCACCAGTATTGATGACCGTTATTTCGGCTACCTGAAATCGCTCATGGAGCATGGAATTTCCTGGAGAGAAGACTGGGTGATCGATGACCGTGACAAGGATGGCGTGATGGATGATGAAAAAGAATTTATCCTGCCTTCCGAGATGCCCACTGCGTTTTTCTGCAACAGTGACCTGGCGGCAAGCATGATGTATCAGAAGCTTGTCCGGGAAGGGTATGATGTGACCGGAGATATTTCCATTGTGGGATTTGACAACTATCTGGCAGATCAGTTTGCGGGTATCGGGCTTACCACTTATGAGATCGATACCAAAGAGATGGCCAAGAGAGTGGTCCATATCATTATCCACAAACTTTTAGATGCCAGATACAGTACCGGAACCTTTGTGATTCCGGGAAAATTTATTGAACGGGAAAGTGTGAGGAGAATCGGTCCTCCAGTGCCTTTTGTCGAAACTTACCAGGTGTGAGACCTGCATATTTCTTAAAGATATTAATAAAATGGTTCGTATTTTCGTAACCGATCATGCTGCTTACTTCATGGATGGAAAGATCCGTGGTAAGCAGTATTTTTTTTGCCTCGTCCAGACGCTTTTTTGTGAGATAGCGTAAGGGCGGCATTCCGAAAAAGGTGGAAAACTCCCTGCACAGACGGTAGCGGCTCATTTTCAGGGTATCCTCGAACTGCTTCAGGGAAAATTCCTCCTTATAATGATTGTCCAGAAAATCCTTGATCTCTGTCAGATACCAGGGCGCTTCCGGTTGTGCTTTTTTTTCGGAAGAACAGCAGGAAGTACCAAGATCCGTCAGGATCGTGGTGAGATTCTGGTGCATCAGAAGAAGCTCTTTTGCGTCCGGAGTTTCCGGAAGAGCCAGAAGAGACGAGATGCACCGCCCTACCGGTGAAGTCAGGGAAAGAGAAAAGCACTGCCTGCTTTTTGTAAAAACAGAGGAAAAGGCAGACAAAGTATTTCCTGAAATAAAAAACAGTTTAAAGTTCCAGGGCAGTACAACAGACTGCAGGGAAAAATTCTGGCTGCAGTCAAAAAAGATCAGGTGATTCTCGTCAGCGGAGATCTCCCTGCCGCCGGAAGTGGTGATCCTGCCGCTGCCAAGTGTGGTCATGAGCAGAAGATGACAGCTCATGGAAGAAAAACGGAAAGATAAAGGGGAATCTGCATGAATGCTGCCACCGCTGAGAAGATGGAGAAAATCATCAGGGGAAAGGGGCGAGAGAAGTTCTTTCTTATATTGGTAACTGTTTGGAATCAGAAAATCGGGAGTATATTCAATATTTGCCATTTTTCTTGTATGTACGCAGGAATGAAACTGCTGCTTAAAATTTAAGTAATTTAAATGATCCATAATAGAAGTTTCCTCATAAAAACAATGATTAAAAATAAGACTAAAATTTAGCTAAAACTATTTTAAACAATAAATAAACGGAATTCTATAAGCATAATATACAAAAAACAGATACTAAAATTATAAGTAATATACGAAAAATATGAAAATAACAAAAATCAGTGATAATTAGCAAGAATATTTAATGCAATAAGTTAATAAAAGAATATAATTAACTTAAAGTTAATCAAAAGCGAACAACTTTAACTAATTATTTAATCATTTCAAAAGGAGGAAACTAATATGAAATGGAGAAAAGCAACGGCAATGAGTCTTGCAGGCGTGATGGCAGCATCCGTAATGTCAGTAGGAGGTGTATCTACCGTATTTGCAGCAGACGGTGTGAAATACACAGACATCAAACTTGGTGAGGATACGGATACAAAAGCAGACATCAAGCTGATCACAAACCGTACAGATATGCTTGACAGTGATTATGCAGGAAAGAACTGGGACGCATACTTAAAAGAGTTCAACGAAATGTATCCGGATATCAAGGTTGAGATCGAGGGCGTTACCGATTACGCACAGGATTCTCTCCTTCGTCTTCAGGGTGGTGACTGGGGCGACATCATGATGATCCCGGAGGTTGACAAATCTGATCTTTCCACATATTTCCTCTCTTATGGAGATGTTGATTCCGTAAAGAAAGAAGTAAAATATCCGAACAGATGGCTGTATGAGAACGAAGTATACGGTATTCCGATCACTGTAGTAGGCCGTGGAGTTCTCTACAACAAGAAAGTATTCAAAGATGCAGGAATCACAGAGCTTCCGAAAACTCCGGATGAGTTCATCGCAGATCTGAAAGCAGTAAAAGACAAAACAGATGCGATCCCGCTTTACACAAACTATGCAGCAGGCTGGACAATGGGTGCATGGGATGATTATACCGGAATCACAGCAACAGGCGATGCAAAATACAGAAACCAGGAGTTCGCTCATACAAAAGATCCATTCTCTGATCCGGGAGACGGAACAGGAGCTTACAACGTTTACAAGATTCTCTACGATGCAGTTGCAGACGGACTTACAGAGGATGACTACTCCACAACAGACTGGGAGAGCAGCAAAGGTATGCTGAACAACGGTCAGATCGCAACAATGGTACTTGGTTCCTGGGCTTACCCGCAGATGCAGGGCGCAGGAGACAATGCAGATGATATCGGATACTTCGCATTCCCGATCACAGTAGACGGAAAACAGTATTCACCGGCAGATGAGGACTACTGCTTCGGTATCAACGCAAACAGCGACGAGAACAACCAGAAAGCTTCCATGATCTTTGTAAAATGGATGACAGAGAAATCAGGATATTCCTACAACGAGGGTGGTCTTCCAATCGCAGTTGGCGATGATGATCTTCCGGAAGTATATCAGGAATTCACAGATAACAATGTAGAGTTTATTTCCAATGAGCCGGCACTTGAGGGTGAGGAAGATGTTCTGAACGAGCTGAATGCAGATTCCGAGCTTATGGTAGGCGCAGGCGGAAACGAGAAGATCCAGGAGATCGTTGAGCACGCTTCCAACGGAGACGAAGATTTTGATGACATCATGAAAGAGTGGAACGAGAAATGGAGTGACGCTCAGGATACAGATGACGTAGAAGTAAACGAATAATCTGCACGGATACAAACGCAGATCACTCAGGCGGGGACGCGTTTTCCCCGCCTTTGAAATGGAGGGAAACTATGGGACAGAGTGGAACAAAAAAGAGCTTCGGCGAGTGGATCAAGAGCCGAAAAGGTCAGCAGATGCTTGTCATTCTCGCATTTACGATTATTCCATTGATCTTATTACTTGTGTTTACATATCTTCCATTTGCGGAAATGGTAAAATTCAGTTTCTATAAGATGAAATACGTAGGTGCAAGAAAATTTGTAGGACTTGATAACTACAGAGCAATCTTCAAACGAGACGATATCATCGGTGCCCTGAAGCTTTGCCTTTACTATATGGCTGGTGCCCTGATCCAGCTTGCAATCGCGCTTTACCTGGCTACGATCCTCAGCATGAAAGTAAAATGCAGCAACCTTTTCAAAGGATTTATGTTTTTCCCATATCTGATCAATGGTATTGCCATTGGATTTATCTTTAAATTCTTTTACACCCGTGGATTCGTATTTGATACGGTTCTGCAGTGGTGTGGTTTTCAGCTTGACAACCTTCCCTACTGGCTGAAAGATCAGTCCGTAAACAACTGGTCACTGGTAGGATCTTCTGTATGGAGATATTTCGGACAGAACATGGTACTTTTCATCGGTGCGATCATGTCTGTGGATGATTCTCTTTATGAGGCGGCAGACCTGGATGGTGCAAATAAGTTCCAGCAGTTCATTTACATTATCCTGCCAAGTATCAAGACCATTGTAACTTTGAATATCATCCTGTCCATTACAGGATCCTTAAGTGCTTTCGAGGCTCCGTTCGTTATCACAACAGGTGCAAACGGAACAGGTACCTTCTTCGTAGTTATGAATACGATCGC
Source organism: Blautia fusiformis (assembly GCF_020686995.1). Lineage (NCBI taxonomy): Bacteria > Bacillati > Bacillota > Clostridia > Lachnospirales > Lachnospiraceae > Blautia > Blautia fusiformis. The sequence goes on from NZ_JAJEPT010000001.1 coordinate 360,127, forward strand.
CCATACAAACCAGAAAGTTGGTCTGGCATCGGCAATGGCAGTATTCCTTCTGGTGATCATCATCATAGCGAAATTTTTACAGGATGCATTCTTCAAGTTTGTTTTCCGTAACGCGACTACCGATGATGAATCCTATGATGCAAAGAAAAAGAAGAAAAAAGCAGCAAAACTTGCAAAAGCAGCACAGAAGGGAGGACGTTAGGTTATGGCACAGACAGCAGCAGCTTCTTACAAAAGAAGAAAACAGTACAGTCCGGGATTCGTGATCTGGACGATCGTAAAATATGCATCCCTTATATTCTTTGCATTCCTGGCAGTGCTTCCAATTGTTTCCTGTGTGATCACAGCATTTAAGACAGATGCAGAGTACAAGTCAACAAACGTTATGACCCTGCCGAAGAGCTGGCTGAACTTTGATAACTTTGTAAAAGCATTCACCAAAGCGAACATGCTGGTTGCATTCCGTAACTCTCTGATCGTTCTGGTAGTAGTTCTTGCAGTATCCATTATCATCGGTACACAGCTGGCTTATGTACTGAACCGTTTCAAATTCCCGGGTAACAGCCTGATCCGTAACGCATTTACTTTTGCGGCATTGCTTCCGGCAGTTGCCATGCAGGTCGCTGTATACGAGATCATGGTAAACCTGAACTTTGTAAACACCCTGTACGGATACATCATCATGATGTGTGGTACGGACGTTATCTCTATTTATATTTTCATTCAGTACTTTGAGAATCTGCCGGTTTCCCTGGATGAATCCGCATACCTGGACGGAGCATCTTACTTTACCATTTACAGAAAGATCCTTCTTCCGCTTCTGAAACCGGCAATTGTAACATCCATCATCCTGAAAGGTGCCAATACATACAACGAGTACTACTGTGCACAGCTTTACCTTCAGGACAAAACAAGACTTTGTACCGTTGCAACTTCACTTTACACATTTACCGGACCACTGGGAAGCCAGTACAACTTAATCTGTGCAGGTGTTATCATCTCTCTTCTTCCTGCACTGATCGTGTTCATTATCTTCCAGAATCAGATTTACAGTGGTGTTGCCGCAGGTGCAGTCAAGGGTTAAAGAGGAGCAGACGATTATGGTAAATGAGATCAGAGAACATCTGAAAAACGGGATCATTCCTTTCTGGGAAAACCTGAAGGATGAAGAATTCGGTGGATATTACGGCTACATGGATTACGATCTTGCGCTAGATAAAAAATATGAAAAAGGCTGCATTTTAAACAGCAGGATCCTTTGGTTTTTTTCCAGTGTAAGCAGACTTGCGGGATTTGAAAAAGAACGGGAATATGCAGATCATGCCTATCAGTTCCTGAAGGAAAAATGTCTGGATCAGGAATGCGGAGGTGTGTTCTGGTCTGTAACATATGACGGAAAACCGCTCGATACAACAAAACATACGTACAATCAGGCTTTTGCCATCTATGCCCTTTCTTCCTATTATGATACCACCGGAAATGAGGAAGCTATTTCCATTGCAAGAGATCTGCAGAAGATCATCGAAGAAAAATGCACCGATGAGTTCGGATATCTGGAAGCTTTTAACCGGAATTTTCAGCCGGAGGAAAACGATAAACTTTCTGAGAACGGCGTGATCGCTGAGAAAACAATGAATACCCTTTTACATGTTTTCGAAGCTTATACAGAATTTTACCGTGTGACAAAAGATAAATTCACCGGAGACCGTCTGCGCTTTATGCTGGATCTTTTCGCAGACAAAGTATACAACCCGGCACAGAAGAGACAGGAAGTATTTTTCGACAGACAGTGGAATACCCTCATCGATCTCTACTCCTACGGACACGATATAGAAACATCCTGGCTGATCGACCGTGGCCTTGAAGTGCTGGATGATCCGGCGTATACCGAAAAGGTTGCGCCGGTCACAAAAGAGATCCTTGCCAATGTATATGAAACCGCATACCGTGACCATTCCCTTATGAACGAATGTGAGAACGGTATCAACGATACCACCAGAGTATGGTGGGTACAGGCGGAATCCGTAGTAGGTTTCCTCAACGGATATCAAAAAGATCCCACGGAGAAAAAATATCTTCAGGCAGCAGAGGATGTCTGGGGTTACATTAAGAATTACATGATTGATAAAAGAAACGGTTCCGAGTGGTACTGGTGTATCCACGAAGATCATACTCCGGTGGAAAAACCCATCGTGGAGCCGTGGAAATGTCCGTATCACAATGGACGTATGTGTATAGAAGTGATCAGGAGGATGAAAGACATTGCATAAACAGTACTATATTGAAAAAGAAAAAGTGGACAGACTGGTTGCCAGAAAAAACCAGAAAACACAGTGGTATAACGGAATCTATGATCGTTATGAGTATCCGGTGCTGACCAGGGAATTCGCTCCGGTGCACTGGAGATATGATCTTGATGAAAAAACAAATCCGAATTTCCAGGAACGTCTCGGAATCAATGCAGTGATGAACTCCGGAGCCATCAAACTCAACGGAAAATATTATCTTGTAGTCCGTGTGGAAGGAAATGACCGGAAATCTTTCTTTGCGGTAGCAGAGAGTGACAGCGGAATCGACGGATTCCACTTCTGGGATTACCCGGTAGTTCTTCCGGATACCTGTCCGGAAGAGACCAATGTATATGACATGCGTCTTACACAGCATGAGGACGGATGGATCTACGGTGTGTTCTGTTCCGAGAGCAAAGACCCGGACAACAGCGACCTTTCTGCAGCCGTTGCAGAGGCAGGAATCGTCCGCACCAAAGATCTGAAAACATGGGAACGTCTTGACAACTTAAAAACCCTTCAGTCTCCACAGCAGAGAAATGTGTGCCTTCATCCGGAGTTTGTAGACGGAAAATATGCCTTCTATACACGCCCGATGGATGGATTTATTGAGACAGGAAGCGGCGGTGGAATCGGTTTCGGACTCTGCAAGGATATCTGCCATGCAGTGATCGACGATGAAAAAATCATCAGCCGCAGAATTTATCATACCATTACAGAAGCAAAAAACGGTGCCGGTGCAGTGCCGATTCGCGGCAAAAAATGCTGGATCAACATTGCCCACGGTGTCCGCAACACTGCAGCAGGTCTTCGCTATGTGCTCTATGCATTTGCCACTGATCTTAAGGATCCTTCCAAAGTACTTGCCCAGCCCTCCGGAGTTTTCCTCGTTCCTTTCGGTGAGGAAAGAGTGGGAGATGTCTCCAATGTAGTGTTCACAAACGGAGCCATTGCAGATGATGACGGAACCATTTACATTTACTACGCTTCCTGTGATACCAGAATGCACGTGGCAACAACCACCATCGACAAGATGGAAGACTATCTTTTCAATACACCGGAAGATCCGAAGCGTTCTCCGGACTGCGTAAAACAGCGTTGTGAGCTGATCACAAAAAATCTTGAGATCTTAAAAGAGGAGAAACAGGTATGAGCAAATATAAAATGATCAGTCCGGCCGTTCCGAACGTGCCGTGGCAGGATAAACCGGAAAATCTTACAGGAGCTCCGTTGTGGCGTTACAGCGAGAATCCGGTGATCGGACGTAACCCGGTCGAGGGTGTAGCAAGAATCTTTAACAGTGCAGTTGTTCCTTATGAAGGAAAATTCATTGGTGTTTTCCGTGGAGAGCAGGTGAATGGAATTCCGTTTATCTATCTCGGAAGAAGTGAGGACGGACTTCACTGGACTTTTGACAAAGAGAAGATCAATTTTGTCAATGAAAAAGGCGAGCCCTTTATGCCGAAATATGCATATGACCCACGTCTTGTAAAAGTAGAGGATACGTATTATGTGATCTGGTGCCAGGACTTCTACGGTGCTTCCATCGGTGTTGCGAAAACAACTGATTTCAAGACTTTTACAAGAATTGAAAATCCATTTATTCCGTTTAACAGAAATGCGGTTCTTTTCCCGAGAAAAATTAACGGAAATTATGTGATGCTCTCAAGACCGTCTGACAGTGGACATACACCGTTTGGCGATATTTTCTTAAGCGAGAGCCCGGATATGATCTACTGGGGAAAACACCGTCACGTGATGGGCAAGAGCCCGGAGTGGTGGGAATCTGTAAAAATCGGCGGTGGCGCTGCTCCTATCGAGACAAGTGAAGGATGGCTTCTTTTCTATCATGGTGTAACAGGAACCTGTAATGGTTATGTATACTCCATCGGTGGTGCGATCCTGGATATTGATGAGCCGTCAAAAGTAAAATACCGCTGCGAGAATTTCCTCCTTACACCGGAGACCTGGTATGAGGAGAGAGGCTTTGTTCCGAATGTATGCTTCCCGTGTGCAACGATCCATGATTCCGAATCCGGAAAGATCGCTCTTTATTACGGAGCAGCAGATAGTTATGTTGGTGTTGCATTTACAACACTGGATGAGATTGTTGATTATATCAAGGATCACAGCCTTGTAAGAGAAGAGGATACAGAACTGGGTATTCGATAATAACGAAGAGATGTCAGAGATGACATCGGGTAAGATAAAGCGGGCGTGACAGTCCGCTTTATCCGGTAGAGATGAGAGAAAGGATGACAGGTTATGGCAATTTTAAAATTAAAACCAAGCTGCAAGGATTATCTGTGGGGCGGAACAAGACTGATGACAGAGTTCGGAAAAGAATATGACGGGGACAAGCTTGCCGAGACATGGGAGCTTTCCTGCCATCCAGACGGACCAAGCTATGTTGCCAATGGGGAATATGCAGGAGAGACTCTCAATGAGTACATCCTTATGGAAGGCAAAAAAGTTACCGGTACCCACAGTCGTCATTACAGCCAGTTTCCTCTTCTGATCAAATTTATCGATGCAAAAGATGATCTGTCGATCCAGGTGCATCCGGATGATGAATATGCCATGAAGAATGAGGGACAGTACGGCAAGACCGAGATGTGGTATATTGTGGACTGTGAGGAAGGAGCAGGTCTTTATTACGGATTTTCCAGGGAAGTCTCCAAGGAAGAGTTTGAGGAGAGAATCAAGAACAAGACACTTCTGGAAGTGCTGAATAAGGTGGAGGTTCATAAAGGAGATGTGCTGTTTATTGAGCCGGGTACTATTCATGCGATCGGTAAGGGAAATCTGATCGCGGAGATTCAGGAGAATTCCAATGTGACTTACAGGGTTTATGATTATGGTCGGAAGGATGCCAATGGTAAGGAGAGAGATCTTCATATTGAGAAGGCACTTCAGGTGACGAAGAGGGTGCCGATTATTCGGAAGAAGTCTTTTGAACCGCATATTGTGGACTGTGATTATTTTACGGTTGATAAGGTGGTTCTGGATGGACAGAAGATGAAGAAGATCCTTGGGGAGATTGATAAGACTTCATTCGCAAGTTTACTTGTCTTGGATGGTACCGGAAAGGTGCAGTCCAGGGATGAGTGTGTGGATGTTCAGAAGGGGGATAGTTTGTTTATTACGGCGAATACCGGCGAGTATGAGATGGAAGGAAAGTTTGAGGCGTTGTTGACAACAGTATAAAAACCGCAGGGGAGGGAAAGGCGCTCGGAGTTTCGAAGCCCGCTTTTCCCTCCCCTGCACCCCTCCCTTTCCGGGCACGGGTACGGTTTTGAAAGTGGACGGGAAGGCGGGCGCGGAGGCGCCCTGTTCCCTGTATACTGGAGAAATTTAAAAGAATGAAAAGATCCGAAAAGATCCCCAAAAATCCGAAAAGGATTTTTGGGGGTTGACTTTGGGAGGGGTTTCGTTTAGAATGTATCGAAGATATGGCGTTGATGAGAATAGTACACAGGGATGTGGCGCAGAGAGGGATTCCCTCTGGCGGGAGCCAGATGGTGGTGGGAGGATCCTGTCGGGTGAACTGTGGAACCGGCCTCGGAGCTCTGCGTGATTGAAGCGTGGCGTGTTTTTCCGGCGTTAACGGGTTTTTGAGAGAGTGCAGGTTTTCTGTGCTAACTGGGGTGGTACCGCCGAAGTCATTCGGTCCCTTGTGAGGGATTCGGAGGGCTTATTTTTTTGTCCGTAAAACGGGACTGTGGTTGCAGCATACGATTTATGGGACAGAGAGTGAGCTGAAAGGATTCCGGATTGCTGTGGCTGCCTGACAGCCGGCAATATGTAACAGATCACAAGAAAAAGGAGATTTATCATGGCAAAAGAAAAGAAATTAGTACAGGCCATCACATCTATGGATGAGGATTTTGCTCAGTGGTATACAGACGTTGTTAAGAAGGCTGAGCTTTGTGGCTATACAAGTGTTAAGGGCTGTATGGCGATCAAACCTGCAGGTTATGCGATCTGGGAGAATATCCAGCATGAGCTTGACCGCAGATTTAAAGAGACCGGTGTAGAGAACGTTTACATGCCGATCTTTATTCCGGAGTCTCTTCTTGATAAAGAGAAAGATCATGTAGAAGGTTTTGCTCCGGAGGTTGCATGGGTGACTCATGGCGGTCTTGATCCGCTTCAGGAGAGACTTTGCGTGCGTCCGACTTCTGAAACTCTGTTCTGTGATTTCTACCAGAAAGAGATCCAGTCCCACAGAGATCTTCCAAAGGTATATAATCAGTGGTGTTCCGTTGTACGCTGGGAGAAGACAACACGTCCCTTCCTTCGTTCCAGAGAGTTCCTGTGGCAGGAGGGACATACTGCTCACGCAACAGCTGAGGAAGCGGAGCAGCGTACCATCCAGATGCTGAACATCTATGCAGACTTCTGCGAGGAAGTTCTTGCGATTCCGGTCATCAAGGGCCAGAAGACAGATAAAGAGAAATTTGCAGGTGCTGAGGCTACTTACACCATCGAATCTCTGATGCACGACGGTAAGGCCCTCCAGTCCGGTACAAGCCATAACTTCGGAGATGGCTTTGCCAAAGCATTCGGAATCCAGTACACAGATAAAGATAATACACTGAAATATGTTCACCAGACATCCTGGGGAATGACAACCCGTATGATCGGTGCTATCATCATGGTTCACGGTGATAACAGCGGACTTGTTCTTCCTCCGAGGATCGCTCCGGTACAGACTGTGATCATACCGATCCAGCAGCGTAAAGAGGGTGTTATGGAGAAAGCAGACGAGCTTCTTGCAGCACTGAAAGCAGCAGGCATCCGTGCGAAAGTCGACGCTACAGACAAGAGCCCGGGATTCAAATTTGCAGAGCAGGAGATGCGTGGTATTCCGATCCGTGTAGAGTGCGGACCAAAGGATATCGAGAACGGACAGGCAGTTCTCTGCAGAAGAGATACCCGCGAGAAATATACCGTATCCTTCGAGGAGCTTGCAGATAAGGTAAAAGAGCTTCTGGATACCATTCAGCATGATATGCTGGAGCGCGCACGTGCACACAGGGAGGCACATACTTATGTAGCAAAGAATTATGAGGAGTTTGGCGAGATCATCAACAGCAAGCCTGGCTTTATCAAAGCTATGTGGTGCGGAGACCGTGCATGTGAGGATAAGATCAAAGAAGATTTCCAGGCAACATCCAGATGTATGCCGTTTGAGCAGGAGCAGTTAAGCGACGTTTGCGTATGCTGTGGAAAACCGGCTAAGAAGATGGTTTACTGGGGACGCGCATACTAAAAAATACAGCAGGCCACTTCAAAAAAGTGGGATGATCATATTGCGGAAACAACGGCGGGGCAAAATATGCTCCGCTGTTTTTATGAATCTATGTTATAATAGCGTTAAGGAAAACATATCAGAATATTATTTGGCTGCTGACATGGAGATAATACAGTGAAATGTAAACGTGTTTTGAACGCAGATCGCGAAGCGACTGCGTTCATGAGCAAGTAGCGAAGCGGATTGCGAATGTCCGCTTTACCGGACAGCAGCGATCATCAAGAGGAGTTATTATGACGATTAACATACCACAAAAAGCAGAACAGATCCTGCGTACTCTCAATGAAGCCGGCTATGAGGCATATGTTGTTGGCGGCTGTGTCCGGGATTCCATCCTGAACCGGGTGCCTGGGGACTGGGATATCACTACCTCCGCACTTCCGGAGCAGGTGAAGGAACTTTTTCACAGAACTGTAGATACGGGGATTCAGCATGGAACAGTAACTGTAATGATGGGCAAAGAGGGCTTTGAGGTGACAACCTACCGTGTGGACGGAGAATATCATGATGGCCGTCACCCGGATGCCGTGACCTTTACCAGGAGTCTTGAGGAAGATCTGAAACGAAGAGATTTTACCATTAACGCCATGGCTTATCATCCGGATCATGGACTGGTGGATCTGTTTGGCGGAATGGAGGATATCAATAGGAAGATCATCCGTTGTGTCGGGGATCCGGTGGAACGTTTTACAGAGGATGCTCTTCGGATGCTCCGTGCAGTGCGTTTTTCCGCACAGCTTGGTTTTACTGTGGAGGAGAATACGAAAGCGGCACTGGCGCGGATGTCGGGGAACCTGGAGTATGTCAGTGCAGAGCGTATCCAGACAGAGCTTGTAAAGCTTCTGGTATCCGATCATCCGGATTACCTCCGGACAGCTTGGGAGACAGGCCTTACCCGGGAATTTCTTCCGGAATTTGATGCTTGTATGGAAACAGCGCAGAATACCCCCCATCACTGCTGCAGCGTAGGCGAGCACATCCTGAAAAGCCTTACGGAGATCGAGAATGACAGGCTTCTTCGTATCACCATGCTTCTTCATGACATTGCCAAGCCGGTTGTAAAAAAGACAGACGAGAATGGAAGAGACCACTTTAAGACTCACGGACCGGCAGGCGAAAAGCTGGCAGGAAAGATCCTGCGCCGTCTGAAATTTGATAATGTAACGATCCGAAATACCTGTCGTCTGATCCGGTATCATGATCTTCGTCCCACTCCGGACGCCGAGGATGTGCGGAGAGCTGTGAATCTTATTGGAGAAGAGCTTTTTCCGCTGTATCTGAAAGTGCAGAAGGCAGATCTTTTATCCCAGAGTACTTACAGGAGGGAGGAGAAGCTGGCACGGTTAAGCGGTGTGACGGAAGCTTATCAGGGGATCCTTGAAAGAGGTGAATGTACATCTCTGAAAACCCTGGCAGTTTCCGGAAAGGATCTTATAAAGGCAGGACATCCGGCCGGACCGGCACTGGGAGCACTGCTCGAAAGACTTCTTGACTGTGTGCTGAAAGATCCAACCCTTAATACAAAAGAAAAACTTCTTGAAACAGCAGAAAAAGACAGCATAAAAACCGAATAGAATAACAAAAATCCCCCCTGCATAAAATAGAACGTAAAATAAGGCAGGGGGGAACTTTTTTGTATGATTATGGGTTGAGCGTTCTGGAGCAGTATGGGCTTACGGCTTCATTCTCCGGCAGGGTGCGGGGGGCACTTCTGTGCCGGACAGAAAAAGGTCCGGTGATACTCCGGGAATTTCATGGCTCGGAAAAAAAGCTTTCCATGCAGCAGCAGCTTCTTGAAAAAATGAAAGAACAGAACTGTCTTGTGGACGCCTATCTCAGAAACAGGGAAGGCGTACTGGTAAGCAGGGACAAAGATTCTGTTCCATATACTGCACAGATCTGGTTTGAGGGTCGGGAATGTGACACGAGATCCGAAAACGATATTTTAAAAAGCATCCGGACTCTGGCACAGATCCACAAGATCATGCAGCTTCCTGTGGAAATGGATTATGCGGGAAGAAATCTGCAGGAAGAATATATCCGGCATAATCAGGAAATGAAAAAAATACGCCGTTTTATCCGAAAAAAAGGAGCGGTCAATTCTTTTGAGAAGGATTATCTGAAAAGCGTGGAATGGTTTCTGCAAAAAGGAGAAGAAGCGGCAGCTATGTTGGAAACCACGGATTATAAAAATCTGCGGCAGCAGTCTCTTCAAAGCGGCAGTATCTGTCATGGCGAATATAATCAGCATAATGTGCTGATACTTGGGAAAAACACAGCGGTGACGAATTTCAGTCACTGGAGCTTTGATGTGCAGATGGCAGATCTGTACCGCTTTATGCGGAAAATCCTGGAGAAATACAGTTGGGATCTGCACCTCGCGCAGAAGATGCTTTCTGCATATGATTCCGTACGGCCGCTCTCGGAGTCTGAGTGGCAGAACCTGAGAGTCCGGTTCTGTTATCCGGAAAAATACTGGAAACTGGCAAACCATTATTATACACATAACAAGGCTGTGATCTCCGGAAAAAATGTGGAAAAGCTGAGAACCCTGATTCATCAGAAAAAACAGTGGGAGGAATTTTCAAAACAGTGCTTCAGGCAGTAATGATTCTGAATGTGAAAAAAACAAAACTTCCCTTTTTCTGAAAATTGTTATATAATATTAATTATCTTATATAAAGAAACAGGGAGGTATTTTGGAACATGGATTATAAAGAAATCTATAATCAGTGGCTTGAAAACCCATACTTCGATGAGGCGACAAAAGAAGAACTGAAAGCGATCAAAGACGACGAAAATGAGATCAAAGAGCGTTTTTATATGGATCTAGAGTTTGGTACGGCAGGCCTGCGTGGTATCATCGGCGCAGGTACCAACCGTATGAATATTTATGTGGTAAGAAGAGCAACCCAGGGGCTTGCCAATTATATTGCCAAGGTTGACAAGAAATCCCAGGGAGTTGCTATCGCATATGATTCCCGTCATATGTCACCGGAGTTTGCCCAGGAAGCAGCACTTTGCCTGGCAGCAAACGGGATCAAGGCTTATATCTTTGAGACACTTCGTCCGACACCGGAGCTTTCCTTTGCAGTACGTCATCTGGGCTGTGTGGCAGGTATCAACGTAACAGCCAGCCACAATCCTCCGGAATACAACGGATACAAGGTTTACTGGGAGGACGGCGCGCAGATCACACCACCTCATGATTCCGGTATCATGGGCGAGGTAAAGGCGATCTCCGACTGGAATACCGTAAAGACCATGGACAAGGAAGACGCAGTAAAGGCAGGACTTTTCGAAGTGATCGGACAGGCTGTCGATGATGCTTACATGGCAGAGCTTAAGAAACAGATCATCCATATGGATGCGATTCAGGCAGAGGGCAGAAACCTGAAGATCGTTTACACACCTCTTCACGGAACCGGCAATATCCCGGCCAGAAGGATCCTTAAAGAGCTTGGATTTGAGAATGTATATGTAGTACCGGAGCAGGAGCTTCCGAACGGGGATTTCCCGACAGTCAGCTATCCGAACCCGGAGGCAGCAGAGGCATTTGAGCTTGGCCTGAAGCTTGCGAAGGAAGTGGATGCAGACATCGTACTTGCTACAGACCCGGATGCAGACCGTCTTGGCGTTCGCGTAAAGGATAAAAACGGAGAGTATCATGATCTTACCGGTAACATGTCCGGATGCCTTCTTGCAAACTATGAGCTGAGCCAGAGAAAGGCTGTAAACGGAAGCCTTCCGGAGGACGGAGCTCTTGTAAAGACTATCGTTACAACAAACCTGGCAGATGCCATTGCCAAAGGATACAACGTGAATCTTATCGAAGTACTTACCGGATTCAAATACATCGGACAGCAGATCCTCGGATTTGAGAACAGTGGCAAGGGTACATATCTTTTCGGATTTGAGGAGAGCTACGGCTGCCTGATCGGAACCTATGCAAGGGACAAGGATGCCATTGTTGCTACCATGGCGCTTTGCGAAGCTGCTGCTTACTATAAGACACAGGGCAAGACTCTCTGGGATGCAATGATCGATATGTATGAGGAGTTCGGTTACTATAAGGATGCCATTCAGGCAGTTACCATGAAGGGTATCGAGGGACTTCAGAAGATCCAGGAGATCATGACAACACTTCGTCAGAATCCGCCTGCTGAGTTTGCCGGACATAAGGTGACTGCTGTACGTGACTACAAGCTGGATGAGATCACAGATCTTGCAACAGGTGAGAAGAAGCCGACAGGACTTCCGAATTCCAATGTTCTCTACTATGAGCTTACCGATGATGCATGGGTTTGCGTAAGACCGTCCGGAACAGAGCCTAAGGTTAAATTCTATTATGGCGTTAAGGGAACATCTCTTGCAGATGCAGAGGAGAAATCCGATGCAATGGGCAAGGCTGTTCTTGAAATGGTTGATTCCATGAAATGATAAAATGGTCACATTCCGCCTGTAATATGCGAAAAACCTTGACATTATAAGCCAAAAGCGGTATATATATAAAGCAAAGTCAAAAATAAGAGAACATCAATTATAGGAGGAAACACCATGAATAAAACAGAGTTAGTGGCAGCAATGGCGAAAGACACCAATCTTTCCAAGAAAGATGTAGAAGCTGTTCTGAAATCTTTTATCGATGTTGTAACAGATGAACTGAAAAAAGGCGAGAAGATTCAGCTGGTTGGATTTGGAACTTTCGAAGTAAGCACAAGAGCTGCAAGAGAGGGAAGAAATCCTCAGACTGGTGAGACCATGACGATCGAGGCTTCCAAGTCTCCGAAGTTCAAAGCAGGAAAAGCTTTAAAGGACGTTGTCAACGGTAAATAATCTGTTGGTTCAGAGTGATAACGGCAGGGGAAACCGGTTTTTGGTTTCCCCTGCTTTTTTAGGAGGAAAAATTATGCGTCTTGATAAATATCTGAAAGTATCCAGACTGATCAAACGCCGTACGGTGGCAAATGAAGCCTGCGATGCAGGAAGAGTTCTGGTCAATGACAAGCCGGCCAAGGCTTCTGTACAGGTAAAGACCGGTGACACTGTGGAGATCCAGTTTGGAAGCCGTAATGTAAAGGTTGAAGTCCTGGAAGTTAAGGAAACGGTAAAAAAGGATGAGGTGGAAAGCATGTTCCGCTATATCTGATGCAGAGACAGCTGCCGTTTGGGCGTGATGGTCTATTCCGGATGGATTTTTCATAAAATAAAAGAGAAATCATCCCCAGGGAGGTATGGATTGGACGAGAAGAAACCGGCAGCATTTCACAGTCTGATGCTGGAGCGGCAGAAAGGCGGCACCATAACGGGAATCCGGGAGGTGATCTCTTTCGATGAAAAAGAAATACTGCTGCATACAGAGGAAGGAAAGTTATCCATAAAAGGCGAAGGACTTCATGTAAAACATCTTGATCTGAAAAGCGGGCAGCTTAGCTTGGAGGGAAAAATCGACAGTCTTACCTATCTTGGCAGGAAAAAGGACAAAAAAGAAGGATCCCTTTTAAAAAGACTGCTCCATTAAAGCTAAAATGACAGCAAACCGGTTGATATTTTTTTGAAGAAGTTGTAAAATTTGGATGTATAAGCTCGTAAAAGGTAAAGAGATCAGATTGTGTAAAAAAGGAGCAGCAGATTGAAAAATCCAAAAAAGGGAAAAGAAAAAAAACGGATCGGATATAATTATCTTGGCATGGCGGGGATCATGGTGATCGCACTGGTGTTGTTGGGAAGCCTTATGCTGCAGAGTAAGACTCTGGAACGGCGCAGGGATTATTATGATTCCAAAGCTACAGCACTGGAGAAGTCCATTGAAAGTGAGAAGGAACGTACCAAGGAGATTGAAGCAGAGAAAGAACATATGAAGACCGACGAATATGTGGAAGAGGCGGCTCGTGAGAAGCTGGGACTTGTGAAAGACAACGAGATCGTGTTTCAGGAAGAAAAATAGCTGAAAATCAAAGGTTTCGACGAAATTTTTTTTGACATTTTCGTGCGGCTTTGACAGATATTTCAGGGATCTTCCTTTATAATGTTCAGTCAGTGAAGGTTATAAGGGGAGGGGAAAATATGCAGGAATGGATCATTGCCATGCTCGTAGTCAGCATACTGCTGATACTCCGGGACATGGCAAAAACTGTCTTTTCGGGAAAAACGAAGGAAAAAGAAGAAATGCTGCCGCTTTGTGAAAGCCATCCCCAGAAGGAAAAAGTGGAACGGTATGCAGCATCCTTCCGGAAGCTTGCGGATACATTCTATGGAATGCCTTACCGTAAGGAATTTTTGAGCGGAGGACAGCTGAACCGTATCATATCGGACACCAGTGCGGCTGTATGTTCCAGATGTTATCAGAGAGAGATCTGCTGGGGAGAGCGTGCCGGGGAAACCATGCGGGGCAGTGAGAATATGATCCGTACCATGGAGGAAGGCAATGAGGAGAATATCCAGAGAGCCCGCAGTGAATGGATGAGAGCATGTGGCCGTTCCGCCCAGTATTTTCAGGTCCTGAATGAGGGATTTCGTGAAGAAAGGCAAAATCTCGTGTGGGACAACCGGATGATCGAAAGCCGGCTTGCAGTTGCACAGCAGCTGACGGAAATCTCGAGAATCATGGATCATATGGCAGAAGAGCTGTATGATATCATGCCGGCAGATCCGCAGTTTCAGGAAGATCTGAAAAAGGCTCTTCGTAAAAAGCATGTACTTGTAAAAAATGTCTGGGTCATGGATAAGATCGAAGGAAGACGGCAGATATTTCTGAATCTGAGAGCCAGGAGCGGACAGTGTGTTTCTATGACAGAAATCGCACAGATCCTGTCCAGGATCTGCGGAAGCTCCATGACGCCGGACGCCGACAGCCGCAGTATTGTAAATGGAGATTTTCGTATGGTTCATTTTGTGGAGGATGTCAGTTATCAGATGCTTTACGGAGTAGCGCGGCTTACAAGAGAAGCGGAAAAGGTTTCCGGAGACAATTATATCTGTCGTCAGGAAGAGGATGGCAGGTTTTTTCTCTGTCTGTCTGATGGGATGGGTTCCGGAATAGAAGCGTTTAAAGAAAGCGAGATCGTGGTAGAACTTCTGGAACAGTTTCTGGAATCAGGCTTTTCTCAAGAGACAGCTGCCAGAATGGTGAATTCCGCACTGCTATTGAAAGGACGGGAAGGGATGTTTTCTACTGTTGATATCTGTGCGGTGGATCTTTATACCGGGATCTGTGATTTTCTGAAAGCAGGGGCGTCTTCCACATTTATTAAAAGAGATCATTGGGTGGAATCCATTGCTTCGGAAAATCTTGCAGCAGGCTTGGTCCAGCAGCTGGATTTTGATACTGCCTCAAGGAAGCTTTATCATGGAGATTATCTGATCATGATGACAGATGGAGTTCTGGATGCACTTCCTACAGAACGGGAAGAGGAAACCATGAAGGAGATCATTATGGATGTCCGGGAAAAAGAGCCCAGGGAGATGGGACGGGGAATACTGGAAAGGGTCCTGGGATACAGTGATTATCATGCCAGGGATGATATGACAGTAGTTGTGGCAGGATTGTGGAAAAAATAGAGTATTTTTGGTTACAGGAGAAAAAATGATCACACGTGTAAGAAAATATATCAGAGACAATCGGATGCTGAAAGCAGAGGATATGGTTGTGGCAGGGGTTTCCGGAGGGGCGGATTCCATAGCAATGCTTCATATTTTGAAAAGTCTTCAGAAAGAGATCGGTTTTTCCATGGAAGTGGTTCATGTCCATCATGGGATCAGGGGCCAGGAGGCGGACCGGGATGAGCAGTTTGTGGAAAAAATCTGCCGGGATTGGGGAATCCCTTTCCGGTCCAGGCATTATCCGGTTCCGGAGCTTTCCGAAAAGTGGAAGCTGGGAGAAGAAGAAACCGGAAGGATCGTGCGAAAACAGGCATTTCAGGAGGAAAAAAAGAGACTTGGTTTTTCCGGAGAACAGTCAAAAAAGAACGGACAGTTCCGGGTTGCGCTGGCACATAATCGCAACGATCTGGCAGAGACTATGCTGCATCATCTGGCAAGGGGAACCGGTATCCGGGGACTTTCCGGGATACAGGCGGTAAATGGTGAGATCATCCGGCCGGTTTTGTGTTTAGAACGGAAGGAGATCGTCAATTATCTGAAAGAGAGAGGTATTTCCTATATCACAGACAGTAGCAATCTTTCAGATGACTATACAAGAAACCGGATCCGTAACCATATTCTTCCGGCTATGGAACAGAAGATCAATGCAAAAGCGGTGGAGCATATGGCAGAAACCGCACGGGTTCTGGCAGAGGCAGATTCGTATCTTCAGAAAAAGGGAAGGGAGCTTCTGGCAGGTTGCCGGAAAGAAAATGGCTATCTTCTGGATGAAAAATTTTTTGCACAGGATCCTATCCTTCAGGAATATGCGGTGATGGAGGCGTTTGAGATACTGGCAGGAAAACGTAAGGACTTTACATCTCTTCATGTGGACCAGGTCCTTTCGCTTCAAAAAAAAGAAAACGGTCGTTATATCAACCTTCCGGAATCGCTGCGGGTAATACGACAGTACGGAGGGGTATGTCTGAAAAAGAACTCTGCATCAGACAGAGAGAACGCTGCTTCCACTGAAAAAAAAGTATCGGCAGGTCTCAGAGAAATGTCTATGGAGCTTCCGGTACCTGGAATTCTGGAAAGTCCTTTCGGAGTTTTTGAGTCGAAAATTTTTTCTTATAAGAAACAGAAGATTGAAGAAAAAAAGTATACGAAATGGTTTGATTATGATAAAATAAAAAATAGTCCATGCGTTCGGACCAGAAGACAGGGAGATTATCTTACTGTAAACAGTGAAGGCGGAAGAAAGAAGCTGAACCGGATCTTTATTGATGAGAAGATTCCGGCGGAGATGAGAGACAGGCTTCCGGTTGTTGCGGTAGGATCTGAGATACTCTGGATCCCGGGAGGACGGATGAACGAGAAGTATAAGATCACTTCCACTACAGGGAGAGTGTTAGAATTACATTACCAAGGAGGAGCTTTAGCATGAGCGAAAAAATCAGGGTTTTACTCAGTGAAGAAGAGGTAGATGCCCGTATCCAGGAAGTTGCAGATATGATCAACAAGGATTATGACGGAAAAGATGTACACATGATCTGCGTTCTGAAAGGCGGCGTTTTCTTTATGTGTGAGCTTGCCAAGAGGATCACACGCCCGGTAACACTGGATTTCATGTCTGTGTCCAGTTACGGTGATGATACGAAATCCAGCGGTGTTGTAAAGATCGTCAAGGATCTGGATCAGCCACTGGACGGGAAAGATGTTCTGATCGTAGAGGATATTATTGATTCAGGCAGAACCTTAAGCTATCTGCTGCGTATCCTGAAGGGCAGACATCCGGCAAGCATCAGACTCTGTACACTTCTTGACAAACCGGAGAGACGTGTGACAGATGTAGCGGTAGATTACTGCTGCTTCAATATTCCGGACGAGTTTGTAGTAGGATACGGACTTGATTATGCCCAGAAATACAGAAACCTTCCTTACATCGGAGTAGTGGAGCTTCAGGACTGAAAGGAGATTTAACCAAGTGAGCAAGCATTCAGGTAAGATAGGCCTGTACCTTCTGCTTATTGTGGCACTGATTGCAGGATATCTGTATCTCAATGACCAGGTATCTACCCAGGGCAGCTACACAATGGGCCAGCTGGAAAAGGCTCTGGAAGAAGACAAAGTGACGGATGCGGTGATCCATCAGAACAGAGAAGTGCCCACCGGTTATGTAACAGCAAACATTGTTTCAGATGGTCAGAAGACAGTCTACGTAACCGATGTAAAGGAAGCGGAGGCGCTTCTTGAAGAACATGATATCGATCCGACGATCCGCAATGTACCCAAGGACAGCTCCATGATCGGAACAGTACTTCCGGTAGTGCTTACCGGCGCGATCCTTCTCTTTTTCTTTATGATGATGAACCGGCAGATGTCTGGAGGCGGCGGAAGCAATGCGAAGATGATGAATTTCGGAAAAAGCAGAGCCAGGATGTCGTCCCCTGATGATAAGAAAGTAACGTTCAAGGATGTTGCAGGTCTTCAGGAGGAGAAGGAGGATCTGGAGGAAGTGGTGGATTTCCTGAAATCCCCACAGAAGTATACCAAGGTAGGTGCAAGGATCCCGAAAGGAGTGATCCTTGTGGGCCCTCCGGGAACAGGTAAAACTCTTCTCGCGAAGGCAGTTGCAGGAGAGGCCGGAGTTCCGTTTTTCTCCATTTCCGGATCCGATTTCGTGGAGATGTTTGTTGGTGTCGGTGCTTCCCGTGTACGAGATCTTTTTGAAGAGGGCAAGCGTCATGCACCGTGCATCATCTTTATTGATGAGATCGATGCGGTAGCCCGTCAGAGGGGAACCGGTATGGGCGGCGGCCACGATGAGAGAGAACAGACGCTGAACCAGCTTCTTGTAGAGATGGATGGTTTTGGAGTAAATGAAGGAATCATCGTAATGGCAGCGACCAACCGTGTGGATATTCTGGATCCTGCGATCCTCCGTCCGGGACGATTTGACCGTAAAGTCGGTGTGGGACGCCCGGATGTCAAGGGCAGAGAAGAGATCCTTATGGTTCATGCCAAGGACAAACCGCTGGGAGATGATGTGGATCTTCGCCAGATCGCCCAGACAACCGCAGGATTTACAGGCGCAGATCTGGAGAACCTTCTTAACGAAGCTGCCATTGATGCTGCAAAAGAGGGTCGTCCTTATATCATGCAGAAGGATATCAAAAAAGCATTCATCAAGGTTGGGATCGGTGCAGAAAAGAAGAGCAAGGTCATCTCTGATAAAGAGAAAAAGATCACAGCTTATCATGAAGCAGGCCATGCGATCCTGTTCCATGTACTTCCTCATATGGATCCGGTATACACCATTTCCATTATTCCTACGGGAATGGGAGCTGCCGGCTACACCATGCCGCTGCCGGATAATGATGAGATGTTTAATACAAAGAACAAAATGCTGGAGGATATCACCACGCTTCTTGGCGGACGTGTGGCTGAGGAGATTATCTTCGGAGATATCACCACCGGTGCTTCCAATGATATCAAACGTGCCACAGAGACTGCACGCTCTATGGTAATGAAATACGGCATGTCTGAAAAAATCGGTCTGATCGCTTATGGCAACGATGACGATGAGGTATTTATCGGCCGTGATCTGGCACATACCAGAGGCTACAGTGAGGAAGTGGCAAGAGAGATTGATGGGGAGATTTCCCGTATCATCCGTGAGTGCCATGAGAATGCAGAGAGCATCATCCGTGAGAATATCGGCGTTCTTCACAGCTGTGCGGCCCTTCTTCTCGAGAAGGAAAAGATACATCGTGAAGAGTTCGAAGCACTTTTTACAACAGAAAAAGAAGAGGTTGCAAAAACAAACGAATAAAATGCACAAAAAAACATATTGAATTTTGTGAACTTTGTGCACACTTTTTGGTGGACACATGGTACTATAAATACCGTAAAAACCCCCCAATACATTATATAGTTTTTGCTACACCCCATAAGAAGAAATACCTTCTCCAAAAAAGGCAGCCTAACCAGCTGTCTTTTTTACTGTCCAAAAATAAAAGATGAATTATGGAGAAAACATATATATGCTTGCGGGATGGAAAAAATTAAGATAATATATTTAAAAACATGGTACTAAAGACGGAATGAGGAAAATAGAATGTTATATGAAAGCATGGAGACTGCAAAGAAGATGCGGTATATACTCAATATGAGTCCGGTATTAAATAAAGACGCAATGTTCAGTGACGGGACGGAATATTACCGTACACCTGTGGAGCCACGGGAAGGTGATACAGTTACGATCCGTTTTCGTACCCAGAGAAATAATGTGGACAACGTCTGTCTTGTGCATGACGGAGAATATCTGGAAATGAAGTGGGAAAAAACTTCCGGAAGCTTTGATTATTATACTGCACAGATCGTAATGGAAAAAAATCCTGTACGATATTACTTTGAGATCCATTCAGGACTTGTTACCTGTTATTATGATACAAATGGTGTAAGCACCAGACATGAGGAAAGGACAGAATTTGAGATCTATCCCGGATATCATGTGCCTGAGTGGCTGAAGGGTGCTGTGATGTATCAGATTTATGTAGATCGTTTCTGTAACGGAGATCCTTCCAATGATGTGGAAACAGGGGAATATTTCTATATCGGGGACACTTCCGTAAAAGTGGATAACTGGGAAAAGGTTCCGGCTGTGATGGGTGTCCGGGAATTTTATGGCGGCGATCTTCAGGGAGTTATGGATAAGCTGGATTATATTCAGGAGCTTGGAGTGGATGTGATCTATCTGAATCCGATCTTTGTCTCTCCCAGCAACCATAAGTATGACTGTCAGGATTACGATCATATCGATCCGCATATCGGAAGGATCGTAGAGGACTGTGATGGTCTGTTAAGTCCCGGAGACAGTGACAACAGTCATGCCCTTAAGTATATCCGCCGTGTGACCAATAAACGGAATTTGGAGGCCAGTAATAAGCTTTTTCAGGAGCTTGTGGAGGAAATTCACAGAAGAGGAATGAAAGTGATCCTGGATGGGGTATTTAACCATTGCGGATCCTTTAATAAATGGATGGACAGGGAACGGATCTACGAAAATCAGGAAGGCTACGAAAAGGGGGCCTATGTTTCGGCGGACAGCCCTTATCGTTCTTTCTTCTGCTTTCAGGATCAGAACCGCTGGCCCTATAATCCAACCTACGACGGCTGGTGGACCCATGATACCCTGCCAAAGCTGAACTACGAAGAATCTGAGGAGCTTTGCCGGACGATCCTTGATGTGGGCAGAAAATGGGTTTCGCCGCCGTATAACGTAGACGGCTGGAGACTGGATGTAGCTGCAGATCTGGGCCACAGCAATGATTTTAACCATCACTTCTGGAAAGAGTTCCGGAGGACAGTAAAAGAAGCCAATCCTGATGCAGTGATCCTTGCAGAACACTACGGAAATCCGGAAAGCTGGCTTCGCGGCGATGAGTGGGATACAGTTATGAACTATGATGCTTTTATGGAGCCTGTAACCTGGTTCCTGACCGGAATGGAGAAGCACAGTGATGAGTACCGGGAGGACCTTTATGGCAACAGTGAGGCCTTTATCGGGGCGATGAAGCATCATATGCAGTCTTTGCATATGGGAGCGCTTTATGGAGCCATGAATGAGCTTTCAAACCATGACCATTCCAGATTTTTGACAAGGACCAATCACAGAGTAGGAAGGCTTTCCTACGCAGGCGCAGAGGCAGCATCTGCAGGCATCAATCCTGCCATCATGAGAGAGGCTGTTGTGATCCAGATGACGTGGCCTGGTGCGCCTACGGTATATTACGGGGATGAGGCCGGCGTCTGCGGCTTTACAGATCCGGATAACCGCAGAACTTATCCCTGGGGAAAAGAAGACCAGGAGATGCTGGACTTTCATAAACGCATGATCTGCATACACAAGGCATATCCGATTCTTGCAAAGGGTTCCCTGGAATTTCTGTGGAACGATCATCAGGGCTTGAGCTATGGTCGTTTTTCTGATTCTGAACAGATCATAGTGATCCTTAATAATCAGGATCAGGAGAGAGACATAAGGGTAACAGCCTGGAAAACCGGTGTAAGCCGGAAAGAAGCAACGGTTTTTCAGCGTCTGATGCTTTCTTCCGGAGAGGGTTATACGGAAATGCCGGAAGAATATATTGCAGATGCAGGGATTCTTCAGGTGAAGATGCCTGCATACGGAGCGATGGTGCTTCACCACAGGGCGAGGGATAAATACAAATGATGCACGAGTAAGGCAGAGAAAAAAGCCAATCTGTTCTTCCATTGGGAAGCGGATTGGCTTTTTGCATTGTGTTTTATGCGTTATTCTTCTGTAACGTGTTCCAGCCCCTGATTCATGATGGTTGCCACATGGCTGTCTGCCAGGGAGTAGTAAATGGTTTTTCCATCTCTTCGAAATTTGACCAGTGACATCTGCTTCAGTACCCGGAGCTGATGGGAAATGGCACTCTGGGTCATGGAAAGACGATCGGCAATATCCTGAACACAGAGCTCTTCCACAGAAAGTACGTACAGGATACGGATCCTGGTAGGATCACCGAAAACCTTGAACAGGTCGGCAAGCCGGTACAGTGTATCATCATTGATCGGGTAATCTATATGTGTTTTCTTCATTTGCGCATCCTCCAAACTGTTAACTTCTATTGTAGCTGAAAAAAACGCACCGGTCAAATTCTTTTCTGCATCACTGGGGAGGTGTATGGATGCACAGGGATCCGCTGCAGGATATCTGCCCTGCAGAACGGATCTTATTTTTTATACAGGATACGAATGGAATTCAGCACGCAGATCATGGCAACGCCAGTGTCTGCAAATACGGCCATCCACATGTTGGCATGTCCGGCAAGACCAAGGATCATAACTGCGATCTTGATCACCAGGGCAAATATTACGTTCTGCCATGCAATACGGTTTGTGCTTCGTGCAATGGCAATGGACTGAGGGATCGCATCTACATTGGAATTCATAAATACGGCATCTGCGGCTTCAATGGCAGCATCTGCACCGCTTCCCATGGCAGCACCTACATCAGCACCTGCAAGAACAGGAGCGTCGTTGATACCGTCACCGACAAACATAACCGTTCCATGTGCCTGGCGGACCTTTTTCAGGGCATTGAGCTTATCCTCCGGAAGAAGCTTTGCATAGATCTCATCGATCCCGGCATCTTTTCCTACAGCCTGTGCACTGTCTTCGGAGTCTCCAGTGAGCATAACGGTGTGGAGACCAAGCTTTTTCAGAGAAGCAATGGCTTCCTTTGCGTCAGGTTTGATGGTATCGGAGATCAGCATATATCCTGCGAAGGTTCCGTTTACTGCCATAAATACTTCAGAGCCGTAAGCGGCTTCCTTTAATTCTCCGATTGTAACTCCGAATTTATCCATCAGCTTGCGATTTCCGCAGAGAACTTTTCCCTCCGGCATTTCCGCAACGATCCCGTGACCGGAAATTTCTTCCAGGGAGATCGGTTTTTCAAATTGGATCTCACGTTCCTTTGCGGCAGCAACGATGCTGTTTGCAATAGGATGTGTGGAGTTCTGTTCACAGCCTGCACACATGGAAAGGAGTTCATTTTCCGTGTATTTACCGGTGGCAACAACCTTCTGAAGCTGGAAGTTACCCTCTGTGATAGTACCGGTCTTATCCATGATCACAGCGCCGAGCTTACTTAATCCTTCGATGGAAAGGCCACCCTTGAAAAGGATACCCTTTTTAGAACCGGCACCGATCCCGGAGAAGAAGGCCAGCGGGATACTAAGTACAAGAGCACAAGGGCAGCTCATTACCAGGAAAGTAATGGCTGTGTAGATCCAGTAATGCCAGTTTCCGGTAACAAGGGATGGGAGTATGGCAGTTGCCACTGCGATTCCTACAACACAAGGAGTATAAACCCTGGCAAAACGTGTGATAAAGCGGTCGATCTTCGGTTTGCTTGCTGCCGCGTTTTCTACGGAATCCAGAATACGAGTGACCATGGATTCTTCCAGAGGTTTTTCCACGCGGATCTTAAGCTGGCCGGAGGTGTTGACGCAGCCAGAAGTGATCTCATCACCTTCATTTACAGCAACCGGTACAGGCTCTCCTGTGATCGGAGAAGTGTCGATACGGCTGTTTCCCTCAATTACGATACCATCAAGAGGGATGCGGTCTCCGGGACGGACCAGAAGAATGTCTCCGATCTGAGCCTCTTCAGAGGGAATTACCTGGATATCATCGCTTGTGACCAGGTTTACAACTTCCGGACGAAGGTCTACGGCATCCATGATCTGCCCGCGGCTTCGTTCAACGGCTTTTTCCTCAAAAAGCTCGCCGATGCGGTAAAAGAGCATAACGCCTACGGCCTCAGCAGAATCATTGATGGCAAAAGCGGCAAGTGTTGCAATGCTCATGAGAAAGTTTTCGTCAAAAATCTGTCCGTGAGAGATGTTTTTGGCAGCTTTTACAACGATAACACCCCCAAGCGCCAGGTATGCGATCACAAATACAGGAAGAGTGGCACTGGTACCAAAGCCTTTGTGTTCCATGATCTCTCCGGCAACGAAGAGTACTGCACCGATGATAATACAGATGATATCTATGTTTTCCTTGGAGAAAAATTTCTTCTTGGAAGCGGTTGTGTGAGTCACTGTTTTTGGGGACTGAGCCTTTGGCTTCGGATCCTTTTCTTTTACAAGAACTTCGGATTCAATGGATGTACAGATCTTACGGATCTGATCCAGGTATCGATCCGGATTCTTTGCAGTTAAGCGAAGCTGTTTTGTTGCAAAAGTGATGGTTGCTTCGGAAATGCCTTCAAGGTTTGCAATTTGTTCCTCCATTTTGGAAGCGCAGTGAGCGCAGCCTAGATTCTCCAGAAGATAGGTCTTGGTTGTTGTGTCAGTGGAAGCTGCCGGAGCTGGATTTCTCGGAACAACTTTAACTTCAGACTCAATGGATGTGCAGATCTTGCGGATCTGCGGAAGCAGAGCGTCTGGATCTGCAGCCCCTAAGCGAAGCTGTTTTGTTGCAAAAGTAATGGTAGCGCTTTCGACGCCTTCAAGAGCCTGGATCCGTTCCTCCATTTTGGAAGCACAGTGAGCGCAGCCGAGGTTCTCCAGAATGTAGACACGCTTTGCGGTGAGAGCATTGTGGGAGTGATCATGGTGCTCATGCTCGTGATCCCCGCAGCCACAACCACAGTGCTCGTCATGGTGGTGAAGGTGCTCGTGTTCATGATGTTCATGTTTATGATCTTCACAACCACAGCCGCAGTGCTCGTCATGGTGATGATGATGCTCATGTTCATGATGTTCATGTTTATGATCCTCGCAACCACAGCCGCAGTGCTCGTCATGGTGATGAGGATGCTCGTGTTCATGATGTTCATGTTTATGATCCTCGCAGCCACAGCCGCAGTGCTCGCCATGGTGGTGAAGGTGCTCGTGTGCATGATGTTCGTGTTCGGGATCCTCGCAGCCACAGCCGCAGTGCTCGTCATGGTGGTGAAGGTGCTCGTGTTCATGATGTTCATGTTTATGATCCTCACAACCACAGCCGCAGTGCTCGTCATGGTGATGATGATGCTCATGTGCATGATGTTCGTGCTCGTGATCCTCGCAACCACAGCCGCAGTGCTCATGGTGGTGATGATGCTCATGTTCATGATCTTCATGGTCATGATTCTCGCAACCACAGACGCAGTGCTCATCATGGTGATGGTGCTCATGATCGTGATGTTCTTCATGCTCATCATGGCTGTGATGCGCATGTTCGTGACCGCAGCCGCAGGAATCTGCGGACTTCATGGAATCTTTCTTTAATTTTTCTTCCATATGAACTCTCCTTGCTGATTCGTTTGTTTTTTATATGAATATATGAATTAATGTTCATATGACTATTTAATCATATATAAAAATCTTTGTCAACAGCTTTTCAAAGAACGGATCAAAGAAAAGTAAAATTTATTGCAAAAGAAATATAGAAAATATTAATATATTCTGAAAAAATAATCTATTTTATTATTTTTATTTAACATGTTATACTTTCAACAAGTAAAGAAAGGTAGCAACATGTACAGTATCGACTTAAACAGTGACATGGGTGAGAGCTTTGGCGCATATAAGCTTGGCGGCGATGAAGAAATCATCAAATATGTCACAACAGCAAATGTAGCATGTGGCTGGCATGCAGGCGATCCGATGGTAATGGATAAGGTAGTCCGCATGGCAAAGGAACGTGGCGTTATGGTTGGAGCCCATCCTGGATATCCGGATCTTCTTGGCTTTGGACGAAGAAAGATGGTTCTCTCTCATGATGAAGTTAAGAATTATGTCAGATACCAGATCGGAGCACTGGCTGCATTTACCAAGAGCTACGGAATGAAGCTTCAGCATGTCGCTCCTCATGGAGCAATGGGGAATGGCTGCCAGTATGACGAGGATATTTCCACAGCGATCTGTGAGGCAATCTGCGAGTATGACAAAGATCTGATCGTTTATTACTGTGCAGGAGCAGTTCTTGGTGATATCGCTGAGAGCAAGGGACTTCGTACAGCATCTGAGATTTTTGCAGATCGTGCATACATGGATGATCTTTCTCTTGTAAATTGTTAAAAGAATTATATTGTTATATGATTTCGTAAGTGATATACTTAAACATAAGGAAAACCGTGTGAAATTACAGTTTGCTTTTTGCACGGTTTCTTTTATACATGGTAGTTAGTCAAAGCTAACAACAGAGCGATGTGAAAGTACTTTTGACTATACAGAAAGGAATATATAATGCTAATGAATGTTTTTGAAGGTATACTGATTCCATTTGTTGGAACAACGCTAGGTGCAGCATGCGTGTTTTTTATGAGAAAAACACTTAGCAAGTTACTGCAACGTGCACTTGCAGGGTTTGCAGCAGGTATAATGGTTGCTGCTTCAATCTGGAGTCTTCTGATTCCGGCAATTGAACAATCTGAGAATATGGGAACTTTATCGTTTGTTCCGGCAGTTGTTGGGTTCTGGATTGGTATATTGTTTTTACTCGCACTTGATCATTTGATTCCACATCTTCATGTTGGAAGTGATCAGACAGAGGGACCGAAAAGCAAACTTGGCCGTACTACGATGATGGTGTTGGCAGTTACGTTACATAATATCCCTGAAGGTATGGCAGTTGGTGTAATGTATGCAGGATTTCTTGCTGAAAATGCACAGATTACAGCAACAAGTGCACTTGCTTTATCACTTGGAATTGCTATCCAGAATTTTCCAGAAGGAGCGATTATATCCATGCCGCTTAGGGCAGAGGGTGAAAGTAAGAGAAAGGCATTTCTGGGAGGCGTACTTTCAGGAGTCGTTGAACCGATTGGAGCAGTAATGACGATTCTTGTCGCACAGCTGGTAATCCCGGCATTACCATATTTACTCAGCTTTGCAGCAGGAGCTATGTTATATGTCGTGGTTGAAGAACTAATTCCGGAAATGTCTCAGGGACAGCACTCGAATATCGGTACGCTTTTCTTTGCACTTGGATTTAGTTTGATGATGATCTTGGATGTGGCACTGGGGTAAGAGGAGAGGAAAGATTCTTATGAGAATATTGATTTATGGTGCTGGTGTGATTGGATCCTTGTATGCGGCTTTATTTGCAGAAGCCGGTTATGATACAAATATTTATGCCAGAGGTAAAAGACTTGAGGTTTTAAGAAATAATGGATTGCAATATAAGAAAAATCAGGAAGTAATAAAGGCAGAGATTAGGATTCTTGGAGAACTACCAAACGATGATATTTATGATTTTGTCTTGCTTACTGTCCGGGAAAACCAGCTGTATGAAGCACTTACTGAATTGAAAAATAATAAAAGTAATACGATTGTTACAATGATAAATTCACTGGACAGTTACAATAAATGGGAAGACATTGTCGGAAAAGGAAGAATATTACCGGCTTTTCCAGGAGCAGGCGGAAGTATAAATGATGATGGTATCCTTGATGCAGCACTTACTCCAAGGTTGATTCAGCCGACAACATTTGCAGAAATATCAGGAAATAAATCCGAAAGAACTAAGCAGTTTTCAGAGCTATTGAGGCATGCTCATATACCATACCAGAAAGTAACGGATATGCATCTATGGCAGCTTTGTCATCTTGCTATGGTGGTACCGATTGCAGATGCGTATTATGAATCAGACGATCCGGAGAAAGTGGAAAAAGAATGGAAAATCATGAGGAAAACAGCAGAAAGGCTGAAAAGAAATTTTAATTTTTTGCGAAAACAAAAGGGTAAACTGTCACCATGGAAAATGAATATTTTTCGCTTTTTGCCATTGTCATTTCTGACGATTATGCTGGCAGTTACATTTGGAAGCAGTTTTGGAGATAAATTTATGTATCAACATGCTATGAAGGCACCAGATGAAATGAGGGAATTGCATAAGCAGTTTTATGTTTATATGAAAAAAATGAAGAAATGCGGATGCAAGGCGAAAAAGGTACAGTGATTGGAGAAAAAAGCATGAAAAATGAAGAATATAAAAAATTGTCAATTAAAGAGTTTACAAAAGCAGCAGGAAGATATGAAAGTAACCATGCTGGCATTTACGAAATGTGCAAGAAAGATTATCCGGATATTCTGGAAGAATTAGAGAAGGAGCCATTTAGAGATTTATTAGATGCAGGCTGTGGGCCTGCTCCGATGATTTCTTTATTAGCAGAAAAACATCCAGACCGGTATTATACAGGACTGGATCTGACTCCGGCAATGATTGAACAGGCAAAAAAGAAAAATATACCAAATACAACATTTGTTGTAGGAGACTGTGAGAACTTTCCTTTTGAAAAGGATTCATTTGATGCAATTATTTGTTCTATGAGCTTCCATCATTATCCGGATCCACAGGCATTTTTTGACAGTGTGAAAAGATGTCTTCGCCCAAATGGAAGATTGATACTGAGAGATGTGACCAGTGACAATAAAGTATTGGTATGGCTAATGAATACATTGGAAATGCCGTTGGCAAATATATGCGGACATGGAGATGTCCAAGTGCCAACAAGAGATGTGGTCATAAAATGTTGCAAAAAAGCAGGATTAAAAGTAGAAAAATTTGAAATTCGTAAAGGTATGCGAATGCATTGTGTTGTGAGAAAACCTATGGGAAAGGCGATAGGAAATGAAAGATAAGTATCTTAGGGAAACACGAATGGTTGATTTTTCTAATCCGGCAATTCAAAAACTTATTCAAAATATGAAATGGAAGGAAATGGGTGAATTTGAAAGGATTAAGGCAATCTACAACTATGTAAGAGATGATGTTTTATTTGGATATAATATTGATGACGGAATTTCAGCTTCAAAAGTACTTGCAGATGGTTATGGACAATGTAATACAAAAGGAACTTTATTTATGGCACTTTTACGTGCCTGCAATATTCCATGCAGAGTACATGGTTTTACGATTGATAAAAGATTGCAGAAAGGGGCTATGACCGGGTTTGTTTACCGTAATGCTCCAAAAAGTATTTTCCATAGCTGGGTAGAAATTAATTTCGAAAATCAGTGGTACGAACTGGAAGCTTTCATTTTGGATAAAACCTACATAAAGAAGTTACAGGAACAAAATTCGGAATGTACAGGTGCATTTTGCGGTTATGGAGTAGCAGTCAAGGATTTCAGAAATCTCATTATTGAGTTTGATAGGAACAATACTTATATTCAGAGCGAGGGAATCAATCAGGATTTTGGTGTTTATGATTGTCCAGATGAACTGTTGAAGGAACATCATCAAGAAATTTCAGCCTTTAAAGCATTTGCTTATAGACATATTGGAAGACACCTCATGAATCGTAATGTCAGGAAGATTAGAGAACGATAGTTTTAAGCTTTTAGAATTAAAATTAAATTTGGAGGGTAATATGGCAGACAAAATACAAAATGCTTATGAAACATCAAAAAATATATATGACGATGTTCTTACGCAAAGAAATATTTTCAGCAAACTGTATATTAAGCTATTTTGGAGTGGCACGGATGATAATGATATAGCACGAAAAGTTTTATCATATGTTCCTGATGACTTTTCAGGAAAGCTTCTTGATGTTCCGGTTGGAACTGCTGTATTTACGGAAAACAAATGGAGCTCTCTGAAAAATGCACATATTACTTGTATTGATTACAGCATGGATATGCTTGAACAAGCCAGAAAAAGACTTGGTAGTCATGCGCATATCAAATGTATTCAGGGGGGTGTGGGA
Organism: Blautia fusiformis; assembly: GCF_020686995.1. Lineage (NCBI taxonomy): Bacteria > Bacillati > Bacillota > Clostridia > Lachnospirales > Lachnospiraceae > Blautia > Blautia fusiformis. Next base: position 389,555 of record NZ_JAJEPT010000001.1, read on the forward strand.
AACCTGCAAATGGAGGATGAATCTGTTGATACCGTTGTCAGTATGAATGGTTTTCATACATTTCTTGATAAGCAAAAAGCATTTCATGAAATATGGCGTGTTTTGAAACCAGGCGGCGATTTCATTGCCTGTTTTTATCCAATGCGTCGTAAAACCCCTTGCTTCAGTTATGGGGATATAAGACGCGTCCATCGAATTTATGCAAGTAATTGAAGATGGACAAAATAGTAATTGTATTAACTAATGAACTATAGTATAATATAAATATGAACACAACATATAAATCAAACAACAATGTCGTCTATTCCTGTAAATACCATGTAGCATGGTGTCCAAAGTATAGACGAAAAGTATTAATTAACGGTGTGGACGTCCGGCTGAAGGAGCTGCTCACAGAGTATGCTACAAATCTTTCTGTAGACATTCTGGAAATGGAGATCATGCCAGATCATGTTCATATGCTTTTGGAAGTAGATCCTCAGTTTGGCATCCACAAAGCTGTAAAGTCATTTAAAGGCTATACGTC
>NZ_JAJEPT010000020.1:0-66460 GCF_020686995.1 Blautia fusiformis
CTTGTGGCCGCAGAGTACCTTCCCGTCAGAAGCCCCAGGCGCCAAGTATGACCAGCGGCTTACTCCGACGCACCGGGGCCCGACCATGCAGCCGCCCCGCTGGCAGTCTGTCCGTTCTGGTTTTTGGGGTGTGAGGTGTGGTGGTTTGCCGGGAAAGGGTGAGACATCAGCGCTGCGCTGTATGGCTGCAGGGGCTGAGTTTCTTTGTGGTGTGTTGGGAGATGGTGTGGCATCGGCGCTGCGCTGGATGTGGATGGGGTGAGTTTTTTTGCGGTTTGTCGTGAGGGGATTGGGGAATAGAGGCTGGTTTGGATATATTGTAGTGTTTTTGTGTAATATTTAAATTTATTTTTGGAGGATTTTGGATTATAATTATGGAAAAAGATGGTTGGCCTGATTGGTTGACTGATTGACTGGTTGATTGATATCCGGAGTTCTGGTGACTGTTTTGTGTGACTTGAGAGAAGAGCTTCGGATGTACGCTGATGTGGCTTGAGAGAAGAGCTTCGGATGTACGCTGATGTGACTTGAGAGAAGAGCTTCGGATGTATGCTGATGTGGCTTGAGAGAAGAGCTTCGGATGTATGCTGATGTGGCTTGAGAGATGAGCTTCGGATGTATGCTGATGTGGCTTGAGAGATGAGCTTCGGATGTGTGTTGATGAGGGTTGAGAGAAGAGCATCGGATGTGTGCTGATGTGGCTTGAGAGATGAGCTTCGGATGTATGCTGATGTGACTTGAGAGATGAGCTTCGGATGTGTGTTGATGAGGGGTGTGTGATGGGCTTCGGATGTGTGTTGATGTGGCTTGTGTGAGGGCTTCGGATGTGTGTTGGTTTGGTTTTGAGGGGGGGCTTTTGGGGGCTACCTGGGTTTTGGAGGGAGTGGAGTGTATGTGTGATTATGTGGTTTTGCCGCTTTTGAATTCGTCTTTTGAGCCTGGGAGGGCTCGGGAGGTTGTTGAGGGGTTTGAGGATGTGGATGTGAGGAATATTGCGCGGGCTGAGCTTTTTTATTTTACGGGGCAGGCGGAGGAGTGTTGTGAGATCACGAGGGGGTATCTGTCCAGCAGGGTTATTGAGCTGAAGCTTTCGGCGTGTATTTTGTATGGGTATTCTAATCTGTCGCTGGGGAATGTGGCGGCGGCTAAGCGGGGGATGGAGGGGATCCAGTCCTGTGTGAAGATTGCTATGAAGAAGAAGGTTCCTAAGGATGTTTATGCGTCCTGTCTTCTGGCGGGGTATGTGGGGGCGGTTTTGCTTCATCTGCCTACGGATGGGATGCCTGCTTTTGGGGAGTACAGCAGGATGCTTCCTGAGGGGCTGAGGCTTTTTGCCACGTATGTGATGGCGCACCATACTTATCTTAACGGGGAGATATGGAGTGCTTATGGGATGGGGAAGGCTGCTTTGTTTATGGCGGATAGGTCGTATCCGATCAGTATGACGTATATCCACTGTATGATGGCGGTGTGTGCGATCAACCGAAAGCATAAGCAGGAGGCGCAGGAGGAGATGCTCCGGAGCTGGGAGCTGGCGAAGATGGATGGGTTTCTGGAGCCTTTTATTGAGCATCATGGGCTTTTGCGGGGGCTGATCGAGGCATGTATCCGGAATCGGGATCCGGAGGCGTATCAGCGGATCACGGAGGGTGTGATTTCTTTCAGCAGGGGCTGGATGGCGCTTCATAATCCGGAAAACCGGAGAAAGGTTACGGGGGAGCTGTCGACGATGGAGTTTTCTATTGCCATGCTGGCAAGTGGGGGATGAGCTGAAGAAATTCATGTTAAAATAGTGACAGAGGCACTTTTTTTTGAAAAAACGGGCCTTACAAAACAACTGGTAGTGTTGTATAATAAATATCACGAATAGTCAGATTTTATCGGAGAAATCAGACGAAAAGAACCAGTAAACGAGTAAGTTAAGAAGGAGGAGTTGAAGACTGATTTTCGATAGCATCTGATAATGTCAATATCCTTACCAAAAATGCCTGGTATATTGACACTACAATCACATAAGGGTAAAATATTGAAAAGGTGTAACCTGTTTACTCACCGGCTAAAAACATGAAGCTTTTTTAAGAGAAAGGAATATAAACAGAAGTAAAGTAATAAGAAATACAGTACACGTTAATGCACACATAGGAAAGCGGGAAAGGTATGAAAAAATTAAGGAATAATAAGATCAGAAAACTCCTGGCATTTATGGTGGCTTTGGCGTTGATGGTATCCTGTATGCCGAGTGCATATACGATCTCCGCGAGTGAGGCGTTCGGAGATGGAACGGAGGATATATTTACAGATGGCGAAATTACATCTGAACCAGCGGCCGAAGAATCGACACCGGATGTAAGCAGCGCTGACCAGGAGGAAACGGAACAGGCGCAGCAATCGACGCTTACATATGAAAATGATTCTGTTAAAGTAACAGCAGAGGCACTGGAGGACGGAGCTCTTCCGCAGAATACAGCATTGAAGGCTGACAGCGTAAACGAGAATTCATCCGTATCTTATGATACAGTTTCTCAGAAGCTTTCAGCAGCAGCTACAGACAAGGGCAGCAGCCTGAGAGGTTTTTTTGCGTATGATGTGTATTTTGCTGATGGCGACGGAAACAGAGTCGAGCCGAACGGCAGAGTCAGAGTAACTTTTGAGTACAAGACACCGGCAGCACCGGAGCTTACCGATGCAGCCAGCACGAGTGTAACCGTTGAGAAGCTTCATTATAACAGCAGTACCGGTGATACTGATGTTAACACCTTACAGGCCAACGAGGATCTGAAGGTTCTGAATGTCAACGAGGGCAAACAGATCCAGACACTTCAGGTTGAGACTGGCAACGCAGCTGTTTTTGCCGTTATGTGGGATTCTCCTGAGACAGCAGATGTCGAGGCGGAAGCTGTTTCCGGTAATGAGGACGAGGCGTCTATCGCATCAGAGGAGCTTACGGACGGAATGGATATTTCGGACGAGCCTGAGCAGGATGTAGCTGAGACACCGGCAGCAGAGAATCCGGAGGTAACTCCTGATGCAGAGCCTTCTGAGGCTCCGGCGGAGAATCCGGATGCTGAACCTACTGAAGCGCCGGCAGAGGATCCGGATGTGGTGGAAGAACCGGCAGAGGATATTGCGAGCCCGGATGATGTTCCGGCAGCAGATGAGAATGGTGAGACAAGCCTGATCGAGGTTCTGGGAGACGATACGAATCTTCGTGTCAGCCCGTCTATCGAGGCAGAGGTTCTGGCAACTGTAAACGCAGGAACACAGCTCACACTTCTGGATACCGTAACAGCAGAGGACGGAGCAACCTGGTACAAGGTTTCCTGGGAAGGAACCGAGGCTTACATAAGAAGTGATATGGCACAGGTTGTTGACAGCAGTGATGAGGCAGAAGAGCCTGAGGATGTGCAGGAAGAAGAAATTCAGCCTGAGATCACCAGATATGATTACACGAGTGACGAAGTCAACGTAAAAGTCACCCTTACCGATCCGGCAGACCTTCCGGACAACGCAGAGCTTTCCGTAACACCGGTAGAGCTCAGCCAGGAAGCGGAAGACCAGATCACCGAAGAAGCAATCAAAGAAAAGAAAGCTATCGAGAAGATTCACTCCTATGATATCAAATTCCTGGTAGACGGCGAAGAGGTTCAGCCAGGTGCTACAGTGAAGGTATCTGTATCTCTGAATGATGAGAAGAAGATCAAGGATGCAGATGTATATCACGTAGACGAGAATGATAACGTTGAAAATATGGATGGTAGCGTTGCTAAGAATGGTGATGTTGAGTTCGAGACGACGCATTTTTCTACTTATGTAATTGTGCAGAAAGGCGGAAATGAAGTTGAAGTAACAATTCAGCATCTGGATGAGGCTGGTACGCCGATTTATTCAGAAGATAAGAGAACAATCTTAGTTGGCGGAAATATAAATATAAATGATTATACCAAGGCAAATAACTGGGATGTTTCAAAAGTAAAAGTAAATGATACGGAAGTTAGCAATTACGAAAAGATTAAAGTTGCATGGGATACTAGTACGATAAAAGTGTATTATAAACCAAAGCATAATGAGATCCAGGGACCGGCATCTTTCTATGATTATACAGTTAAGGCTGGTACTGATAAAACTGGGAAAGAGTATTCATTTAATATGTTAGGAGAGGATGCAAAGGGTGCTAAGCGTAATCAGAAAATAACAGCAGGTACACTGGAGCAAAATTATAAGTCTTATCAATATGATTTTACAGTTGATTCTGGTTATAAAGAAGACGGAGGCACAATTAAAGCCTTTGTAAATAAATATAATCAAGATGTCAGAAGGACAGAAGGATTATTAAAAGGGGTAGAAAATGGAATAGTAAAATTCAAATACCCCGAGCCAGGATTTTTTGTAGATAACGATGCAATTGTCAAGATTGATGATACTAAAACTTATTTAAGAAAATTCATTAAGGATTACAAAGTAGTTTTTGCTCAGAATGGAGATTCTTATACACTTACAAAAGTAATTAATCAGAATGGAAATACGCTTGCAACAGCAGGAGCTAACTTCTACCCATTGAACGGAGAATCCAGAATAGAATATAGTGATAATAGTAACAATTACTATTTTGGAATGAGATATGATGTAACTTTTAAAATTGGAGATTACAAAGGTCCATTAGATTATACCTTTACAGGTGATGATGATTTATGGGTTGTTTTGGATGGAAATAAAATTGTAATCGATTTAGGTGGAATTCATCAGGCAGCTAACAAGAAAGTAAATCTATGGCAGTATGTTGACGATAAGGATAAAGAAAAAGAGCATACTCTGACTATTCTGTATATGGAACGAGGTGCGGGTGACTCAAACTGCCAGATGGAATTTACCCTTCCTTCCGCGCGTATTTCTGAAGTTACGAATGTACCTACAACAGATCTTGTATTAAAAAAAGTAAATAAAAGCCAGAAAGCGTTAGGTGGTGCTCGATTTAATCTTGTAAATTCAGATACCCATGAATTACAGACTGCTGAATCCGTAGATGGAACAGGATTTGTTAATTTTACAAGCTTAAGACCAGGAAAATATACATTAACAGAGGCTGCTGCACCTAGTGGCTATGAAGCATCACATGAATCTTGGATTGTAGAGGTTACGCCATCTGCTGATAATAAAGCAGTGGCAACTCTTTATAAAGCAGATGGCAAGACAAAGATAGAAAAAGATACAGATTTGTCGTATCATATTATGAATTACACGCAGGAGGAGATTATTGAATCCAGTATGGATTATAATAAAACTGCAATAGTGTCTGATTGGGATAAGAGGACTTATGACATTACTATCAGTGCTGATTCAAAGATGACCAGCAGTGCAACTGAGGAAAAAGACAGTGTTGCGGATATTATGATGGTATTCGATACTTCGAGAAGTATGTTATATGATGGGAATGGAAGTGATGAAAAGGGATTTAGTAAAGTTGGAAGATATAAAGACTGTAAAACAACTCTAGATACATCGAAAGTATACTATTACACCGACGAGACAACCGGTGTACGATACAGCGATTGGAAGTATTATAATGCTAAATGTCCAATGATTTATTTAAATGAGTGGATATATTACACTGGAAAATTATGGAAACAAGTACCTGATAATTCCTCAAATAAGATTTACACTCTGAATAGTAGTCTGACTGGTTTAAAAGAGGCTGCAACAGCATTTATAGCTTCTACTGCGGAGGCTTCTTCGAAGAGCAGAATAGGGTTAGCTACATTTAATACGTCCGGAACCTTAAAACAGGGATTAACAGAAGTTGGAAGTGCCAAAGATAGTTTGATCAAGGCAACGGGTTGTGTTTATGCATCAGGAGGAACATCTCCACAGACAGGATTAGAGATAGCGGAGAATCAGCTGAAAGGTAATAAGAGAGAGAATGTTCCACAATATGCAATTCTGTTCACAGATGGAGATCCATCTACTCAAGACGATAAAACGGCTTCGGAAAATAAAGCAACAGCTTTAAGAGAAGCGGGAGTTAAAGTATTTACAATAGGACTCAAATTAAATGATACTACAAAGGATTGGTTATCTGGTAAAATTGCATCAGAGGGATGTGCTTATACGGCTGAATCAATTGATGAGCTGAAAGTTATATTTGAAAAAATTCAGCAGACGATTACTCAGAATATTGATATTGCTGGTGCTGAAATTAAGGATGTGATTGATCCGCGATTTGTAATCGTGAAAGATGGCGAGTCCGTAACCAATGAAATGATAAAAAATGCCGGAGGTTCAATAGATTTAGGAAATGGTGGAGTGGTTTCCGTAGATGAAAGTACCGGAAACCAAGTTGTAAAATGGACGAATCAAACTATTCCAAATGCTGAAAAAGGTACATGGAGTAGAACCATTACCGTAAGAGCCAAAGACGAATACATCGGTGGTAACAATGTTCCTACCAATGTTTCACCGGATTCCAAGATTACTACAGGATACGGCGAAGCTGTTTTACCACAGCCAAAGGTTAATGTAAAATCAGATCTGGTTGTTAAAAATAACGAAACAACGATCTTCTATGGCGATGCTGTCCCGACAACTGAAGACATTATAAATGCGTTGTTTAATAAAAATGCACCGCAGGGATATGTAAAACAGTTAGATGGCACAGAAAGCTTAGTAACTTATACAATAGGAGCTGATGGAAACCCAATTAATTCAAATGAGTTTGAATTAAAATGGTATGAAGATGAGAACTGTACAACAGAAATCTTGAAAGAAAATATAGCGGAAGTTAAACCTGAGCCAGATTCTAAAACGTATTATCTGAAGGTAACTTATAAAAACGATGGGTTAAAAGAAGTTACAGACGAAAATAAAAAAAATAATACTGATGGAAAGATTTCTGGAAATGGTGATGGTACATTGAAAGCTCATAATTCCCAGGATGATAAGGAACGGGAATATGGAGTTTATACTATTCACATTATCGCCGGACAAATTCAGATTATCAAGAAATTGAAATCTCCAGCAAAAGAGAATGCAACGTTTATCTTTGAGGTTAAGAAAGGTAAAGACAAGATCGCAACAGCGACAGCTGAGGTTAAGCAAAGTGAGATTGAGGCAAAAGTAACCTTTGAGCTTGAAAAAAATGTGACAGCAACAATTGATGAGAAAACGCCGGCATTGACTAAATTGTCAAGAGGTGTTTACACAATCACGGAGATACCGGATTCAAGCTATACTCTGAAAGAAGCAACTGTTGGTGAGAAGACAAATTGTTGGTCTGAAGTTTTAGGCAGTAAAGAAGTTAAATTTACAATCGGAACAGACACAAATAGTAAAGAAGTTCTGAAAAATGGAAATGCGGATACAACAAACGGAAAAATTGGAGTAGCTGAGTTTACCAATGAGAAATCTGTAGCAAATGTAGAACTTGAAAAAGTTGATAAGGCAGATCATAGTATAACTATAAAAGGTGCTAAATTTGCGTTATATGAAGCAGATGAAAACTGGGGAAAAGCTTCTGAGAGTTCGGTTGAAGGATATGGAGGAATCGTTTCCGGAAATAATGGAAAAATCGAAATGAAAAATCTTCCAGTTGGTAATTATCTGTTATATGAAACAGAAGCGGCAACCGGTTATACCTGTCCGACAGAGCCATGGAGAATTATAGTTGGAAGTGGCGGAACAGTAACAGTTCAAGACAGTAACGGAAGTGCTATTGCTAGTAAGAGTGGAAGTGAACCGGCAATCTACCAGCTCGAAAACGCGAAGGTATATTCCTTACCAGAATCCGGTGGACCGGGTACTTATGGATTTACAATCAGTGGTGTAGCGATTCTTGCAACTGCACTCCTGTTGTTTATAAATAATAAACGAAGGGAGGAAGAAGCAAAGAGATCGTAACACATTAATTGTAAATGGCCGATGAAGGGCGAAAAAGAAAAATGCAGAGAAAGAAAGGAGCAAACCTTATGAAAAATTTATTTAAAAAGATTGGTGCATTATTAGTGGCAGCGGTTATGGTACTGTCTATGTGCACAGCGGCTTTTGCAGCAGTTAAAGAAGCAACAATTACAGTTAATAATCTGGATGCTAAAGCAACAATAAGCTATTTAGAGATTATTGTACCAGATCAGACAACAGAAACAGGTTGGGCATTTTCTAACGGTGCAGCTGATGAATTTAAGAAAGTATTTTCCGGATTATCAGATCAGCAGATTATTTGGAAATTAATTAAATATGAAGATGGTACGGCAAAGGTTCCAACAGGTATAGAACCAGCAAGTGCAACAGAACTTCAGGCCGCAATGACAAATGTAGAGACAAACTTAGGTAATTCTTATAAACAAGGTAACGGAAATAAAATCACAGCAACTACAGCTGGCGTTTATGCAATTAAAGCAACTACAACTGATACTGCAAATTATGTGTATAGTCCAATGGCAGCATTTGTATCTTTTAAACCATATACAAATGTTCCTACTGAGTTAAAAGATGAAACAGTAAATGCAAAAAGAACAACCATTAAAATTGAGAAGAGCAGTGATGAAGCAGATGGTGTTGTAGAAATTAATAAAGAAGTTACTTATACAGTGAGAACAAACGTTCCGTATATTTCAGATGCTGTTGAAGATAAGGATGTAAGCTATACGATTACTGATACAATTGAGGGTGCAGACTATAGTGTTAATGATGATGGTAAATTAGTAGTATCTGTACAAATTGGTGCTGGTGCAGCAATCAATAAGATTGTAGATGTCACAACTCTCCAAAATGGTAAGAAGCAGTTTGTTTTAGATTTAAGTGATGTAGCAAAAGTAAGAACTAATGCTAACGCAGACGTAGTAATTAGTTACAAGGCTATTGTTAAATCTGAAGTTGTAAACAACTCTGTTGTACCAAATGATGGAACACATACGTTTACACCAAAAATCAATACTCTGTATACTGGAAAAATCACAATGACAAAAACTGATGATGGTAAAGAAAAGGTAAAACTTGCAAATGCAGGATTTGTTATTTACAGAGTAGATGGCGAAAAAACATATTATGCACTTGTTTCTAAAGACGCTGAGAAAAAAAATAATGAATATGTAGTTACAGGTTGGACTGAAAGATTTGATACCGCAAAAGCAGATGATAACTTAATTATTACTGATACAAATGGTGAAGCAGTTGTAAGAGGTCTGGATGATTCCTATACTTATAACTTCAAAGAGATTAAAGCTCCAGAGGGATATTCTGTTAATACAACAGATTCTGTAGCAACATGGGGAACAAATCAGACAGCAGAAAATCGTACTGGTACAGCTACTATGAGCGATACAAAACTCAACTCCCTTCCATCCACAGGTGGCATGGGAACATACCTCTTCACTATCATCGGTGTTGTAGTTATGGCTGGCGCTGCTGGTGCTTTCTTCATCAGCCGCAGAAAAGGATCTGAGGAGTAATCGTTTGATTGCCGGATCGATTCAATTCAAAAATTATTTATAAGCAACGACAAAGCAAGTATTAAAACAGAATAGTTTCTGATTATTCTGTTGAAGAAATCATTACCGCCCGGCCCCTTCGGGGGCCGGAGGGTAATACAACAGTATGGAGAAACCTATGAGAAAGAATAAGAAGAAAAATTATATTGGACTTGGTTTGCTGTTTCTGATAGGGTTGTCCATACTGCTGTATCCAATGGTCAGTGATGCCTGGAACCGGTACAGGGACAGCCTGCTGATCAGTGATTATAGCAGCAGTGTTTCTTCGGATGATAATGCGGAGAAGATTGACAGCATGTGGAAGGCAGCGCAGGAGTATAACGAACAGATCAAGCAGGAAAGTGTGCCGGATGCTTTTTCCGTGAGGGATGGCCAGACGGACAGTACATATGAGTCTCTTCTGAACCTGAATGGTGATGGAATGATGGGGTATGTGGAGATTCCTGTGATCGATGTGAGCATTCCAATCTATCATTACACGACAGATGAGTCTCTGGAGAAGGGTGCCGGTCATTTGTTCGGCAGCAGTCTTCCGGTTGGCGGCAAGAGTACCCATTGTATTTTGTCGGCACACAGAGGACTTCCGAGTGCGAAACTTTTTACAGATCTGAATCTTGTGGAAGAGGGAGATATTTTTTACCTGCATGTGCTGGGTAAGACGCTTGCCTATGAGGTGGATCAGATTCTTACCGTTCTTCCGGAGCAGACAGAGTCTCTGGGTATCACGGATGGGGATGATTATGTAACGCTGGTTACGTGTACGCCTTATGCGGTGAATACGCACAGACTTCTGGTGAGGGGACACAGAGTTCCAATGAAGGCTGCGAAGGCGGTTCAGAAAACAGAGAAGAAGGTTACCGGAATCACCAATCCGACGCTTCCGATGCTTGCTCTCTGTGTTGTGATCGGAATTGTGATCGCGGTGATCCTGGTTGCCGGTATCAATTCTGTTCAGAACAAAAAACGACGCAGGAAATGATTTATGGCTAAAAAGAAAAAAAAGAAAAAGAGTAATGTTGTCCTGAACATTTTTATCGCCCTGGTATTTCTGGCGGGGGCGGGGGTGTTCCTTTATCCTACGATCAGTGATATGTGGAACCAGTACCGTAACGCCCAGCTGGTCAGTAAGTACGAGGAAGCGGTAACAGAGCTTTCGGACAATGACTATGACAGGCTGTGGAAAGAGGCGAAGGAGTACAACGCCGAGCATCCGGTAAATGCCATTGTAGATGCTTTTGAGGAAGAGGATACTTATGAGCTGAGTCATCCTTATGACAGGGTTCTGGATCCGAACGGTGACGGACTGATGGGCAGTATCGAGATCCCGAAGATCAAAGCGAAGCTGGCTATTTATCACGGACTGAGCAAGACCGTGCTGGAAAAGGGTGTGGGTCACGTGGAGGGCACCAGTCTTCCTATCGGAGGCAAGAGCACCCATGCGGTTCTGGCGGCGCATCGAGGTCTTCCGAATGCGAAGCTTTTTACAGATCTGGATCAGATGGAAAAGGGAGATATTTTTATCCTGCATATTCTTGGCAAGCATCTGGCCTACAAGGTGGATCAGATCAAGACGGTGCTTCCGGATGAGACCAGTGACCTGGATATTATCGAGGGTGAAGATTATGTGACTCTGATCACGTGTACCCCTTATGGAGTTAACACCCACAGGCTTCTTGTCCGGGGAGTGCGGACGAAATATGTGGTGGAAGATACAAAGAATGACGAAACGATACCGCAGAAGCTTGCTGTTGTGGATCCGAAGAGGGTTCTGGCCGGCGGCGCTGCAGTGCTTGTTGTTCTGATCCTGCTGATTTATCTGATCGTCCGTCATAGGGACAAAAAACGGAAAAAGAAGCAGCTTTCAGAAAGGAAAGAGGAGGCAGAGAGCGATGAAAAATAGAAGAAAGCAAGGGAAAATATTCCGGAGCCTTCTGGCTGTTCTGATGCTGACGGCTATGCTGGTCACGAGTGTTTTGCAGCCGGTTTTCGCCGGGGATTATGAAGCTGGAAAAACAGGTAATCTGACGTTGACGGTTCAGCAGGCGGATGAGGAGGGCAACCAGACTCCGCTGCCGGATGTAGGGCTGACGATCTACAAGGTTGGCAGTGTGAATTTTGATGGCAATGTGCATTTCGTGTTGGATGAGGCACTGTCTGTTGCAGCAATCGATTTTGATTCCATCACGACGGCTGATGGCTGGTATGAAGCGGCAGAGAAGCTGGCGGCTATGATCGTCAGCGGAAGCGTGGATGTGTGGGGTATGTCTAAGTCCTCTGATGCAGAGGGAAATATGACTTTCGCTGATCTGGCTGAGGGTATGTACCTGGTGGTGCAGACAGATGGAAACAGCAGTGTTATGGTTTCACCGATGCTGATCTCCGTTCCTTTTGCAGATCAGGAGCAGGGCTGGATGTACGATGTACAGGCTTATCCGAAGTCTGTAAGTAATCCGCCGAAGCATACACAGATCCAGGTTACGAAGAGGATCTATAATGTTGATGATAACGGGAATGTGATTCCTCTGGAAACGAAAGAGGATGTAACTTATAAGGTTGGCGTTTTTTCGGATCAGGAAGGTACGATCCCGTTCCGTGATGATTATTTACAGGATATCCATATCCAGAATGCTTCCAGTGGTACAGCTACATGGACGGATGTTCCGGATGGCACCTATTATGTATTTGAGCTGGATGAGGATGGAAATCTTCTTCAGCAGAATACGAAGATCGAGGTGGATGAGGAGAATCTTTACTACTACAATGTAACGAAGCCGAATGGTGAGAGTGAAGAGAAGTCCAATCAGGTTGTGATCGGTGGAGATAGTGGTGCTACTGAGGCAGCGGCTTATGTAAATAACTATTATACAAAGATTTCCGATATATTCAGCCGTAACGGATTTATCAACATTAAGAAGAATGTGATGATCGATGGTGTTGCTTCTACTGTGGATGATACGTTCTATGCAGGTGTGTTCTCCACTGAGAGTAACGGTGAGCTGACGCTTGAGAAGGTAGTGACTCTGAAACAGAATGATAGTGTTCAGGTAATGTTGGATCTTCCAAAGGATCAGGAGATCAACAGTGTTACGTATACTGTTCTGGAGACGGATAAGGATGGAAATCCGGTTGATGATGATACCTTTAAGTATACAGTTACCGGTCAGGGTGAGGTTACACTGAATAATGATAACCGATATACTGTAACAAAGGAGATCACCAACAGTCTTTCTTCCGAGCCGACACCGATTCCGACTGCTACACCTGGAACAAATCATGGTGGAAATGATCGGATCACTCCGATCCCGAATAACGGTACAGCGGGCGGAACTGCTCCGAACGATACCAGTGGTACAGCAAGACGTTCTGTAAAGACCGGCGATGATACACCGATCGGCGTATGGGTTGGAATCCTTGCAGCAGCGATCATTGTTGGCGGTGGTGCAGCTTATGGAGTTAAAAGAAAGAAGAAAAAATAAATAACGGATCATTCTGAAGGATGATCGATGGAAGAACCGGGCGATGTGGATGCCCGGTTCTTTTTTTGGAATATTTACGTATTGGGGATGAAAAAGCAGCGGGTGATATTTTTTATCGAAAATTGCTCTTGACATTTTGGTATGATAAGTATATTGTATGTGTTGCAGTAAATTTCATAAAAGATAGCCTTTTATTCAGAGTGGTGGAGATACAAAGGATCTATGAAGCCACGGCAACCCCGGAGAACCCAGGAAGGTGCCAACCTGAGCGAGCAATCGAACAATAAGAGGATTGTTTACAGAATTTAAACAGTCCGGATTGTACGGGCTGTTTTTTATGTGTATAACCGTTGTTTTATTACAAAAGGAGAAGATTATGGAGAAAATTTTATTTACGTCTGAATCTGTAACTGAGGGTCATCCTGACAAGGTCTGCGACTCTATTTCCGATGCGATTCTTGATGCTATGATGGCACAGGATCCGATGAGCCGTGTTGCCTGCGAGACTGCTACTACAACAGGTCTTGTACTTGTTATGGGCGAGATCACAACCAAGGCTAATGTTGATATCCAGAAGATTGTTCGCGATACTATCCGTGAGATCGGATATGACAATGCGGATTATGGCTTTGACGCAGATACCTGTGCGGTTATCACATCACTTGACAAGCAGTCCACAGATATCGCTATGGGTGTTGACAAGGCTCTTGAGCAGAAAGAGGACGATATGAATGAGGACGAGCTGGATTCCATCGGTGCCGGTGACCAGGGTCTTCAGTTTGGTTATGCTTCCAATGAGACTGAGGAGTATATGCCATATGCCATCAACATGGCTCACAAGCTTGCTCAGCAGCTGACAAAGGTTCGTAAGGACGGCACTCTGAAATATTTAAGACCGGATGGAAAGACTCAGGTTACTGTTGAGTATGATGAGGCCGGCAAGCCGAAGAGAATCGATGCTGTCGTATGCTCTACACAGCATGATCCGGATGTGACTCAGGAGCAGATCCATGAGGACATTAAGAAGTATGTTTTTGATGCGATCATTCCGGCTGATATGGTTGATGCTGATACTAAGTATTTCATCAATCCGACAGGTCGTTTTGTTATCGGCGGACCTCACGGTGACAGTGGTCTGACAGGACGTAAGATCATCGTTGATACCTACGGCGGAACAGGACGTCACGGCGGTGGTGCTTTCTCCGGTAAGGACTGCACAAAGGTTGACCGTTCTGCTGCTTATGCTGCACGTTATGTTGCAAAGAACATTGTTGCAGCTGGTCTTGCTGACAAGTGTGAGATCCAGCTTTCCTATGCGATCGGTGTTGCTCATCCGACTTCTGTCAGTGTGAATACCTTCGGAACAGGTAAGCTTTCTGAGACCAGACTTGTTGAGATCGTTCGTGAGAATTTTGATCTTCGTCCGGCTGGTATCATCAAGATGCTTGACCTTCGTCGTCCGATCTACAAGCAGACTGCTGCTTATGGTCATTTCGGCCGTACAGATGTTGATCTTCCATGGGAGCATCTGGACAAGGTTGAGACTCTGAAGAAGTATCTTTGCAACAGCTACGAATAATCGTTTCAGAAGAATAAAGAGTGAAGCCCCCCGGTAGTATCAGTACCGGGGGCTTTTTTATAGAAAATTTAGAGATAGGGAATATAGTTTATGTTATAATACGTGTATGCGAATGTGTGAATTTATAAAGGACGGAGATACAGATGAAGTTAAAGACGCGTATTATTGTGGGCTTCGTTGCGATCATCCTGCTGCCGCTGCTTCTTTTTTCCGCAAGTCTGTACGGGTTCAGCCAGACGCAGGCGAGGCATGTGCAGGAGAGCAGCAGCCAGGCTTCGGATTCCAGCCAGATGGTCTATGATATTTCTCTGGCGCAGTCTTCCAGTAACCAGGTGAAGCTGATGGCCAAGGATATGATCCTGACCGCAACGATCATCCTTGTTTTTACTGCTTTGTCAGTAGGACTGTGGATATACAGGAGTATTGCGGTTCCGCTGGTGAAGCTTAAGAAGGCTACCAAGAACATCAAGGAGGGGAATCTGGATTTTGTGCTGGAGGTTGAGGGGAATGATGAATTTTCCCAGCTTTGCCAGGATTTTGAGGAGATGCGTAAGCGTCTGAAGGAGTCCACGGAAGAGAAGATCCTGATGGATAAGGAGAATAAGGAGCTGATCAGCAATATTTCCCATGACTTGAAGACGCCGATCACTGCGGTGAAGGGTTATGTGGAGGGAATCATGGATGGTGTGGCGGATACGCCGGAGAAGATGGACCGGTATGTGCGTACCATTTATAATAAGACCAATGAGATGGATCATCTGATCAATGAGCTGACCTTTTATTCCAAGATCGATACCAACCGTATTCCGTATACGTTCAGCAAGCTGAATGTGGAGGATTATTTTTCGGATTGTGCGGAGGAGCTTGGGCTTGAGATGGAGACCAGGGGGATCGAGCTTGTGTATGCCAATTATGTGGAGAAGGATGTGCAGGTTATTGCGGATGGTGAGCAGATCCGCCGTGTGATCCATAATATTGTGAGTAATGCCATCAAGTATATGGAGAAGCCCAGGGGGATCATCCAGCTTCGGGTGAAGGATGTGGGTGATTTTATCCAGGTGGAGATCGAGGATAACGGCAAGGGTATTGCCGCCAAGGATCTGCCGTATATTTTTGACCGTTTTTACCGTACCGATGTTTCCAGGAATTCTTCCAAGGGAGGAAGCGGTATCGGACTTTCCATCGTAAAGAAGATCATGGAGGATCATGGTGGAAAGGTCTGGGCCACAAGCCGGCTGGGAATCGGAACGATCATGTATTTTGTTCTCAGAAAATATCAGGAGGTACCGATGAATGAGTAGGATTTTGATCATAGAGGATGAGGAAGCGATCGCGGATCTGGAGAAGGATTACCTGGAGCTTTCGGGTTTTGAGGTGGAGATCGAGAACCGTGGTGATACGGGGCTTGTACGTGCCATGAAGGAGGAGTTTGATCTGATCATCCTGGATCTGATGCTTCCGGAGGTGGATGGCTTCGATATCTGCCGGCAGGTCCGTGAGGAGAAGAATACGCCGATCATTATGGTTTCTGCCAAGAAGGATGATATCGATAAGATCCGCGGACTGGGTCTTGGTGCGGATGATTATATGACCAAGCCGTTCAGCCCAAGTGAGCTGGTTGCACGTGTGAAGGCGCATATGGAGCGTTATAACCGGCTGGTTGGTTCCAATGTGCATAAGAATGATGTGATCGAGATCCGTGGTATTAAGATCGATAAGACGGCCAGGCGTGTGTGGGTCAATGGTGAGGAGACGACGTTTACTACCAAGGAGTTTGATCTTTTGACCTTTCTGGCTGAGAATCCGAACAGGGTTTTTACAAAGGAGGAGCTTTTCCGGGAGATCTGGGATATGGAGTCTGTGGGTGATATCGCTACGGTTACGGTGCATATCAAGAAGATCCGTGAGAAGATCGAGTTTAATACGGCCAAGCCTCAGTATATTGAGACAATCTGGGGTGTGGGATACCGGTTTAAGGTGTGAGCCTGCGGGGAAGGCTTCGGATGGAGCTGCTGCAGGGGTATGAGTGCAGATCGGAATGATGGTGTATGATCTGTCGGGTGCTTTTGAGAGGAGTGGAGATATGCCGCTGTTGAGGGAAAGAATTTATACGATAGAGGATATTTATGCTTTGCCGGAGGGTGAAAGAGCGGAACTGATCGATGGACATATTTATTATATGGCGCCGCCGAATACGATGCATCAGAGGATCTCAAGTATCTTGTCCAGAAAGATAGGTAACTATATAGAGGCTAATAAGGGGAAATGTGAGGTGTTTGCCGCACCGTTTGCTGTGTATCTGGATGAGAAGACGAATACTTATGTGGAACCGGATGTTTCTGTTATCTGTGATCCGGATAAGCTGGATGACAGGGGATGCAAGGGGGCTCCGGACTGGATCATCGAGATCGTTTCTCCGGCGAGCAGGCGTATGGATTATTATACCAAGCTGTTTAAATACAGGACTGCCGGTGTGAGAGAGTACTGGATCGTGGATCCTGTGAAGAAGCTGGTAATGGTGTATGATTTTGAAAATGAGGATACGGAGCAGTATACATTTCAGGATTCGATCAAGGTGGGGATCTATGAGGAGCTGAGGATCGATTTTGCTGAGATGTGATAAAAATGGAGGGGAATATCGTCTGGTGATAGCCCCTCCTTGTTTTTAGGATGAAAAGGACGAACTATGGAAGACAGATTATACAAGAAACTGGAAGCGTACGGTAAGAGTGATTTTTATCCGTTTCATATGCCGGGGCATAAGAGGAATCCGCTGGCTGTGGATGGGGATTTTCCGGTGGAGAGGGATATTACGGAGATTGACGGGTTTGATAACCTGCATCATGCTGAGGATATTTTGAAAAGGGCCCAGGAGGATGTCGCACGGCTTTATGGTGTGCCGGAGAGTTTTTACAGTATTAATGGAAGCTCCGGGGCGATCCTGGCGGCGGTGTCTGCGGCTGTGGATAAGGGGGGACAGATTCTGGTGGCAAGGAACTGCCATAAGGCGGTTTACCATGCGATTTATCTGCGGGAGCTGAGTGCTACGTATATTTATCCACATGAAGATCCGAAATTGGGGATAAACGGAGGGATTTCACCCGGCCGTGTGGAAATGTATCTGGCGGAAAATCCGGATATCCAGGCGGTGCTGATCACTTCGCCGACTTATGACGGGATCGTGTCGGATGTGGCGAGGATCGCGGAGATCGCACATCACTATGGTGTGCCGTTGATCGTTGATGAGGCTCACGGGGCGCATTTTCGGTTTTCGGATTATTTTCCGGTGTCTGCGGCGCAGCTTGGTGCGGATGTGGTGATCAACAGTGTGCATAAGACGCTGCCCTGTCTGACTCAGACGGGGGTGATCCATCTGTGCAGTGAGCGGGTGAGCCGGGAAAAACTGAAGCGTTTCCTGGGAATCTATCAGAGCAGCAGTCCTTCTTATATTCTTATGAGCAGCATTGATGCGTGCATGGATAAGCTGGAGCGTGAGGGGGATGAGATGTTCCGTGTGTTTACGGAGAATCTGGAAAAAGCACGCAGGCGTCTTTCCGAGTGTAAGTATATCCGGCTGGTGACGCCGCAGGCCTGTGAGTGCCAGAGAGTTTTTGATTTTGACAGATCCAAGATATTGCTTTCTACTGTGAACAGTTCGCTGAACGGCCGGGAGCTGCATCAGATCCTCCGGAGTGAGTTTCATCTGGAAATGGAGATGGAGGCGGAGAATTATGTGCTGGCGCTGGCGGCTGTGGGTGATACTGCGGAGGGTTTTGAGCGGCTTTGTGATGCTATTGAAGAGATCGACCGTCGTGAATCGTTAAAATACAGAGAAGAGGCTGTGGAGAGGGCGCCCTTGAAAAACGGAAAAATGAAGCAGGTCATGCGGATCTCCCAGGCTATGGATGCGGAGAGTGAGCGGTGTCCGCTGGATGAGTGTATCGGACGGACGTCCGGGGAGTTTGCGTATCTTTATCCGCCGGGGATCCCGCTGATCGTTCCGGGGGAACAGATTTCTGGACATTTCGTAAAAAATGTGAGAAGATACCTGGAACAGGGCTTTGAGGTCCAGGGTCTGAGCGACCAGACCAGTGAGACGGTGTGTGTTGTGAGAAATGAGATGTAACAGAGGAGACATATGGGAAAGATTTTTTACATTATGGGAAAAAGCTCTTCCGGTAAGGACAGTATTTACAGACAGCTGGAGGGGAACCAGGAGCTGGGGCTTAAGCGGCTTGTGATCTATACTACCCGTCCGATCCGGGATGGAGAGGAGAACGGAAGAGAATATTTTTTTGCAGATGAGAATAAACTGAAGGAGTTCCGAAGAAACGGGAAGCTGATCGAGGCGCGTACTTATCAGACAGTTTACGGGCCGTGGACATATTTTACTGCGGATGACGGGCAGGTGTCTGTGGGTAATGACAGCTATCTGGGGATCGGTACACTGGAGTCTTTTGTGAGGCTCCGGGAGTATTACGGCAATGAAGTGATGTGGCCGGTTTATATAGAGGTGGAAGACGGAGAGCGTCTGGAGCGTGCGCTTGCCAGGGAGAAGACCCAGGAGGTGCCGAAGTACGAGGAGATGTGCAGGCGTTTTCTTGCAGACCAGAATGATTTTTCTGAGGAAAATATTCTTAAAGCAGGTATATGGAAGCGTTTTGAGAATCATAATCTGGATGAATGTGTGAAGGAGATCGTAAATTATATAAAATCTGTACAATAAGGAAAAATAGTTTTTTTTATACAGAAGATTATGTTATAATTAGTTGAAAGATGTCCGCCGGGTATAACGGAGGGCACAAAAGGCAGAAAGAGGTGATTCTTATGGCAGGATTTCATGACATCATCGGCCATGACGATATAATCAGGCATTTGAAGAATGCGATAGAGACAGGGAAGGTATCCCACTCTTATATTTTTACAGGGGAACCGGGATCCGGCAAGAAGCTTCTTGCGGGGACTTTTGCGGCAGCGCTGCAGTGTGAATCGGGAGAGTCTGAACCGTGTATGACTTGTGATTCCTGTAAGAAGGTGATCGGCAAGAATCATCCGGATATCATTACAGTAACTCATGAGAAGCCTGGAAGCATCAGCATTGACGAGGTGCGTGATCAGGTTGTGCGTGATGTGGATATCAAGCCGTACTGCAGTCCGTATAAGATCTATATCATTCCGGATGCGGAGATGATGACGGTGCAGGCGCAGAATGCCATTTTGAAAACTATCGAGGAACCGCCGGAATATGCGGTGATCATGCTGCTGACAAGCAATATCGACAGTCTTCTTCCTACGATCCGTTCCAGATGTGTGCGTCTGGATCTGAAGGTGGTGGATGACAGTCTTGTGAAGGAATATCTGATGGAGCATCTTCAGGTGCCGGATTATCAGGCTGAGATCGATGCGTCTTATGCGCAGGGCAGTATCGGCAAGGCGAAGGAGGCTGCGACTTCTCAGGAGTTTGCAGATATGACTGCCAATGCCCTGAAGATTTTGAAATATGCCAATTCCATGGAGGTTTATGAGCTGACAGAGGCGATCAAGACTTTGACTGCTGATAAGAATAATATCAATGATTATCTGGATATTTTCCAGTTCTGGTTCCGCGATGTTCTGATGTTTAAGGCAACAAGGGAAATTGACAACCTGGTTTTTAAACAGGAGATTAATTTTATCAGAGAGCAGGCCAGCGAGCGTTCTTATGAGAATATCGAAAAAATCCTTGAGGCACTGGAGAAGACGAAGGTGCGTCTCCGTGCCAATGTTAATCTCGAACTTGCCTTGGAGCTCCTGTTCCTGACAATTAGGGAGAAATAGAATGGAAAAGGTAGTTGGAGTCAGATTTCGTAACGTTGGTAAGATTTATTATTTTAATCCTAAGAATTATAAGGTGAAGGTCGGCGATCATGTGATCGTGGAGACTGCCCGTGGTGTGGAGTATGGCCGTGTTGTCCTGGAGCCGCGCAGCGTGAAGGAGGACGAGGTGGTCCATCCGCTGAAGGAGGTTCTCCGTGTTGCAACGAAGGAGGACGAGGATCATGAGGCTGAGAACCGCCAGAAGGAGAAAGAGGCTTTTAAGATCTGTAAGAAGAAGATCCGTGAGCATGGGCTTGATATGAAGCTGATCGATGCGGAGTATACCTTTGATAATAACAAGGTGCTGTTTTATTTTACAGCGGATGGCCGTATTGATTTCCGGCAGCTGGTTAAGGATCTGGCGTCTGTGTTTAAGACCAGGATCGAGCTTCGTCAGATCGGTGTCCGTGATGAGACGAAGATCCTTGGCGGTATTGGTATCTGTGGAAGGACGCTTTGCTGTCATACGTATCTTTCGGAGTTTGCGCCGGTTTCCATCAAGATGGCGAAGGAGCAGAATCTTTCTCTGAACCAGACGAAGATTTCTGGTGTCTGTGGTCGTCTGATGTGCTGTCTGAAGAATGAGCAGGAGACTTATGAGGAGCTGAACCGGAATCTTCCGGGTATCGGTGATATGGTAACGACGCCGCAGGGTGTTTCGGGTACGGTCCAGAGTGTGAATGTTCTCAGGCAGATGGTTAAGATCGTGGTTGAGGTGAATGACGAGAAGGAGATCCAGGAGTTTCCGGTCCGTGATCTGAGGTTCCGCCCTAAGAGAAAAAAGGGTAAGGGTGGTTCTGCTGACCACGAGGAGAAAGAGGTTAAAAAGGGAGATTCGAAGCCGAATGAGAAGTGATCTGGTTTATTGCGGTGAGCGTGTGGATGATCTTCAGAATGGGTTGTTTGTGATCCAGGATCCGAAGAAGTTTTGCTTTGGGATGGATGCGGTTCTGTTGTCTGGCTTTGCCCGGGTGAAGAGGGGTGAGGTTGCGCTGGATATGGGGACCGGTACGGGGATCATTCCGATCTTGCTTTCTGATCGTACGGATGGGGAGCATTTCACGGGGCTGGAGATCCAGCATGAGTGTGCGGAGATGGCTGACCGTAGTGTGAGGTATAATGGTCTTGAGGACAGGGTTCGGATCGTTGAGGGTGATATCAGGGAGGCTGCCGGGATTTTTGGGGCGGCTTCTTTTGATGTGGTGACGTGTAATCCGCCGTATATGATCGGGCAGCATGGGTTGACGAATCCGCATCTTCCGAAGGCGATCGCGAGGCATGAGATTTTGTGTTCGTTTGATGATGTGGCTTGTCAGGCTGCCCGGGTCCTGAAGGACCGGGGGCGGTTTTTTCTGGTGCACAGGCCGTTTCGGCTGGTGGAGCTGATGGCGACTTTGACGAAGTATAAGCTGGAGCCTAAGAGGATGCAGCTGGTGTATCCTTTTATTGATAAGGAGCCGAATATGGTGTTGATCGAGGCTTGTAAGGGCGGGAATTCCAGGATCCGGGTTGAGCGGCCGCTGGTGGTTTATGAGCGGCCTGGGGTTTATACGGAGGATGTTTTGGAGTTGTATCGGATGGTGTGAATGTTGTGATATTGTGGCTTAGGGTGGCTGCCTGGTTGGTTGTTTGGTTGTGAGAGATTGGGAGGCTACTCGGGAGGTTTTGGGCCATCGGCGCTGCGCTGGATGGCTGGGAGGTAGTGGTGGCTGTGGTACTTCGGTTGGTGAAGGGACGGCGAGGGGAGGCAGGCTGAGATTCAAAGCGAGAGATCGCAACGCATAGTGCGCTGAGTATCGAAGAATACAGACATCTTGCCGAAAGTGAACCACAGAGAAAGTGAAGAAATAAAACAACATCGGCACAGCGTGGCGCGCTGAGTACCGAAGAATACAGGCATCTTGCCGGAAGTGAATCACAGAGAAAGTGAAGAAATAAAACAACATCGGCACAGCGTAGTGCGCTGAATACCGAAGCATACAGACACAAGTCAACAAATAAGAACAACGAATCCCTTGCACTACTTAAAAAAAGCCCAAGGGGTGTGCAGAGGGGGCGCGGCTTTGCGGCCCCTTTGCGGTTTTCAAAGTTCCCAAACTTAAACAAACCCCCGTGGTCAAGCGGAATATCCCCCGCGGTTAAGCGGAATATCCCCCCGCGGTTAAGCAAAACAACTCCCCCACGGCCAAGTGGAAAACAACTCCCCGCGGTCAAGCGAGAAAAGAGGCAAATATGAAACAAAACGGAAAACTATACTTATGCGCCACCCCCATAGGAAACCTCGAAGACATCACCCTTCGAGTACTAAGAACCCTTCGGGAAGTGGACTTAATCGCTGCGGAGGATACCCGCAACAGCATAAAACTTCTGAATCATTTTGATATAAAAACCCCCATGACCAGCTACCACGAATACAATAAGATCGATAAGGGCCATGTCCTCGTGGAAAAGCTGCTGGCGGGTACAAACATTGCGTTGATCACAGATGCAGGTACTCCGGGTATCTCAGACCCCGGGGAGGAGCTTGCCGCCATGTGTTATGAAGCCGGAATTGAAGTGACTTCACTTCCGGGTCCTGCTGCCTGTATCACTGCTCTGACTTTGTCAGGCCTGCATACCAGGCGTTTTGCTTTCGAGGCTTTTCTTCCGGCGGATAAGAAAGAACGAAAAACGATCCTGGAGGAGCTTTCCTGTGAAACCAGGACTATTATTCTGTATGAGGCACCTCACAGGCTTGTACGGACTCTTGGTGAGCTCAGAGAGGCGCTTGGCAACCGCCGGATGACTCTTTGCAGAGAGCTGACCAAGAAGCATGAGACGGCATTCCGGACTACGATCGATGATCTGATGGATTTTTATAAAGATGAGAAGCCGCTGGGTGAGTGTGTTCTTGTGATCGAGGGCAGGAGCCGCAGTGAGATGGAGGCGGAGAAGCGTGCTTCCTGGGAGGAGATTTCCATTGCGGAGCATGTGGCGATGTATGAGCAGCAGGGGAATTCCAGGAAGGATGCCATGAAGCTTGCTGCCAAGGATCGTGGTGTTTCCAAGCGGGATATTTATAAGGCGCTTCTGGATGGAGAAGATTCTGCTGAATGATCAGGTGTAATTGTGGTACGGATCGTAGGTAACGTGATCGTGGATGATTGAATAAGCTGCATACTGTGACCAAGGATTTTTGGGAACGTATGTGGCTTTTTTTTGTGGTAATAAAAAGTACTGTGCGGATTTTGTCGAAATGATTTGCTTGCAGTATAGACCATATTGTGGTAAGCTGATCTTATCAAAAATAAAAAGCAGTTCCGGGATTCTATGGAAATGCTGTAAAAGCATATTTTCTAAAAATAATCTTATTTTTCTATTACATTTCATATATCAGGCAGATTGCCTGTCATCTCAGAAAATTCATGCTTTTTTCCATTTTTCAGCAGGAGTTTTCAGATGAGGCTCCTTGAGATCAAAACAGAGGAGTCGTGTATGATCGTAAACAATAACAGAACAAACAGCTCTAACCTGCGGCAGTGGCATCCTGCATTTTTTGCTGATATCCAGATAGAACTGGAGGCAGAAAGGGAGAATCTGATTTTTGAGAATGAGCATCAGCTTGGGACGAAACCAATGGAGATCGATGCGCTTGTGATCAAAAAGAAATCAGATATCCCCATTAATAAAAACATAGGAAGGATCTTCCGAAAATATAATATCATTGAATATAAGAGTCCGACGGATTATATAAGCATCAATGATTTTTATAAGGTGTGTGGATATGCCTTTTTTTATAAAGCAGATACGGTAACTGAGGATGAAATCCCAATTGAGGAGATTACAATCTCTTTGGTAAGTAGGGCATATCCCCGGAAGATGCTCCGTCATTTGAGGGAGTTTTGGAAATGCCGGGTAAAAAAGATGGAAGAAGGAATTTATTACGTAACAGGATCTAAGATCCCAATCCAGGTCATTGTAACAGAGCAGTTGTCAAAGAAGAAAAATCTGTGGCTGAGAAGTCTGACTGATAGAATAAAAGATAAGGAAGATATGAAACGACTTCTCAATGAATACAGAGAAAAGCAGAAAAATCCTTTGTACGAATCAGTTATGCAGATGATCGTAAGGGCTAATGAAGAAAAATTCAGGGAGGCGGATTGTATGTGTGAAGCATTAAATCGGATCATACAGGATCAGATCGAGGAAAAGATAAGAAAAAGTTTACAGGCTGGCTATGATGAAGGGTATGGAATTGGAATGCAGGATGGAATAAAGGATGGAATGCAGCGGGGAATGCAACAGGGAATGCAGCAGGGAATGCAGCAGGGAATGCAGCGGGGAGAACATAGTATTAACAGTTTGATCCTCTGCCTTGCTGAGCTGGGGAGGACGTCTGATATTATAAGATCGGCATCAGATCCGGAATACCAGAAGAAATTGTTAAAGGAATTTGGGCTTTTGCCGGAGTAGCTGAATATTCCATATGTTTTAAGAGCATATTGTGCTATGTTTTGGGATTGCATTTAATAAGATACTTTTTTGACTGTATTTCCTATGATTTTGCGTGGAAATACAGGCTTTTTTGTGCTATAATAAACTCTGTATTCGTATGTAAAAAATATTTATTTTACAGGTATAAATGACACTTCCGGAGCGGGTTTGAGAATTGCTTTCTGCAAAATGAAAATACAGTATTTCCTGAAATTAACAGATCAGTTTATCTTGCTCAGGATTTGATGTAATGATTTCTGAAGCTGCTATGGTTCTGCAGAAATGAATTTTCAAACACGTCCGGACGACAAGAACAGGAGGAATGACATGGGCGCAGAGAATACAGAATACGGCGCGGATCAGATCCAGATCCTGGAAGGACTGGAAGCCGTACGTAAGAGGCCTGGAATGTATATCGGAAGTACCTCCAGCCGTGGACTTCATCATCTCGTATATGAGATCGTGGATAACGCAGTCGATGAAGCACTGGCTGGTTTTTGTACGGAGATCCATGTAGATATCAATCCGGATAATTCCATTACAGTTACAGATAATGGTCGTGGTATTCCGGTTGGTATCAATCATAAGGCTGGTATTCCGGCAGTTGAGGTTGTATTTACCATTCTTCACGCAGGCGGTAAGTTCGGCGGTGGAGGATATAAGGTTTCCGGTGGTCTTCACGGTGTTGGTGCATCTGTTGTAAATGCACTTTCCGAATGGCTGGAGGTTATCATCTACCGAGAGGGTAAGGAATACAAACAGAGATATGAGCGTGGCAAGACTATGTACCCGCTGAAGGTGGTAGGTGACTGTGATCCGGGGCTTTCAGGAACGAAGGTTTATTTCCTTCCGGACAAGGAGATCTTTGAGGAGACTGTTTATGATTATGATATCCTGAAACAGAGACTTCGTGAGATGGCTTTCCTGACTAAGGGTCTTCGTATCGTTCTGGAGGATAAGAGAGAGGGTCAGGAGCGCGAGAAGGTATTCCACTATGAGGGGGGTATCCGTGAGTTTGTAAGCTACCTGAACAGAAGCAAGGAGGCTCTTTACCCGGAGATCATTTACTGTGAGGGTGAGAAGGACGGCGTGTCTGTAGAGGTTGCGCTGCAGCATAATGACTCCTATACAGAGAACACCTATGGCTTTGTAAACAATATCAATACACCGGAGGGCGGTACACACATTACCGGTTTCCGTAATGCGATCACCAATACATTTAATGATTATGCACGTAAGAACAAGCTTCTCAAGGACAGTGAGCCGAACTTAAGCGGTGATGATATCCGTGAGGGCCTGACTGCGATCGTCAGTGTTAAGATCGAGAATCCGCAGTTTGAGGGTCAGACCAAGCAGAAGCTTGGAAACAGTGAGGCAAGAGGTGCGGTAGACAGTGTTGTAAGTAAACAGCTGGAGATTTTCCTGGAGCAGAATCCTGCAGTTGCCAAGGCTACCGTTGAGAAATCTGTTCTTGCACAGAGAGCCAGAGAGGCAGCCAGAAAGGCACGTGACCTTACAAGAAGAAAATCCGCACTGGACAGCATGTCACTTCCTGGAAAGCTTGCAGACTGTTCTGACAAGAATCCGGAGAACTGTGAGATCTATATCGTAGAGGGAGATTCCGCGGGCGGTTCTGCCAAGACAGCGAGAAACCGTGCCACACAGGCAATCCTTCCGCTGCGTGGTAAGATCCTGAATGTTGAGAAGGCACGTCTGGATAAGATTTACGGAAACAAAGAGATCAAGGCAATGATCACTGCCTTCGGAACCGGAATCCATGAGGATTTTGATATTTCCAAGCTTCGTTATCACAAGATCATCATTATGACCGATGCCGATGTTGACGGTGCGCATATCGCAACACTGCTTCTGACCTTCCTGTATCGTTTCATGCCGGAGCTGATCAAGCAGGGATATGTATACCTGGCGCAGCCTCCTCTCTATAAAGTGGAGAAGAACAAAAAGGTATGGTATGCATATGACGATGATGAGCTGAACAATATCCTTACCGAGATCGGACGTGACGGAAACAATAAGATCCAGCGTTATAAAGGTCTGGGTGAGATGGATGCCGAGCAGCTCTGGGAGACTACTATGGACCCTGAGAAGAGAATCCTTCTCCGTGTGACCATGGACGAAGCTGCCACATCTGAGATCGATCTGACATTTACCACTCTTATGGGAGACAAGGTAGAGCCAAGACGTGAATTTATCGAAGAAAATGCAAGATTCGTTAAGAATCTTGATATCTAGGAGAATAAAGAAGAATGGAAGATAATATTTTTGACAAAGTCCACGAAGTGGATCTGGAAAAAACGATGAAGGAATCTTACATCGACTATGCCATGAGTGTTATCGCCTCACGAGCTTTGCCTGATGTAAGAGACGGTCTGAAGCCGGTACAGCGTCGAGTTCTGTACTCTATGATCGAGCTGAATAATGGTCCTGACAAGCCACACAGAAAATGTGCGCGTATTGTCGGTGATACCATGGGTAAATATCATCCGCACGGTGACAGCTCCATCTATGGTGCGCTGGTCAATATGGCTCAGGAATGGTCCACAAGATATCCGCTGGTTGACGGGCATGGAAACTTTGGTTCCGTGGATGGTGACGGTGCGGCTGCCATGCGATATACAGAGGCACGTCTCAGCAAGATATCCATGGAGATGCTTGCTGACATCAACAAGGATACGGTTGATTTTCAGCCGAACTTTGATGAAACAGAGCGTGAGCCGGTTGTGCTTCCGGCACGTTTTCCGAACCTTTTGGTAAACGGTACTACAGGTATTGCGGTAGGTATGGCAACCAATATTCCGCCGCATAACCTTCGTGAAACTATCAATGCAGTTGTTAAGATCATTGATAACATTGTAGAAGAAGACAGAGAAACAGCTATGGAGGAGCTTCTTGAGATCGTAAAGGGACCGGATTTCCCTACAGGAGCGACCATCCTCGGAACGAGAGGAATCGAGGAAGCTTACCGTACCGGACGTGGCAAGATCCGTGTCCGTGCGGTGACGAATATCGAGACTTTGCCAAACGGTAAATCCCGTATCGTGGTTACCGAGCTCCCGTACCTTGTAAACAAGGCACGTCTGATCGAGAAGATCGCAGAGCTTGTCCGTGACAAAAAGATCGACGGGATCACAGACCTGAACGACCATTCCAGCCGTGAGGGTATGCGAATCTGTATTGATCTT
Source organism: Blautia fusiformis (assembly GCF_020686995.1). NCBI lineage: Bacteria > Bacillati > Bacillota > Clostridia > Lachnospirales > Lachnospiraceae > Blautia > Blautia fusiformis. The sequence continues at coordinate 28,064 of NZ_JAJEPT010000020.1, forward strand.
CGTAAGGATGCCAATGCCAACGTGATCCTGAATCTGCTTTACAAGCATACACAGCTGCAGGATACTTTTGGTGTGATCATGCTTTCTCTTGTTCCAAATCATGGAAGTATGGAACCGAAGGTTCTGAACCTGAAAGAGATGCTGGAGTACTATCTGGAGCATCAGGAGAATGTAGTTCGCAGAAGAACACAGTATGATCTTAATAAGGCACAGGAGAGAGCCCATATTTTGGAGGGTCTTCTGAAGGCACTTGATAATATTGACGAAGTGATCCGCATCATCCGTGGTTCCCGCAACGTACAGATCGCCAAGCAGGAGCTGATCGACCGTTTTGAGCTGACAGATGTGCAGGCACAGGCGATCGTGGATATGCGTCTCCGTGCACTGACAGGTCTGGAAAGAGAGAAGTTGGAGGCTGAGTATGCAGAGCTTATGGAGAAGATCCGCAAGTTCCAGGCAATCCTTGCTGACCGCAAGCTCCTTCTCCGAGTGATCCGTGAGGAGATCCTTGCCATTGCAGAGAAATACGGCGATGACAGAAAGACTTCCATCGGATACGATGTATATGATATCTCTACAGAGGATCTGATCCCGAGAGAAAATACAGTGATCGCAATGACAAAGCTTGGTTATATCAAGCGTATGACCGTTGACAACTTCCGCAGCCAGAACCGTGGCGGCAGAGGAATCAAGGGTATGCAGACGATTGAGGATGACTATATCGAAGAGCTTCTGATGACGACAACGCACCATTATCTCATGTTCTTTACTAATACAGGACGTGTATACAGACTGAAGGCATATGAGATCCCGGAGGCCGGTCGTACAGCCAGAGGAACTGCGATCATCAATCTTCTGCAGCTTGCACCGGGAGAAAAGATCACAGCTGTGATCCCGCTTCGTAAATATGAAGAGGGTCATTATCTGATGATGGCCACCAAGAAAGGCCTTGTGAAGAAAACTCCGATCAAGGATTACGAGAATGTCCGTAAGACAGGTCTTACAGCAATCGTTCTCCGTGATGATGACGAGCTGATCGAGGTTAAGGCTACTGATAATAACAAAGATATTATTCTTGTGACCAGGGACGGACAGTGTATCCGCTTTAAGGAAACGGATGTCCGCAGCACAGGCCGTGCGTCCATGGGAGTAAGAGGTATGAATCTTACTGACGGTGATGAAGTTGTTGCCATGCAGCTGAACACTCAGGGAGATTATCTGCTTGTAGTTTCCGAGAACGGAATGGGCAAACGTACAGCTATGAGTGAGTTCGTTGTCCAGAACCGTGGCGGTAAGGGTGTGAAGTGCTACAAGATCACCGAGAAGACCGGAAATGTTGTCGGCGCCAAGGCTGTCAACGAAGAGAACGAGATCATGATGATTACTACAGAGGGTATCATTATCCGTCTGCAGTGTGCAGATATCTCTGTTCTTGGAAGGATCACCTCCGGTGTGAAGATGATCAATCTTACAGAAGGCGTAACCGTTGCAAGTATCGCCAAGGTAAGAGATAAAGATCCGGAAGCAGATACAACTACCGAAAAAGCTGACGGAGAAACCGGCGATAACGAAGAAGGCTCTGCAGAGGAAGCTGTCACAGGCAGTGAAGAGGAATAAGGTCGAGGATAAGTCATGACGACGACAAAGAAAAAACGCAGAAAAAAATCAGTAAAGAAGCTGAAATACTCTAATAAAAAACTGAATTTTGTCCACATTGCGACACTGGCGGGGATCATTCTGATCCTGCTGGTGATCGTTCTGGCGGCCAGAGGTTGCGGAAAGATCAGTCACAGAACTCCGGAGGGGGTTGTGGAAGGCTACATCAAAGCGGCAGCAGCAGGCAAGAATAAAAAGATGCAGAGCTGTTACAGTGCGGATAAGTTATCGGATGAGGCGAAAACAGAGATTTCCTCCACGATAAAATATTTTCAGGCCCATGGAGTAAAGGATGTAAATATCGACAGCTGTGGCTCCATTTCTGAAAACAAAAATTATTCTTATGTTTATATCCGCTATAATCTTGTTCTGGAGAACGAGCAGGAATATCCATGTATCAGTACCTATCTTGTAAAGGTCCAGGACAAAAAGTATTATCTGTATGCACCTTCTGAGATTTCAGATAAGATCAGCCAGCAGGCTGCCAAGGATTATCAGAAATTTATGACTACGAAAACCTATACAGATTATACAAAGGCTTATGAGGTTTTTCTGAAAAAGAATCCGGGATACGAGGATAAGATCGCAGGGAAACTGAACGGATAAAGCAGAGGCGGGAGGATGTAAGAATGAAGCGGATTTTGCTGATGGTGCTCAGAAATATAGTCTTTGTTCCTTACTGGTGGATCAAGCTTTGCTGGTATGCAGCGCATACAGATGATTATCCGGAAGAGAAGAAATACGCATTCCTGAGACTGGTAGATGAGCATGCCATTGAAGGCGGAAATATCCATATTGATGTGCATGGAGCTGAAAATATCCCAAAAGAAAAGGGGTTTATGTTTTTTCCGAATCACCAGGGACTGTTTGATGTGCTGGCGATCATCCGGGCATGCCCGGTTCCTTTTTCGGTAGTTGCCAAGAAGGAAGTTGGAGAGATTCCTTTTCTGAAGCAGGTTTTTGCCTGTATGAAGGCCTTTATCATTGACAGGGAAGACCTGAAGCAGTCCATGCAGGTCATTGTCAATGTAATACGGGAAGTGAAGGCTGGTCGTAATTATCTGATCTTTCCGGAGGGAACCAGAAGTAAAAACGGAAATCATCCGGGGCCGTTCAAGGGCGGCAGCTTCAAGACTGCCACCAAGACGAAATGCCCGATCGTTCCGGTTGCACTGATCGATTCCTTTAAGGCTTTTGATACCGGTTCTACAGAGAGGATCACCGTACAGGTGCATATCCTTCCTCCGATGTATTATGAGGAATACAAAGATATGCATACCACAGAGCTCGCAGAAGAAGTGAAGAGACGGATCGAAAAGGTGATCGAAGAGAATATTATGTAAAAAAGAAAAGACTTTGATGAAGTTGGAATAAAAACATCATCAAGGTCTTTTTTTTGTTGTATGTTTTATATAAAAACGAAACGTTTTATTTGTGAATTGTTGGGCATATACAACCAAAAGGTTTGATGATAACATAGAGGCATCCATACAATATAAATAAAAGATGTAAAGAGGACGAACAGATGAAAAAAGAAGAATACCTTTCTCTGATCGATGAGGTGATCGCACAGGGACCATACACGGATACCTGGGATTCTCTCTGTGAGCATCCTACGCCGAAGTGGTATGCAAGAGATAAATTCGGAATTTTTATCCACTGGGGTGTTTACAGTGTTCCGGCTTTCGGAAACGAATGGTATCCCAGAAATATGTATGTGAAAGGCTCTAAGGAGAACCTGCATCATACAGAGAAATACGGAACTCTGGATAAATTCGGCTACAAGGATTTTATTCCTCAGTTTAAGGCTGAGAAGTTTGATCCGAAGGAATGGGCGACCTTATTTAAAGAGGCGGGGGCGAAATTCGTAGTTCCGGTAGCGGAGCATCACGATGGATTTCAGATGTATGCCAGTGACCTTTGTCGCTGGAACGCTGCTGAGATGGGACCGAAAAGAGATATTCTCGGAGAGCTGAAGACAGAGGTTGAGAAAGAGGGAATGGTTCTCGGTGCTTCTTCTCACAGAGCAGAGCATTACTGGTTCTTTAATGGAGGTCGTCAGATCCCGGAGGCTGATGTCAATGATCCGGAATATGCGGATCTTTATGGGCCGGCAGCAGGAATCACCAGAGATATGAGTGATATTTATGACAATCCTCCGACAGAGGAGCATATGCAGGACTGGCTTGTCCGCACCTGCGAGATCGTGGATAAATATCAGCCATCCATCGTGTATTTTGACTGGTGGATCCAGCAATATGCATGGAAACCGTATCTTCGTAAATTTGCAGCATATTATTACAACCGTTCTGCACAGTGGGGAAAAGAAACAGCTATTGATGCCAAATTTGACGCATATGTTTATGGCAGCGCAGTCAATGATCTGGAAAGAGGTCAGTTAGACCATATCACGCCGGATCTGTGGCAGAATGATACGTCTGTAGCTAAGAACTCCTGGGGCTATACCATTGGAAATGATTATAAGAAGCCTTCCGATGTAGTGCTGGATCTGATCGATGTAGTCAGCAAAAATGGTGCACTTCTTCTTAATATCGGACCGAAGCCGGATGGAACAATTCCGGAAGAGGATGCACATATCCTGAGAGAAATGGGAAAATGGCTGAAGGTAAACGGAGAGGCGATATACGGAACCAGATACTGGAAGACATTCGGAGAGGGACCGACGGTGGTTCCGGAGGGACATTTCACGGATACCTATGATAAGCAATTTACTTCTGAGGATATCCGTTTTACAAGTAAGAGCAATCATATTTATGCGACTGTTCTGCACTGGCCGGAGGATGGAGAGATCCATATCAAAGCTCTTGGCAATGATATGAAGCTTTTGAAATCCACGATCCGGGATATTGAGATCCTCGGAACAGATCTGCATCCGGCATTTGCGAGAAATAAAGAACTGGATATTTCCTGCGGAAGAGGGGTTATTGAGGCGGGAGATATGCCGGTGGTATTGAAGATCACAGTAGAATAGCTGTTGGGGGAAGCAAGTAAATTATAATGTCTTTTTGAAAGGACAGAAAGGATAAGGTATTTTAATTATGGGAGATGTAAGATTCACAGGAAACTGGAACTCTGTAAATGCACACACAGTTCCAAAATGGTATGAGGATTGTAAATTTGGAATTTTTATCCATTGGGGAATTTATTCCGTGCCGGCATTTGCACCGCATACATGGGAGCTGGGAGAGGTTGATTCCAAGGAATGGTTTGCGGATAATCCGTATGCAGAATGGTATTACAATTCTCTGAACATTGGAAAAGGTCCTACATATAAGCATCATATAGAAAAATACGGAAAAGATTTCAAATACGAAGATTTTATTCCTATGTGGAAAGCTGAAAACTGGGATCCGAAGCAGTGGGCAGAGATCTTCAAAGAAGCAGGTGCGGAGTATGTTGTTCTGACAACCAAGCATCATGACGGATTCTGCCTGTTCCCAAGTAAATATACACATTTCAATTCCGTAGAAATGGGACCGAAGAGAAATATCACCGGTGAGCTGACAGAAGCTGTCCGTGACGCAGGAATCCGCATGGGCCTGTATTATTCCGGACTGATCGACTGGCAGTATGCAAACGATCCTATTTTTGAGGATGATGATCTGTTTGGAACAGCCAGCCCGACATTTGCATATGCAGATTATTCCTATAATCAGATGAAAGAGCTTGTAGATGATTATGCACCGAGTGTGTTCTGGAATGATATCGGATGGCCGACACAGAGTGAAGAGATGATGCCGTATTTCTTTGCACATTATTACAATAAGGTTCCGGAGGGTGTGGTAAATGACCGTTTCAACGGACGTTATCACGATTTCCTTACTAAGGAATATAAATCCGGTTCTGTAAACAGAAATGAGAAATGGGAGATGTGCCGTGGAATGGGCTTATCCTTCGGTTATAATGCCAACGAAGGCGATGACAAGCTGATCTCTGTTCCGGATCTGATCTCACTTCTTGTCGGAACAGTGGCAAATAACGGAAATCTTCTCCTGAACATCGGCCCGAAGGCAGATGGAACGATTCCGGAGGAGCAGGTAAGAAGACTGAAGATCCTGGGTGCATGGCTGAAGGTAAACCATGACGGTATTTACGGAACACGCTGCAGTGACCGTGAATCTGAGCTGCTTGAGAGTGGAATCGAGCTCCATTATACACAGAAAGACGGAAATCTGAATGTGTTTGCAGATCATCTGAAGGAAGGTGCCAATGAATTCCTGATCAAGGGCTATCACGGAGCGCTGAGACCATTTGATCCGGCAGTGAAGGTAGAAACTGAAGATACTGCAGAAGGACTTCTTGTGAAGATCCCGGAATATAAAGAAGATATGTATGTGGTTGGATTAACCAACAGATTCTAAATGATGAACAGGAGAACCGGATGTATGTCGGTCCTTTTGTTGCTGCATGGGAGAAGATCGTGGATATCCGATTGATTCTCAGGGAGGGAGCTTTTATGTTTGGGAAAAAAATCGCAATACTGTTATCAACGGCAATGATCCTGACAGGGTCCTGTGTATCTTCTGTGGCTGTACATGCACAGACTGGTTATGCGGCTGAATATGCACAGGAAGCATCGGCAGCAGGTGTGCAGAGCACTGCAAAGCTTGTTGCGAAGGGCTCCTGTGGAAGCAAAGCTGTTTACCGGTTGTACTCCAATGGAAACCTGCAGATACAGGGAAAAGGGGAGGTTAAGGTTACCGATGATTTTTCATACAGATCAGCAATGATAAAAACAGTAACCGTTGCATCTGGGATCACGGGAATCGGTGACAGAACCTTTTCAGGCTGCAGAAATATGAAGAGGATTTCGTTGCCGGGAACTCTGCGGAGTATTGGAGTAAGAGCATTTGGAGATACTGCGATCACCAGGATCAAGCTTCCTGATGGACTGAAAAGCATTGGTGCATATGCTTTTTACCAGAGTAAGCTTATGAGCCTGGATGTACCGAAAACTGTGACAAAAATTGATGAATATGCTTTCAGTTACTGTAACAATCTGGAATCTGTCAGCATTCCGGGAAGTGTGAAAATATTACCGGAATCGTTATTTGAGGCGGATATGAAGCTGAAAAAGGTTACGCTTGGACAGGGCGTTTCCAGGATAGAAAGAGCGGCCTTTCGGCATTGCGGTTTGACAGGAGTAAGCTTTCCGGACAGTGTTACGGTTATTGGTGAAGGTGCGTTTTCTTTTTGTACAGATCTCAGAAAGGTGTCGTTGCCGAAGAAGCTTACAGAGATCGGGAACGGTGTATTCAGTAATTGTCGAAAACTGGGGAATATTACAGTACCTGCCAGTGTGAAAAAGATCAGAAGCCATGCTTTTTATGATTGCCTGGCAATGAAAAAGATTACGATCCTCAACAGTAAAACAGTGATAGAAAAAGAAGCGATCGGCTATAATTTCAATAGTGGAAAAAATAAAACTTTTGTCATTGCCGGAAAAAAGGGTTCTACTGCTCAGACTTACGCAAAGAAAAATGGGTTCCGTTTTTTGAACAATACTGCCGCAGTAAGGACCGCAAAGATGACCGGCGTGCCCAAAACAAAAACCATACTTCGTGGAAAAACATACACGATCCAGGCAGTGACTGTGCCGTATTACAGCGACGAAAAGATTCTTTTCCGTTCCTCGGATCGCAGGATCGCTACGGTAAATTCCAAAGGTGTTGTAAAGGGAATCCGAAAAGGGACGGCCGTGATCACCGTGCAGAGCGGAGCGAAAAAACTGAACTGTAAGATAACGGTGAAGTAACGATGAAGCAGGCGTACGTAAAATCGCCATAACAGTGAAAGAATACAAAAGAAAATAAAAACAGAAGCCCGGCAGATGAAACATGGAGAGTTTTCACATGTGCAGCTGCCGGGTTTTTTTATAAATATAGAAAACCCTTAAAATAAGGAATAAAATATCTTGTTATACCCTTAAAATAAGGGTATATTAATAAAAAAGGGGGAATCTAAAATGACAGGATATGCTGTGAAACATTCGATACGGGCAGAAGATATACGAATTTTAAGGAAGAAATTGAAGCTTACACAAAAAGATTTTGCAAAGTTAGTAAATGTATCTCAGAAAACAATAGAAAGATGGGAAAGTGAAAATCGGGATATTACAGGACCGGTTACGACATTAGTTCATATTTTAAACGAGTATCCTCAGATAGAGGAAAACCTCCGCGTGCCGGAAAAAGAATATCCGATACGCTTATGGTACATGTTTAAGAGTGAAATATGTACGATTATTGATGTGGATGAGAGAGGCAGAAAAGTAAAAATATATAATTATACAAACAATTTTATTAAAAAAGCATTTGGCCGAAATGAAAAACCAACCTTTGAAGAATACGAGGAATTTCTGGAATCTCGTTGTTTCCCGAGACAACGAGACAAAATAAAATTGGTATTAGAAGATTTGAATCTGCCATTTTATGATCCGTTTATGATCATAGAAAAGACCGAAGGAAGAATGGCAGAGGATGATTTCTGGATCAGGATTGAGAGGTAAAAATGGTACAGCTTTTTGAACAGGATATCAAAACAAATGACAGACAATCGTCAAAAGGAAACCAATTGAAATGGTGCAGGAACAATGTATGGTATAAAGCTGATTATATGGGATATGAGGGATTGGTGGAATATGTTGTTTCACGTTTGCTGGAAAAATCTTCGCTGAAACAGGAAGAGTATGTTTTATATAAAACAGAAGAGATTAATTATAAGAGAAGAAAATATCTGGGATGTAAAAGTGAAAATTTTTTGCCTGAGGGATGGCAACTTATTACATTAGAAAGACTTTTTTATGGATTTTATAATGAAAGTCTTTATAAAAAATTATTCACGATTCCAGAACATTCGGAAAGACTGGAATTTATAGTAGATCAGACGGAACGCATTACGGGAATTAGCGATTTTGGAAAGTATATGAGTAAGATCCTGGCAATTGATACATTTTTTATGAATGAAGATCGGCATATGCATAATATTGGAGTCTTAATGGATGCAGAAGAAAAATATCATTTATGTCCAATATTTGATAACGGTGCAGGACTGCTATCAGATATACAGATGGATTATCCGATGGAAGAAAACATAAATAATCTGATGGAGGAGGCACGATCAAAAACTCTGTGTGAAGATTTTGATGAGCAGATCGAGATTGCGGAAGAATTGTATGGTCAGCAGATAAGTCTGGAATTTACTAAAAAAGACGTAAAAGAAATATTGGATATGGAAAGTTATTATCCGCAGGAATATAAAGAAAGAGTATTTGAGATTATTATGAGCAGGAGGAGAAAGTACAGATATTTATTTTGAACAACTGCACGTCGTATTTTGGGTATTTTGGTAATAAAGCAGGTACAAAAGTTTTCACATATGCAGCTGCCGGGTTTTTATAGTAGAAAAAATGTTAAAAAATGTCTGTAAACAGACAAAATATGACAAAAATATTCTAAACAAAGTTTGATTAAATGTGATGGGAAATTTATAATTTTAGTATAAATGTGAATTGGAAAATGGGGGAACGGTCACATCCAAAGGTGTTGTAAAAGGCATCAAAAAAGGAACTGCAACCATTACCGTTCAGAGTGGTTCCAAAAAACTGACCTGTAAGGTAACGGTTAAATAATTCAAAGGATATTAGTAATCAGCATTTGTTATTTACTCATAGTTATATCTTATATGTTTGAGTACGCAAAACAGACTGGAGCTTGATAAGAATATATATCAGGTTCTCAGTCTGTTTTTATATATTGCAGGCAAAAAAAGAACACGTTTTCACAAAATAAGATTGACTTTTTTCAAAACTCTTATTATCATATAAAACATATTTAATTACTATGAAATAAGAAATGATAAAAAGTTCTGTTACACTGATGATGCTGAGTTACACAGATGACGTTGAGCAGCTTACAGGACTGGCAGCGGGCAGACTTTTTTCAGAGGGAGGGGACGGGTACATGTCCATCAAGAAGATCGCAGAAAAGGCAGGGGTTTCACCGGCGACGGTTTCCAGAGTTTTGAATAATCCCAATTATAAATGTTCTGTTTCCGGACTCAGGGACAAGATATGGAAAACAGCTATCGAGATGAATTATGTGCCCAACGAGGCGGCCCGGAATCTGAAAAAAGGCGTTTCCGCAAAGCAGGAGAAAACCTGGTACATCAATATCCTGATGACAAGAACCGATTCTTCCACAACGGATCCGTTTTTTGCGGAGCTCCTTCGGGTGATCGAAAGTGAGATCCATGATAAAAACTGCATTCTTTCCAAAGTATGGTATATGTCTGTGTTTTCCGATGACCGGAAGTGCCGAAGGGAGAATCTGGACCGGCTGATCGACGGAATGTATGATGAGGTGGAAGGGAAAAGGGACGGACTGATCATCATCGGCAGATGTAATAAAGAGGCTTTGAAGGAGCTGAATAAGAAGTATAAGAGTGTGGTATCGGTGAACCGGAATTCTACCAATTATGAAGTGGATGAGGTCCTTTGTGATGGGAAAAAGATCGCAGCAGCGGCAGTGGAATATCTGATCTCCCTGGGTCACAAAAATATCGGATATATTGGCCAGTGCCACAGCGAAGACCGGTATAACGGATATCTGGAAACACTGAAAAAGCATGATCTGGATGTGATACCGGAGTATGTTATCGAAACAAAGCAGACTGAGGCCGAGGGCTACGAGGCCATGGAAAAGTTCTTTCAGTCGGACGACATGCCAACCGGAATCTACTGTGCCAATGATATTTCGGCGATCGGAATGCTGAAGTGCCTGAATAAATTTCGGAACCGGTATTATATGCCTTCGATCATATCCAGCGATGATATACAGGAGGCACAGTTTACCAGACCGATGCTGACAACGGTGAGCCTGCCCAAGGAAGATATGGGAAAATTTGCATTGTACCTGCTGCTGGACCGGCTGAAGGGCGGGCATTCCGGTATTGTGCGAATGGAGCTGGAAGGCAGATTGATGATACGGAACAGCTGCAGCAGTGTGGAGGACAGTATGTGGAGCGATTATTGTATCTGAGTGTTGCGGATGCGCAGATATAGTGACAGACAGGATGCGGTTACGCTATGACCAGAGTATTGCGTGAAAACGTTTTCAGATATTCCTATTTAATTAATGGGAATAATATGGTTTAATGTATTCAATTCAAATAAAAAAATTACAGAACCACAGTAAACGGAAAGAACAGGTATGATTTGACAGCGAAATGAAGCATTTACATTGGTGGGAAAAAGATTTCCAAATAAAAATGTGGTTGTAAAGGAGTACACAGATCATGAAAAGAAAACGCATCGCAGGTGTCTGTATCACACTGGCAGCAGTGATACTGGCAGGAACTTTTGCAGTATCGGGAAACAATACAAAGGATAAAAATCATGTGGAGATCATCAATGTGTCCTATGATCCGACCAGAGAATTTTATGAAGCATATAATAAGATTTTTTCAAAATATTGGAAAGAGGAAACCGGTCACAGTGTGGATGTGATCCAGTCTCATGGCGGTTCCGGAAAGCAAGCCCTTGAGATTTCCAATGGACTTCCTGCAGATGTGGCGACACTTGCACTGGAATATGATATTGATGCGATCCGGAATGCCGGTCTGATCGACAAGGGCTGGATCGATGAATATCCGGATGACAGTGCTCCTTATACTTCCACCATTGTATTTCTTGTTCAGAAGGGAAATCCGAAGAATATCCACGACTGGGATGATCTGACAAAGGATGGTGTGGGGGTGATCACTCCCAATCCGAAAACCTCCGGTGGTGCCCGCTGGAATTACATGGCAGCCTGGGCTTATGCCAATGAGAAATATAACGGCAACGAGACAGAGATGAAAGCCTTTATCAAGAAGCTTTACAAAAATGTCCTGGTTCTGGATTCCGGAGCAAGAGGTGCCACAACCTCTTTCGTGGAAAACGGGCAGGGTGATGTGCTGATTGCCTGGGAAAATGAAGCGTTTCTTTCTGTAAGGGATAATCCGGATGATTACGAGATCGTAACGCCGGGCATCAGTATCCTGGCACAGCCATCCGTTGCTGTTGTAGATGAAAATGTGAAAAAGCATGATAATGCAGAAGCTGCGAAAGCATATCTGAAATATCTGTATTCCGATGAAGCTCAGGAGCTGATCGCGGAGAATTACTATAGGCCGGTTGATCAGACGATCCTGAAAAAGCATGCAGATACTTTTAACCTGAAGGTGAAGCTGACAACGATCAAAGATTTCGGCGGCTGGGATGCAGTTCAGAAAAAGCATTTCGCAGACGGCGGAGTGTTTGATGAGATCTATGAAGAGTAGAAGAGCCTGAGATTTTGTAACAGATCAGAGAGTTGTAGAAGAGTCAGAGATTTGCAGCAGACCGGGAATTTGTAACAGACCAGAAACTTAGAATAGAAAAGCGGGGAGACAGAAATGAAGAAACAACAGAGTAAACGTGTGATACCAGGCTTTGGACTGACAATGGGAGTGACTTTGGCGATGCTGAGTATCGTAGTTTTGATCCCTCTTGCGTCTCTGGCAGTATACTCGGCGCGGCTGGGTTTTCGGGAATTTATTGAAGTGATCACACGGCCGAGGGTTTTGTCCGGATTCTATGTAAGCTTTATTACCGCATTTGCGGCCACAGTGATCAATGCTATTATGGGCCTGGTCCTTGCGTGGGTGCTGGTAAGATATGATTTTCCGGGAAAAAGGATCATGGATGGAATGATCGAGCTGCCTTTCGCACTGCCGACTGCGGTTGCCGGTATCTCACTGACATCCCTGACATCCGATAAAGGTCTGGTGGGAAGCTTTTTTGCAAATTTCGGTATTAAGATCGCATATACCAGGATCGGTATCACGGTGGCATTGATCTTTGTGGGAATCCCTTTTGTAGTCAGGGCCATTCAGCCGGTTCTGGAGAAGCTGGACGGTTCCTATGAGGAGGCGGCCCGTGTCATGGGTGCAAAGCCATTCACCGTTTTTCGCAGAGTTATTCTTCCGGAGCTTCTGCCGGCAATGCTTTCCGGGGCGGGACTTGCCTTCGGACGCTGCCTGGGAGAATACGGAAGTGTTGTTTTTATCGCAGGAAACAAGCCTTATTATACAGAGATCACGCCGCTGATCATCATGTCAAAGCTTCAGGAGTTTGACTATGAAAGCGCAACAGCTATCGCACTGGTTACACTGGCAGTATCATTTCTGATCCTGTTTGGTGTGAATCTGGTGCAGGCAAGAAATACGAAACGTATCAGAGGGAGGGATGCATAATGGATGAAAAAAAGAAGCAGGCTTCCGGGCCGGTGAAATGGATCCTTATCGGGATTTCCGTGATCTTTCTTTTTGTGATGCTGGTACTGCCTCTGGTGGTTGTTGTAACCCAGGCGCTGAGCAAGGGCTGGCAGTGCTACGTGCAGGCGGTGACAGATGAGTACACGCTGAAAGCGCTGAAGCTGACCATTGGGGCGACGGCTGCGGCTGTTGTATGCAACACGATCTTTGGTCTGTGTGCGGCATGGGCAATGACCAGATTTCATTTTCGGGGAAAAAAGCTCCTTACCACTTTGATCGATGTTCCGGTTACAGTATCACCGGTTATCGCAGGTCTTATCTATATCCTGGTTTTTGGAAAGCAGAGTCCTCTTTATTCTGTTCTTGAAAGTGCAGGGATACAGATCGTGTTTGCAGTTCCTGGAATTGTCCTGGCAACGATCTTTGTCACATTTCCATTTGTGTCCAGAGAGATCATACCGGTTCTGGAATCCATAGGGTCCGATGAGGAAGAGGCGGCAGCACTGATGGGAGCAAAAGGCTGGACGATTTTTACCAAGGTGACATTTCCGCATATCAAGTGGGCATTTCTCTATGGTGTTGTGCTGTGTACAGCCAGAGCCATGGGAGAGTTTGGAGCTGTGTCCGTACTGTCCGGACATCTCCGTGGAAAAACAAATACACTTCCGCTTCATGTGGAAATTCTTTATAACGAATTCCAGTATGTTCCGGCATTTGCGGTTTCTTCGATCCTGGTGATCCTGGCGGTGATCCTTCTGATCGCAAGAAATGTTCTGGAGCATAAAGGAAAGGGGGAAAAGGGCGATGTACGTTGAGTTAAAAAATATCAATAAAACATATGGGGATTACAAGGCATCTGATAATGTAAGCTTTGGCATCGAAAAGGGGAAGCTGATCGGTCTTCTGGGGCCCAGCGGAAGCGGAAAAACTACGATTCTCCGTATGATCGCCGGTCTGGAGCAGCCAGACAGCGGGGAGATCATCATCGACGGAAGAGTGGTCAATGATGTGCCTGCCAGCGAGCGAGGCATTGGATTTGTGTTCCAGAATTATGCTCTTTTCCGGTATATGACGGTGTATGATAATATTGCATTTGGCCTGAAGGTACAGAAGGCGGACAAGAAGTATATTAAGCAGAGGGTTATGGAACTGGTAGAGCTGATCGGGCTGAAGGGCCTGGAGAAAAGATATCCGAGTCAGCTGTCCGGTGGTCAGAGACAGCGAGTGGCTTTTGCCCGGGCTCTGGCTCCGAATCCGCAGCTTCTCCTTCTGGATGAGCCTTTTGCGGCGATCGATGCAAAGATCCGTACGGAGCTTCGAAGCTGGCTGAAGGATATGATCGAGAAGCTGGGGATCACCAGTATTTTTGTTACTCATGACCAGGATGAGGCTATTGAGGTGGCGGATGAAATTATTATTACCAACCGTGGACGGATCGAGCAGAAGGGAACTCCACTGGAGGTTTATCAGAATCCGGATACTGCGTTTACGGCGGGATTTTTCGGGCAGACTTCTGTGATCGATGATTACCAGGTGTTCAATCACTTCGAGGAAGTTCCGGGAGGCGAAAAAGCCATTGTCCGTCCGGAGTTTGTAAAAGTGACTAAGAAGAACGAGGAACAGAAATATAAAAGCTCCGCAACAGAGGGCATCGTAGAACGAGTCGCATTCCGCGGCAGCAGCCTGGAACTGAAAGTCCGTGTAGGAAACACCACACTCAGCGCCAGAAGAAGCCTTGACGAAGAACCCGTCCGGGAAGGCGAAGTTGTGGATGTGTTTGTGCAGAGGATTTTTGTAACGAAGGGAAATGAGGCAGTACTGCTACATAATACAGCTATGGTTGAGGATTGGTTAGTGATATAAAAAAATGCCGCGGAGCGGCATTTTTTTATGAGCAAGTAGCGTTAGCGGATTGCGAATAACATATGATGTGGCCGCGGGAGCGGCATTTTTTTATGAGCAAGTAGCGCTAGCGGATTGCGAATATCATATGATGTGGCCGCGGAGTGGCATTTTTTTATATATGTGAAATTTTCACACCGTAATATTCTGCAAGGGAATCTACCAGATCATCACGGATTTTTTTGTGGTCATTGCCATCTAGGGACATGACACAGGATACCATCTGACGTTTTTTATCAACGACGCAGTATTGGCCGTAATTGCCGGACAGGATCAGTGTATCTTCCATAGGTCCCATATATATGAAATATCCATAACCATAGCTCTGGTAATCCGGATGCTCCGTCAGTGGATTGTAAGAATCGATATGTTTCTGACAGGCATCAATCACGAATTTTTTTGGGACGATCTGTTTTCCGTTCAGGGAACCCTCATGCAGAAGCAGATGTCCAAAACGAGCCAATTCATCAATCGTCAGATACAGTCCGTTAGCTGCCATACAATGTCCCTGAGGGCAGAGGGTCCAGTCCGGATTCGGAATGCCAACCGGTTCAAAGAAACGATATCGCAGATAATTCAGCAGACCCGTTCCGGATTTCTCTTCCAGAAGAACAGATAAAATATAGGAACAAAAATTGCTGTACACAAAATGAGTACCGGGTGTATATGGAAAAGAATCATTTTGAAAGAAATATCTCACCCAGTCCTTTTCTCTGTATCGCTCTGGTCCATCGCAGAAAAAGAGCGGATCTTTCTGACCGGATGACATGGTAAGAAGATCACGGATCTTTATCTTGTACAGATTTTCAGAAGGGTCGGAAGGGAAATATTTTTCAAACCAGGGATAAATGTATTCATCAAGAGTGATCAGTCCTTCACGTTCTGCGATACCTGCGGCCATTGCAACAAAAGGCTTGCTGATAGACCATATATTTAAACGGGTTTTGACCGGAAAAAGTCTGAATTCTTCTTTTAGAAGATCATTTTTATATATCTGTGCGTAGATGATATTGGAATGATGTTGCTTTGATTTCTCAAGAAAAATATCTAAAATTTCCTGCATGATAATCCCCCCCCTGAAATTATTATTCGTAAAAAAGATCAAAGTCTGAATAAAGTTCTTCTAGGTCATGAAGTCGTGTACTGATGGATTTGCACCTGGTTTTGCGGATTTTTGCAACAATACTGTCAAACAGACAATAGAGGCATGAGAAGGAGTTAAATCCCATTTCATTGAGATTGATCTCTGTAATGATAGCGTGGTCTGCCAGCGCCCATGCCGGTGATGAAATGCTGTCTGTGATGGCGAGTATCTTTGCACCATGATTTTTGGCAATCTGTGCATATTTCAGAGACCATTTGGTATAGCGGGCAAAAGAGATCAGAAGAACAACTGTATCCTCGGATGCTTCTGTGAGATATTCGAAATTGGAATCGTAAAATTCGTGAACCACCTTGGTATTTCCAAGAAGCTGATTCAACAGAGTTCCCATCCAGAGAGCGGCACTGTAGGAAGAGCGTGCACCAACAATGAGGCGTTTTTTGGCATTGCTCAGATGGGTAACAATCTGATCCATATCTTCCTGATTCAGATGAGATGCCCAGCTTTCCATGGAGTGGAGTTCGTTGGCAATGATGTTTTGATAAAAATTTCCGCTATCCAGCCGTGAATCGTCTGTTATAACCGTAGGAACGGAAAGAATATCATTCTGTACAGTACGCTGCATTTCAGAAAAACTTTCAAATCCCAGGGAATAGGCAAGGCGTATGATAGTGGTTTCGCTTACGGAAATTTCCTTGCTGAGTTTCGCAAGGGTGGAATAACTGAATGAATCAAGGTGTTGTAATATATATTCGGCGACTTTCTTCTGACCGGCAGAAAGGAAAGATACTTTTTCACGGATCAACTGTTCTATTTTCATGAAAACCTCCTGTATTGTACGATTAGTATAATAAATTATAACAGGTGTAAAGTTTGATTACAATATAATGGAGTAAAAAATTCTTCTTAATATAAAAAAGATGTAAATAATGCACAAATTAAAGTGTGTATTTTTAATAATATTGTCAATAGAAATCTTGAAACCTAGATGCTAATATAGCATTAAATAATTCACATGACGTCAGAAAAAGAATTAATTACACTATTAATGTTAAAGTCAATAAAAAAGGGGGGCTTTTATGTCGTCAACAGTAAAGGAAATAAAAGAAAAAACAGGTTACCTGAAACGAAGTGATCTTTATACAATCGGTGTAGGACAGGCGATTGGATCGGGTGTTCTGACACTGATCGGACCGGCAATTCTTTTGACTGGTCAGTCAGCATGGTTGGCATATGTAGCTGCATGTATCTGGGGATTTATGATGATTGCACCAATTCCATGGATCACATCTACACTGAAACTTGGAGGAGGATTTTATTCTCTGGTAGGAGATATGGCCGGCAAACGAGTTGCCGGTATGTATGCAGTAGGATTTTTGCCACAGACGATCAATCTGGCGACTTATGGTGTGGCAATTGGTATGTATGCAAATTCCCTGTGGCCGCAGATTAATGCGAAATGGTTTGGAATTGCAGCCCTGAGTGTGTTCTTTGCCATCAATCTGTGTGGTGTGGATGTAATGGCGAAGGTACAGAAAATTCTGGTTATCCTGCTGTTTGTTGCACTTGGTCTGTTTATTGTTCTGGGATGCCTCCAGCTGAAAAATCCGGTGTTTGAGTTTACAGCACCAGACTTTTTCTCCAATGGTCCATCCGGATTCTTTTCCGCAATCATGCTGTATGTATATTCAACAAACGGATATTCCTGCATTATGAATTATGGTAAACAGGCAAAAGAAGCGCATAAAGATATTCCAAAGGCACTTCTGTACTGTATTCCGACACTGATGGTTGTATATGGCGGTGTTGCAATTGTAGCAAGTGGTGTGCTTCCTCTGGATCAGGTAGCCGGACAGCCGCTTACCCTGGTTGCAAAAAATATTTTAAATCCGGCACTTTTCACAGTATTTATGATTGGTGGTCCGGTACTTGCACTGTCTTCATCCATTAATTCAACAATTTCCAATAACTGTATTCCGGTTGCACAGTCCTGTAAAGATGGATGGCTTCCGAAATCATGGGCAGCTCAGAACAGAAGAGGGGCTTACTGGAAACTGATGACATTTACTTATCTTATGAGAATATTACCTGTGTTACTGGACTTTTCTATCAGTGATGTTGTAAATAATATTATGCTTCTGGCATCAGCATTGGCATTTCTGCAGATTTATGCGTATTTCCAGCTTCCGAAAAAACATGCAGAAGCATGGGAAAAATCACCAATGCATATTTCTAACGGAAAATATTATTTCCTCTGCTGTTTGAGCCTGTTTGCATATATCTGCATTTTTATCAATTCTTGCAGAAGCCTGAAACTTCCGGTAGTAATCATCAGTCTGATAGCCATTGTAGTATGCATGGCTTACGGATGGTTTAGAAGTGTAAGTCCTGATGTAAAGATGGAAACAAGTGTGTGGGAGGATTAATGTTTATGAATAAAGACCAGAACCTGATCAATGAATTTGCTATCAAAACTTTAAAAGAAAATCTCAATGTTATGTATGCGCAGATATGGCGTGAAGGACAGTTAACGGCAGAATATAAAAGAATGCCGGTCAAGACACGCCTTAACACCTGGTCTGCCTGCAAGGGTGTTGTGTCCTGTGCGGCAGGAATCGCACTTGATGAAGGGCTGATTCGACTTGATGAGAAGATTGTGGATATTTTTCCAGAGTATGCACCGGAGAATCCGGAAGGATATCTGGGGGATGTAACGCTGGAAAATATGCTGACAATGACTACAGGTTTGGAAAGCTCTCTGTTTTTCTGTGACTGGCCGGAGCGTTACACAACTCCGGACTGGATCCGATATTTCTTCGAGAATGCGAAAGTGATAAAAAAACCGGGAACAGAATGGCTGTACAGTAATTTTAATACTTATATGATCAGCTGTGCGATTGAAAAACGTGCGGGAGTTAATCTTCTGGAATATTTGAGAAATCGCTTTTTTGAGCCGCTTGGAATTGGAAATCCAGACTGGACTTTGTGTCCGAAAGGGCATGTGCATGCGGCTAATGGACTTTATGTGAATATTGATGAGTTTACCCGGTATGGACAGATGATTCTTCACAAGGGAAATTATAATGGAAAACAGCTGGTGCCAGAGTCATACATGAAGATGGCAACGTCCAATCTGGTGGATAATTCAGCGGCAGGAAGCCCGGGAAATCTTTATTCCGGTTTTGGATATGGATATCAGTTTGTCATGAATCCGGAAGCCGGTTCCTATCGATCCGATGGAAATTATGGTCAGTTCTGTCTGGCGTTTCCTGACAAAGATGTAGTAGTAACTGTGATGTCACTGGAGGGGGATTTCCAGAAAATAGGAAATCATCTATGGACGACAGTGATTCCTGAATTATAAGAATTCTGTCTTGCAAATCAGACAGTGAAAGGTGAAAGGTAGCTTAAATCTTTCCGACTTGACATTGATTAGAAATCGTTTTATACTAACTCATGTAAATAACAGGGGAGCTTGTGATGGCAGGCTGAGAGGAAGTCTTCAACTTCGACCCTTATACCTGATTTGGATAATGCCAACGTAGGAACGTATAAGATGGATTTACGGGAGATACTTTGGTGTATCTCCTTTTTTATTGGATGCGGATGTTTTTATCCGATTGAATACGTAAGATCAGGATTTACAGGGAAGGGATCAAGAGCGAATGCTTTTAACCCCGGTATCGACAATTGAATATTGGGAAATTTGAGAGTGAACTGAGTTCATGAAGGGGTGCACCACCGCGGGTGTATTTCTTTGTGAACTCTTTTTTATTGACGAATAGCTTTTGAAGTTTCCGGAAAGGAGAGATCATGATCACAGTAAATGGTGAAAGCAGAACATTGGAAAAGCCGGTGACAGTAACAGAATATCTGGAAGCATGTAACTATGTTCCGGTGCAGGTTGTAGTAGAGCTGAATGAAGAGATCATTAAGAGAGACACTTACGATACAACAGTACTGAAAGATGGCGATGTTGTGGAGATTCTGCAGTTTATGGGCGGCGGAAGCTGCTGATGTCGCTATAGAGATAAAATTAGGTAGATATACCACGGCAGTAACTGACAGATAAGTTACTGAAAAAATGCAGATGAAGAATGATCTGGCAGAAGAAGGCGCTGGTTATAAATCGGTGGAAATATTTTCTGCAAACAGATAAAGAAAGGTGGACATAAAAAATGACAACAGCAAACACAAATGAAGACAAACTGATCCTGGGAGGCCATGAGTTTACTTCCCGTTTTATCCTTGGTTCCGGAAAATTTTCCCTGGAGCTTGTAAAAGCATGTATTGAAAAAGCAGGAACTCAGATCGTAACACTTGCCCTGCGCCGTGCAAATGAGGGTGGACTTGCGAACATTCTGGACTATATTCCGAAGAATGTTACGCTTCTTCCGAATACGTCCGGCGCCAGAAATGCAGAAGAGGCAGTTCGTATCGCAAGACTTTCCCGCGAGCTTGGATGCGGAGATTTTGTAAAGATCGAAGTTATCCATGACTCCAAATATCTTCTTCCGGATAATTACGAGACCATCAAGGCAACAGAGATCCTTGCAAAAGAGGGCTTTGTAGTTATGCCATACATGTATCCGGATCTGAATGCAGCCAGAGATCTGGTGAATGCAGGAGCTGCCTGTGTAATGCCACTTGGCTCTCCAATCGGTTCCAACAAAGGAATCTGTACAAAAGAATTCATCCAGATCCTTATCGACGAGATCGACCTTCCGATCATCGTGG
This sequence comes from Blautia fusiformis, assembly GCF_020686995.1. Classification (NCBI taxonomy): domain Bacteria; kingdom Bacillati; phylum Bacillota; class Clostridia; order Lachnospirales; family Lachnospiraceae; genus Blautia; species Blautia fusiformis. Next base: position 48,777 of record NZ_JAJEPT010000020.1, read on the forward strand.
ACGCAGGAATCGGCCGCCCGTCACAGGCATGTGAGGCTATGGAAATGGGTGCTGCAGCAGTTATGGCAAATACAGCCATTGCAACTGCAGGAGACGTCCGTGTTATGGCGGAAGCCTTTAAGAAAGCTATTGAGGCAGGAAGAAGTGCATATCTTTCCGGTATGGGAAGAACTCTGGAGAGAGGTGCAAGTGCATCCTCACCGCTGACCGGATTTTTGCATGAGTAAAATAATGACAGTATATTGAAAGACTCGGAAATATACGGTTATTAAGGGGAAATCTGTGTAGCGAAAGCGGATTGCGAATATTCACTTGATGCAGATCAACCAGAGCAGAAAAGAAAACGAATGGCTAAAAACAGATACTGAAATATTACAAATTTGAAAATAATAAAAGTACGAGAGGAGCGACACAACAACAATGGCAGAAACAGTACAGGCCAGTCAGCAGGACGGCCATTTTAATGAAAGTATTGTAAATGAAGAAATTCTGGAAGATATGAAAAAGAACCGTATCGATCACATGAAGTACCTTCCGGATATGGAACAGCTGGAAGAATCTGATGTAATGGATCAGGTTATTTCCGCAATGAACGCATATGATTATGATAAGTACACAGAAGCGGATGTACGGAGAGCGCTTGTTCATGACAACCGTACACCGGAGGATTTTAAAGCACTGCTTTCACCGGCAGCGCTGCCTCTTCTGGAAGAAATCGCACAGGCTGCACGGATCGAAACAAGGAAACATTTTGGAAACAGTATCTGCATGTTTACACCGATCTACATTGCAAACTACTGTGAGAACTACTGTATTTACTGTGGATTTAATTGCCACAACAAGATCCGCCGCGCACAGCTGAATGCAGATGAGATCGAGAAAGAGATGGCAGCCATTGCAGAAACCGGACTCCAGGAGATCTTGATTCTTACCGGAGAGAGCAAAACGAAATCTAATGTGGAATATATCGGAAAGGCTTGTGAGATCGCCCGGAAATATTTCAAGGTAGTCGGTCTTGAGGTGTATCCGATGAATTCTGATGAGTACGCATATCTTCACAAATGCGGCGCAGATTATGTGACAGTTTTCCAGGAGACTTATAATTCTGATAAATACGAAACTCTGCATCTGGCAGGCCACAAGAGGATTTTTCCATACAGGTTAAATACACAGGAGCGTGCGTTAAAAGGCGGCATGCGAGGTGTTGGTTTTGCGGCACTTCTGGGACTGGATGATTTCCGCAAGGATGCTTTTGCAACGGGATATCATGCATATCTTCTGCAGAGAAAATATCCACACGCAGAGATCGCTTTTTCCTGCCCGAGACTTCGTCCGATCATCAACAACGACAGGATCAACCCGAAGGATGTACACGAACCGCAGCTTTTGCAGGTAGTTTGTGCATATCGTCTGTTTATGCCGTTTGCAAGTATTACTGTATCCACCAGAGAGTGTGAGCGTGTCCGTGACAATCTGGTGAATATCGCAGCAACCAAGATCTCTGCAGGTGTCAGCACCGGAATCGGAAGCCATGTGGATGATATTGAGGATAAAGGTGATGATCAGTTTGAGATTTCCGACGGAAGGTCTGTGGACGAAGTCTTCAACGCCCTGAAAGACCACGGACTGCAGCCAGTCATGAACGACTATATTTATCTGTGAAAACACGACAGAAGAGGATAACTTCTGTGGAATATGTGGAAAACCACCCACCCCGGAGAATGTTTCTCCGGGGTGGGTGTGGATAACCATAAAATAAAAACGGATAGAAAATAAAGGAAGAATTTGTCGGAAGAGTAATGATGATTTTTTAGTCCGGGTCTGATAAAATAAATATAACAAGGAGGACGATTAAGAATAATAAAATTCACATAAGATAAAGAGTCAGAGTAAAATTACAAAAGCATTTTCAAGGCACAGCCGATAACGATACTGAACTAAAAAAGAGGTGCCACATGGCAAATACAAAACATGAAGATGCTATTATGAAAATGGGATTTGATTATTTCCGTGATACGATCCTGAAAAGTCTTGGAATTGACTATGAATTTGTGAATCTTGGTCCTACAGAGCTGATAGAACTTACTATTCATTCTTTATATATGGATTTTACATTTCTGACTAAAGAAGGATTTTATATTCATATAGAATTCCAGACAACCGACAAGGGAGAAAATGATTTGCGCAGATTTCTTGCCTATGATGCGGTATATTCACATAAAACAGGAAAAAATGTTATAACCTATGTGATTTATTCAGGTGGAATCAAATCGGTTAAGACAGAATTGAATATGGGACTGTTTACATATCGGATACAACCGATATATCTCAAGGATAGAAATGCAGATGAGGTTTTTGAAAAAATACGACAAAAACAAGAAGACGGAACAGAGCTTACGGAAGAAGATTATGCAAGCCTATCGTTGACACCATTAATGTCTGGGAATATGAAGATTAAGGAAAAAATCAAAGAAGCAGTTATACTATCCAAAAAGAAACGTGGCCTAACAGCAGAAAAAACAATGGCAATGTTATATACTCTGGCAGATAAGTTTTTGGATAGTAAAGATCTGGATGAGATTAAGGAGGTTATATCTATGACAAGACTTGGACAGATGTTGTTGGATGAGGGAATGGAAAAAGGAATGAAAAAAGGAATGGAGCAGGGACTGCTTTTGTCAAAAAAACTTCTGGAAGAGAACCGTACAGAAGACCTTGATAAGGCTATGAAAGATGAAAATTATATGAAAAAGCTGCTGGAAGAATTGAATATCAAATAAAAAATCACCAGAAATACTGTAAATACAAGGCTGATTACGTTTTCTGTAAATATTCTGAAATGGAAATTTTTATACGGAATCATATGTTTATTTACCGATTTCCGGGATTTTTCTGCTGTTTTTTAAGGTAGGAATACCAGGAATTTTGGATAGCATGAAAACGGTTTCCGATTCTATAGTTTTCATAAAGACTTACTCGTGTTTATAATAAGCCAACAACAAAAATAAAGGCAGAAAAACAGGAGGAAAAGTATTATGAAAAGAAAATGGAAATCAGCAACAGCAGCCCTTTTGGCAGCAGTAACCATCGGAAGTCTTACAGGAGCAACCGCTTATGCGGCGGACAGTGTCAGCATTACAAACGTATCCTATGACCCCACCAGAGAGCTCTATGAACAGTATAATAAGATCTTTCAGAAGCATTGGAAAGAAAAGACAGGGCAGGATGTGGACATCACACAATCCCACGGAGGCTCAGGAAAACAGGCACTTGAGGTTGCCAACGGACTGGAAGCAGATGTGGTAACACTGGCACTGGAGTATGATGTGGATGCGATCCAGGATGCAGGACTCATCGATGACGGATGGGTGGATGAATTTCCGGAGGACAGCGCTCCCTACACTTCGACTATTGTATTTCTTGTGAGAAAAGGAAATCCGAAGAACATCAAAGACTGGGACGATCTGGTAAAGAAAGACGTAGGTGTGATCACACCAAACCCGAAAACCTCCGGCGGAGCAAGATGGAACTATCTGGCAGCCTGGGCCTATGCAAAAGATAAATATAACGGAGACGAGGACAAAATTAAAGAATTCATCGGAGATCTTTACAAAAACGTACTTGTCCTGGACACCGGAGCCAGAGGCGCAACGACCTCTTTCGTGGAAAACGGACAGGGTGATGTACTGATCGCCTGGGAAAATGAAGCCTATCTTTCCGTAAAGGATTATCCGGACGACTACGAGATCGTAACACCAAGCATCAGCATCCTTGCACAGCCATCTGTAGCAGTAGTCGATAAAGTCGTAGACAAAAGAGGCACCAGAGATGTGGCAGAGGAATATCTGAATTATCTCTATTCCGATGAAGCACAGAGGATCGCCGGTGATAATTATTACCGTCCGTCAAACCAGGATATTCTGAAGGAATACTCCGATGTGTTTAATCTGGACATCAATCTTGTCACCATTGATGATTTCGGCGGATGGAAAAAGGCACAGGAAACACATTTCTCAGATGGAGGGATTTTTGATCAGATTTACGAAGGATAGACAGCAGAAGATATAGTCGGACGGAATAACACAAAGAAGCTGCAGAACAGTGAAAAAACAGAGTTTGCAGCTTCTTTTATGTAAATATGATGTGCCTTTTGCGACTGGAAAATCTATATCTGATATATAGCACTGTCAACATCTCATGCAGCTATGGATCTTCCGGTCTGCAAAATAACGGCAGAGGGGACAATGTGAATCACAAGGGATCAGGCATGGCTTCCTTCGGTCAGGGAACAGCCGTCCATTATACGGATCCCGTTTATGACATCCAGATAAGTGTCATACATTTCCTTCCATTCATCAGAGGCGTCCTTGGAGTACTGGCTGATGGTGGACAGAAGATCGTATTTTTTGCCGTCGACGGTTTCGATACGGCCGAGATAGCCCTGCCATACACTGTCCAGAGGCTGGTCTTCGCCATCGTAATATCTGGCTTCCAGAGTCAGTACAGGAACATCCTCATTGTAATAAGTCAGTTTATATCCACCATTTTCGGTTTCGGTTGTTTCATAACGGCAGAGATATTTCCAGCGCTCCGGAGTGAGGACCTGGAAGTAATCCGTCATGGCCATATCCACACGCTCTGCGTAAACGAAATCTATGGATTTGATCAGCTCTGTGGCTTCCTTTTCGGCGGCCTTATCATAGGTGTCTGACGGAGTCAGGACAAAAAGTCCGAATGTATAATCGTCAGTCTGGCATACAAGAGCATCTACATTTTTTTCTTCTTCGTTGACTTCGGTTAAGTATTGATATTTCGTGGCAGGATAAGATTCAAAGGTAAGATCCTTTTTGGTGATGATCTCACCCTTTACCGGATAGTATTCTGCCAGAAAACCCTTCAGGGAAGAATCCTCCAGAGAGGAATTCGGTACTTTTAAAACAAAGGCAGTGCTTTTTCCGCCATTTACGGAACGCTGCTCGAAATAACCTTCTTTTTCGGGCATGGATTCTCTGATCGTATCATCGGCAGGGAATCCAACCCGCATATGAAGCTCGCCGCGCTTTTCCGATTCAGAGGAATCTTCCGTGTTTGTATCGGAAGAGGAATTTGGGTATGAAGAATCGGAATCCTGCGAGGAGGAGTTTCCACTGGTATCGGAGGATTCTTCTGAAGAATCTCCGGAGGAGGAATCAGTTTCAGAATCGGAATATTCCTGAAGATTGCCGTAGTCATCAATATAATATTTATCTCTGGAGCCAATATATGTGGTTCCGGTGGCATCTTCCAGCCACACACTGCCGTCCTCATAATAATAATGAGGCTCAAAATAACCGTCCTGTTCGGTCCAGCCGGCATCGTTGCCTTCCATCAGTTCACCGGAATCCGGGTCAGGGGCATAATTACCTTCCCCGATATATTCATCCTCGGAACCATTGCGGTACCAGTAATCTCCGTTTTCATCCTGCCAGATGTGCTGACCGTCATCGGTTGGAGGGTCAGAAGCGAGGACCGGGATTGCAGATATGGAAAGAGCGATCGCGCCTGTTAAAAGAACTAAGATTTTTTTATGCATAGGCACCTCCTGATAAATTGCGCAGCAGTTAGCTGCTTACTATTCTTTGATCATAAATTTTTACAAATAAAAAAGATCTGTCTGTTAAGTACATTGTAACAGACAGATCCCGATATCCGGAAATGTGAAGAAAAAGAGACATTTACGGAAAGCTGCGTACAGGTCTGGAAATATGCTATCCGATCGTGAAAAGGCCGGCTTACCGGCAGGTAAAAAGATATCCCTTCCCATAAACCGAGACAATGTCATACTCATCGGTATCTTCGGCACCGATCTTGGTCCGGAGGTTAAAGATATGCCGCCGTACCGTGCTGGTATCTGTTCCTGCACAGCTGCCCCATACCGCTTCGTAGAGCTCCTTTGCAGAAAAAATCTTCTCCTGGTTTTCTGCAAGGAGACGCAGCAGAGAGAATTCGGTCCGGGTAAGGCCTGTGTCGGCATTATTGAGATATGCATGGCCGTCCGAAAGATCCAGCCGCAGGCTGCCGATGGTGATCTGACGGGAGGACTGAAATTTTTCTTTTATTTTTTCTTCCATTCGTTTCTGGCGTTCCAGAAGCATCTGGATCACGGCCAGAAATTCATCGAAATTATAAGGTTTGGTGAGATAATAGTCGCCTCCCTGCTGAAGTCCTTCTACCCGATCCCGGATATCACTTTTTCCGGTGAGAAAAAGAACCGGATTCATGGTTTTTTCGCGGAAGCGGCGGCAGATATCCAGACCGTTTCCGTCCGGAAGCATAATGTCCAGGATAAGAAGATCCGGCAGCTGTTCTTCAAGCTGATGACAGGCTTCGGCGGCTGTCTGTGCAGTGCGGACATCGTAGCCACGGCGCCGCAGCATCCGGCAGTTGGTATTCAGCACCTGTTCTTCATCCTCGACTATAAGGATAAGTGATTTCTTTTCATTCATTTATGATTCCTCCTCCGGAAGTGAGAAGAACACCTGAGTTCCCTCGCCTTCTTTACTTTTCAGCCATATTTTGCCGCCATGGGCAGTGATGATCTGATGACAGACATAGAGGCCTATGCCGTGCCGCCAGTAATCCTTATCAGCGGAAACATAACCCTTGAGTGCGTTTTTTCGCATTTCTTCTGACATGCCGGTTCCGGTGTCGGAGACGCAGATGGTCTGCCAGCCCGGTTCGCCGGTAAGAGAAATGGTGATGGTTCCGTTTTGGGTGTGACGCTCTGCATTGGAGATCAGATTGGTGACAACCTGGATCAGCCGTTCCGGATCAGCAGAGATTTCCGGGAGTCCGGATTGTGTCGTAAGGACCAGCTGATTGTTCTTTGAGCTTGGATGACTGCAGTAGTCTTTTTTTACAGAATACAAAAGACCGGACAGATCTGATGAGACAAGGGAAAGGGCAAGCCGCCCCTGCTCAATGGAAACCGTATCCATCAGATCCAGCACGATCCGGTCGATCCGCATTACCGACTGTTCAATGGTGCGGAGATTTTCCTGCATAAGAGAGAAATCCAGAGGCTCTTCCTCAAGGAGCTCGGAGGTGTCCCGCGCGTGGAGGGAAATGGAACTCAGAGGATTTTTAATCTCATGGGCAACGGTGGTCAGGAAGGTGGACTTGGCATTATCAAGGGAGCGCAGTCGCAGATTCTGTTCCTCCAGAAGGAGCTGCTGCTGGTTATATTCCTTCAGATGAAAATAGAGAACACTGCCGCAGACAATACTTACAGAGACAAACGCCAGAAGGATATCTGCCAGCCGGTCTGCTTCCGTGGCAAAAGGAGTTACAGTGTCCGGGAAATGGTATGCAACCAGACACAGTCCCATATAAAGGAGGATCTCCAGCAGGGAAACGATCAGAGCGCGTCTTTTTTCCAGCATCAGCACGGTAAAAATAATAGCAAACACAAAGAATGCCGGCATGCCGCCACGATAACCGCCGCTGGTAAAAAACATCACCGGAAAAACGAGCAGAAAGATCACGACAATGGTGATCAGGTAGCAGCGCTGATATTTTCCACTGTAATAGGAATAAAGAAAAAGCCCTCCGGAGATTGCAACCAGCGCAAAATTGATCAGTACATTTCCCCAGGAACCGGTCCCGAGACTGAGAAAGGCCATGATCAGGCTGATCACAGTACCTCCCAAGGCGAGGATGTTGAACAGCCGGACGCGGAAATCAAGGGTGGGACTGAATAAAGAGTGAAAAATATTCCGGAGCTTCGGGTTTATATTGATAGGAATCACCTCCTATTCTTAATGTAGGTTTGTATGCCTGCGGGCATCTTTCTTTTGGTGCTGTAATTATCGTAACTGTTATAATTGTATCATGCTGTCGTATAGTTGTGTACACAAAAAAATACATTTAATCCCGTTTTCCTATTGACATACTATGAATAGTAGGTTAATATAAGTGTCAACAAAAGAAAGGGAAGAGGCTATGAACGAATACGGCTTTAATACAGGGCTGCTCCACGGCACCAACGAGAAATATCCACAGGGTGCAACACAGGTTCCAATCTATCAGAGCAGCGCATTCCGACATGACAGCGCGGAAGACCTGGAGAAAATTTTTGACAATAAAAAAATGGGCTTCTCCTATACAAGGATCAACAATCCTACGGTAGAGTCCTTTGAGAAGAGAGTGACCATGCTGGAGGATGGGATCGGCAGTGTGGCCTGTGCATCCGGAATGGCAGCGCTGACCAATGCGTTTCTGAACATTCTTCAGGCGGGAGATGAGATCGTGGCAGCCTGCGGACTGTACGGCGGAACTGTGGAACTGTTCGATGATCTGAAGCCTTTCGGGATTTCCGTAAAATATGTGAAAGAGAATAAGCCGGAAGCTTTTGAGGCAGAGATCACAGAGAAGACGCGACTTGTTTTTGCGGAGACCATTGGCAACCCTAAGCTGGATGTTACCGATATCCAGGCAGTTGCGGAAGTGGCACATAAGCATGACGTACCGCTGATCGTAGACAACACGGTGGCAACCCCGTATTTGATCCAGCCACTGAAGCTTGGAGCTGACATTGTGGTTCATTCCTCTTCCAAATATATCAATGGAAGCAGCGATGCCATCAGCGGTATTCTTGTCTGTGGTAAGGGTCTGAAATGGGACCCTGACCGATATCCGGGACTTGCTCCATACCGGAAATTCGGACCATTTGCATACATCGCCAAGCTTAGAAACGGACTTTTCCGGAACACTGGCGCGTGTCTTGCTCCGCAGAATGCTTTCCTTAATAACCTGGGACTGGAAACCCTGGGACTTCGAATGCAGAGACAGTGTGACAATGCACTGGAGCTTGCGAGATTTTTACAGGGCCTGGGTGATGACATTGAAGTAAATTATCCGGGACTGGAAGAAAGCCCTTATCACGAAATTGCGGAAAAGCAGTTCAGGAATGGCTACGGAGCTATCGTAACCGTAAGAACCGGAAGCAAGGAGAAGGCTTTTTCCATTATTAATTCATTGAAGATCCCGCTGATCATCTCCAATATCGGAGATACGAAGACACTGGTGATCCATCCGGAATCCACCATCGCGGCACATATCTCCGACGAAGAGAAGCTGCAGTCCGGAGTATTCGAGGATCTGATCCGTATCAGTGTGGGAATTGAAGATATTGAAGATTTAAAAGAAGATTTCAAACAAGCAATAGAAAATAACCGATAAAATCTAAGAGCTGCACCAGCAGAGAAATGGAGAGTTCGTTATGGCAAAAGTAGATTACGCTACATTAAAAAAAGGTGGTTTCATGAGACAGAAGCAGAAAAATAATTTTTCTCTTCGTCTTGCCTGTGTAGGCGGTACACTTACCGCAGAAAACCTTAAGAAGATCGCAGAGGTAGCTGAGAAATACGGTGACGGATATGTACATCTTACTTCCAGACAGGGAGTTGAGATCCCGTTCATTAAATTAGATGATATTGATGATGTAAAGGATGATCTTGCAAAAGGCGGATGCAAGCCTGGTGTCTGCGGACCGAGAGTCCGTACTGTTACAGCCTGCCAGGGCAACGCTGTCTGTCCAAGCGGAAATATCAACAGCTATGACATTGCAGTGAAATTAAATGAAAGATATTTCGGAAGAGAGCTTCCTCATAAATTCAAATTCGGTGTTACCGGATGCCAGAACAACTGTCTGAAGGCAGAGGAGAATGATGTAGGGATCAAGGGAGCGGCTGAGGTCAGCTGGAAAGAGGATGCATGTATCCACTGTGGTGTCTGTGAAAAGGCCTGCAGAGAAAACGCCATCTCCTTTGAGGATGACAAGCTGGTGATCGATACAGAGAAATGTAACTACTGCGGCAGATGTGCAAAATCCTGTCCGGTGGATGCATGGGATGTAAACGAAGCATATATCGTTTCCTTTGGCGGAACGTTTGGAAATCATATCAGCAAGGGACAGGAATTCCTTCCGCTGATCACCTCGGAGGAGCAGCTTTTCAGAGTGACCGATGCAGCGATCCAGTTCTTTGATGATCATGCAAATCCGGGAGAGCGTTTTAAATTTACCATCGACCGGGTAGGCGCTGAAAAACTTCAGGAAGTTTTGAAAGGAGCATACAATGGCTGATATTAAGATTGATGATACCGTAGATATTACCGATGTGGTCTGCCCGGTAACCTTTGTAAAAGCAAAGGTAGCACTTGAGGAGCTGGATGACGGACAGATCCTGGCGATCAAAATGAACGATGGCGAGCCGGTACAGAATGTGCCAAGAAGCGTGAAGGAAGAAGGACATCAGATCCTGAAGCTCGAGGACAACGAAGACGGAACTTATACACTGATCGTAAGAAAAGTTGAAGAATAGGAGAACAGAGAAATGACAATCACAGTTGCAGGAAATAAAAAAGAGTACGAAGACGGACTGAAGCTTACAGAGCTTATTGAGAAAGAGGATATTGAAAGTCCTGAGTATGTAACCGTAACTATCAACGATGAATTCATCAGCAAGGCAGACGTTCCGGAAACAGAGGTAAAGGACGGCGACGTTGTTGAGTTCCTGTACTACATGGGAGGAGGCGCAAGATAATGGCTTTTACAAATGAGCAGCTTGAGCGGTACTCCCGCCACATCATCCTGAAGGAGGTTGGAGTAAAAGGTCAGAAAAAGCTTCTGAATGCCAAGGTTCTGATCATCGGAGCCGGCGGACTTGGAGCACCGGCAGCCCTTTACCTTGCAGCAGCAGGTGTGGGAACCATCGGGATCGCGGATGCAGATGAGGTAGATCTTTCCAATCTTCAGCGACAGGTCATCCACACAACTGCAGATGTCGGCAAACTGAAGGTAGAGTCTGCGGCTGAGACCATGAAAGCAATCAACCCGGACGTTACTGTAAATACATATCATACCTTTGTAGATTCCAGCAACATCATGGATCTGATCAAAGATTACGATTTCATTCTTGACGGAACAGACAACTTTCCTGCAAAATTCCTGATCAACGATGCCTGTGTAATGGCCGAGAAACCGTTTTCACATGCAGGGATCATCCGTTTCCAGGGACAGCTGATGACTTACGTTCCGGGACAGGGCCCATGCTACAGATGTGCGTTCCAGAGCCCGCCGCCAAAGGATGCCGTACCGACCTGTAAGCAGGCTGGCGTGATCGGAGCCATGGGCGGAGTGATCGGAAGCCTTCAGGCAATGGAAGCGATCAAGTACATCATCGGACAGGGTGATCTTCTTACAGGAAGACTTCTTACCTACGATGCGCTGAAGATGACATTCCGTACCGTGAAGCTTCCGAAGAATCATCATTGCCCGGTATGCGGCGATGATCCGACGATCACAGAACTGATCGATTATGAGCAGGCTGTGTGTGAACTGAAGCATTAATAAACACTGATCACAGAAACGAAAAGGTGTCTGCTGGTGCAGATACTGTAAATAAGTATAGAAACCCATTGGAGGCCACGAAATGCTGAAATTAAAAAAAGAAGATTACGAGAAAATATTAGACCACTGCAGAAAAGGACTTCCCAATGAGTCCTGCGGCCTTCTGGGCGGGACCATTGAGGACGATGTAAAAACCATCGAGAAGGTGTATCTGCTGACAAATATCGATGAAAGCAACGAACACTTTTCCATGGACCCGAAGGAACAGCTGAGCGCGATCAAGGATATCCGTCAGAACGGATATCAGATGATCGGAAATTTTCATTCTCATCCGGAGTCTCCGTCAAGGCCTTCCGAAGAAGATAAACGACTTGCATTTGACCCGAACATCGAATATTTGATCCTCTCCCTTATGGATGCAGAAAATCCGGTGTTGAAGGCCTTTGGCGTAGATAAAGAGAAAAATGTAACTGTACATGAGCTTCAGATAACAGAGTGATGAGTATGAAAAACAGATTAAACACAAAGGAAATTACAACAGATGTGCTGATCATAGGCGGAGGTACCGCAGGCTGCTATGCGGCGCTGGTTCTCTCAGAACAGAAAGCCGGCAGGGTACTGATCGCAGAAAAAGCAAATATCAGACGAAGCGGCTGTCTGGCAGCAGGTGTTAATGCAATCAATGCCTACATTGTAAAAGGCCGCAAGCCGCAGGATTATGTAGATTATGCAACAAAGGATGCCGCCGGGATCGTAAGGCAGGACCTTCTTCTTACAGCAGCGGAGAATTTCAACGAAGTTACTGCAAAGATGGAAAAGCTTGGGCTTGTGATCCTGAAGGATGAAAATGGTGATTATGTAGCCAGAGGAAACCGTAACATCAAGATCAACGGTGAAAATTTTAAACCACTTCTTGCTGATGCAGTTCATAAAGCTGAGAACGTAGACGTTCTGAATTATGTAAATATCACAGACCTTCTTGTAAAAGACGGACAGGTTTACGGAGCGGTTGGTTTCTCTATTATGGAAGAAACCGCATACATTATCCGGGCAAAGGCAGTTCTTGCTGCAACAGGCGGAGCGGCCGGGCTTTATAAGCCGAACAATCCGGGATTTTCCAGACATAAGATGTGGTATCCGCCGTTTAACACAGGTGCCGGATATGCAATGGGAATCCTGGCAGGTGCGGAGATGACGTCCTTTGAGATGCGTTTTATCGCACTTCGCTGCAAGGATACCATTGCTCCTACGGGAACCATCGCACAGGGTGTCGGCGCAAAACAGATCAATGCAGCTGGCGAGATCTATGAGACAAAATACGGACTGACCACAAGCGAGAGAGTTTACGGAACAGTTCGGGAAAATCAGCTTGGCCACGGCCCGTGTTACCTGAAGACTACAGGGATCACGAAGGAACAGGATGAAGATCTTCTGAAGGCTTATTTCAACATGGCACCGAGCCAGACTCTGAAATGGATCGAAAGCGGAAAGAGCCCCAGCGAGCAGGATGTGGAGATCCAGGGAACAGAGCCGTATATCGTAGGCGGTCATACAGCCAGCGGCTACTGGGTAAATACAGGCCGTGAGACTACGGTGAAAGGCCTTTATGCAGCTGGTGATGTTGCAGGTGGATGTCCGCAGAAATATGTAACAGGAGCTCTTGCAGAAGGAAAGCTTGCAGCATTGGATATGGTGAAACAGTTTAAGGCCGGAACTCTGAAGGAAGCAGATGTTCAGACTGAGACAGAGATCAAGGTTCAGGAAGATGAGATCCTATCCCAGTACGAAAAGTTCCGAAATGAAGACGCACCGGCATTTTCCGTGGAAGAGCTGGAAGAAGCCATGCAGAAAGTCATGGATGAATATGCGGGAGGAATTGCTTCTAATTATCAGTTTAATGAGAAGCAGCTTGCTCTTGCAGATGAAAAAATCCTTCAGCTTCAGGCTCTTGCCGAAAAAACAGCGGCAGCAGATATGCATGAGCTGATGTTTGCATACGAACTTCGTGAGCGTCTCATTGTGTGCCGTTCACTGATCGCTCATCTGAAAAACCGCAAAGAGACCAGATGGCATTCTTTTAACGAAAATCTGGATCATCCGGAAACAGATGAGAAATTTTATAAATATGTAAATTCGAAACTGGAAAACGGCGAGATCAGGATGATTTTTCGCGACATTGTAAAGGAGGACACATATGAGCATACGAATTGATCAGAAAAAATGTGTTGGCTGCAGAAAATGCAGTGAAGTATGTCCGGGAACCCTGATCGTCATGGAAGACAAAAAAGCCGTGATGAAATATCCGAAAAACTGCTGGGGTTGCGTTTCCTGTGTAAAGGAATGTAAAGCCGGTGCCATCGACTTTTTCCTTGGTGCGGATATCGGCGGGAACGGAAGTATCATGAATGTAAAAAGCGAAGGGGATATCCTTCATTGGATCATTACAAAAACGGACGGTTCTACATCCGTGATCGATGTGGATCGACGGAATTCGAATAAATATTAGACCAGAAGATAAGTGCTGCCGGTTCTGGCGGCCGGAACAGGAGGATGAGATCAGATATGAGTGGATTATCACATTTGGATGAGCTGGAAGCAGAGGCAATTTATATCATCCGTGAAGTTGCAGCAGAGTGCGAGAAGCCGGTAATGCTTTATTCTATAGGAAAAGACAGTTCTGTAATGCTTCATCTTGCAATGAAGGCTTTTTATCCGGAGAAACCGCCATTTCCGTTTCTTCACGTAAATACAACATGGAAATTTAAAGAGATGATCGAGTTTCGTGACAAAACCGCAAAGGATTTGGGAATCGAAATGCTTGAGTACATTAATCAGGATGGTGTGAAGCAAGGTATCAATCCTTTTGACAGCGGCTCCGCATACACAGATATCATGAAAACGCAAGCACTGAAGCAGGCTCTTAAGAAATATGGTTTCACAGCTGCTTTTGGCGGCGGTCGTCGTGACGAGGAGAAAAGCCGTGCAAAAGAGCGTATCTTCTCCTTCCGTAATGCAGAGCAGGCCTGGGATCCGAAGAACCAGCGTCCGGAGATGTGGAAGCTTTATAATACGGAGATCAATAAAGGCGAAAGTATCCGTGTTTTCCCGATTTCCAACTGGACTGAGACGGATATCTGGCAGTATATTAAGAGAGAAAATATCCCGATCGTTCCTCTTTATTTTGCAAAAGAGCGTCCGGTTGTATACAGAGACGGCAACATTATCATGGTGGATGACGACAGAATGCGTCTGAACCCGGGTGAGGAGCCGCAGATGAAAAAGGTCCGTTTCCGTACTCTCGGATGCTATCCTCTGACAGGTGGTATCGAGTCTGACGCGGAGACACTGGACGAGATCATTGACGAGACCTTAAGCTCTGTGGAATCTGAGAGAACCACACGTGTTATTGATTCCGACGGCGGAGCTGCAAGTATGGAAAAAAGAAAGAGAGAGGGGTACTTCTAGGATGAGCGGATTACTGAAATTTATCACTTGCGGAAGTGTAGATGATGGAAAATCTACACTGATCGGTCATATTCTTTATGATTCCAAGCTTTTATATGCGGACCAGGAAAAAGCCCTTCTTCTGGACAGCAAGGTAGGTTCCAGAGGTGGTGCCATTGATTATTCTCTTCTTCTGGATGGCCTGATGGCAGAACGTGAGCAGGGAATCACCATTGATGTTGCGTATCGTTATTTTACAACCGATAAAAGAAGCTTTATCGTTGCGGATACTCCCGGACATGAGGAGTATACAAGGAACATGGCGGTTGGAGCTTCCTTTGCTCAGCTTTCCATTATTCTTGTGGATGCGAAGCAGGGGGTTCTGGTCCAGACAAGGCGTCATGCACGTATCTGCGCTCTGATGGGTATCCATCATTTTGTATTTGCTGTGAACAAAATGGATCTTGTTGATTACAGTGAGAGCCGTTTTAATGAGATCGTAAAGGATATCAATGAGCTTTCTGAGACTCTGGGGCTTCAGGATGTTGTGATCATTCCTGTCAGTGCTACAGAGGGTGATAACGTAACGAAGAAGTCTCCGAATATGCCCTGGTATACGGGGAAAGCTCTTCTGGAGCATCTTGAGACTGTGGATGTTTCAGAGGCTGAGAATGTCAGCGAATTTTATCTGCCTGTTCAGCGTGTTTCTCGTCCAAACCATGAATTTCGCGGTTTCCAGGGCCAGATCGAGAGTGGCCGGGTTCATGTAGGCGATATCATCACAACGCTCCCAAGCAACGAGACAGCGGCTGTTAAGACGATCCTGGTGGGCAGTGACGATCGTGAAGAGGCTGTTGCCGGCCAGGCTGTTACGATCCAGCTGGATAAAGAGGTGGATGTAAGCCGTGGATGTGTTCTTACCAATAATAATGAGATCCCTGTTGCAAAGGGCTTTGAGGCTACGCTTCTATGGATGGATGATTCCAGGCTTGAAGTGGGCAAGGAGTATCTTGTGAAGGTTGGTACGAAGAAGATTGCTGGTGTGGTTAAAAGTATCGAGTTTAAGACGGATGTGAATACCGGGGAGCATTTGCCTGCTGATACGATTGTGAAGAATGAGATTGCTTTGTGCAAGATTGGACTTTCTGATAAGGTTGTGCTGGATGAGTTTAAGAAGAATAAGACTCTTGGTGAGCTGATCTTGATCGATCGTGTGAGTCATATGACTTCTGCTTGTGGTGTTGTGGAGTCTGTGGATACTGAGGGTGAGAAGCCTTATTTCCAGAAGGATGATGTGAAGGTTGGTGGTTATGTTTTTGAGGAGTTTTATTTTAACCTTGAGAATGCGCTGCTTTCCAAGGCGGATAAAGAGGTTAAGACTTATCATGTAGGGGATGTGGTGCCTGTTGAGGGTGACAGCTTTGAGTATCCGGGCTATTTTGATATTGTTTCCCTGGAGGATAATGCGGCTGTTCTTATTCGTGATAAGAGGGTGCAGGATATTATTCCGCTGGATGAGTATGTGTTTATGGGGCTTCCTGTTGTGGATGAGAGAGGTTTTGCCCTGGAGATCCGCAGTAATGATGATTATCAGATGTTTTTGAGGGAATTTGAGGCTACTGATAATAAGTCGGAGTTTCATAATAAGTGGTTTAAGTTTGAGACTTATCGGAGGATTGTCTGCACGGATAATTTCTGGATGATCTGATGTTGGGTTACTTATAGTTTCTATAGTTATGTGTGTAAGAGGCTGCATGTGCGGCCTCTTTTTTTTGGGTGTTGCGGGATTTCGTGGTTTGACGGACGCCGAGGAGCTGGCATATGGGCGGGACAGGCTTCGTCGGTGGAAACTACTAAGACTCTGAAAGGTGGCTAAAAGCGTTTTCCAAAAGTCCGAACTCGCTGCGCTCAGACAGCGAACTTTTGAAAAACAACGCCACCTTCCAGAGCCTAAGTAGTTGTCACACCTCCTGCAGAGCGCCCCGCCCATATGCCAGCTCCTCGGCTGTGCACACAGGCCGGTTGCGGAAAGTGAACAGTTCGAGATAGTATTCAATGATGCATGGCAGTAGAGTGTCATACAGAAATTGTTCAGGAGGAATGTTGTATCTAAGAATCAGCTCGGCACAACGTTCCGGAATAATATCGGCTCAGACAGTAATCAGCTTGGCATAAGATTCCATAATAAAAGTCAGTCGCATTATATATCGAAGATGTAGCGCTTGTTCCGTGCCCAAGAGGGTGGGGGGCAGGGAAGCCCTCGGACTTCGGAACTCTGAGATGGACTTTCCCTGCGCTGTCCACACGGACAGCGTGTCGTGCGTAGCCACCTGTCTAAGGGGATAATATGATTGGTCAATCGCGCTAAGATAAAATTAATGTAAAAAAATGAAAAAAAGGTGTTGACAAAACTTATATCTTTCGGATATAATTAACCATGCGTTTCGGATGAAAACACAGAAGAAATGCACTCCAATTTAATAAGAAATTATAAGTTCGGAGTCTGGAGAAGTACTCAAGAGGCCGAAGAGGTGCCCCTGCTAAGGGTATAGGTCGCTAACGCGGCGCGAGGGTTCAAATCCCTCCTTCTCCGTTATTTTTTTGAAAAAAATAAATTTTTCAAAAAAATAAAAAAACTTGTTGACAAACGCTTGCGGATGTGATAAAGTAAACAAGCTGTCAGCGAGACAGAGATTCATCAAAAAAAGTTTGAAAAAAGTTGAAAAAAGTACTTGACAAACGATTTGAGATGAGATAAAATAAACGAGCTGTCTGAGAGACAGACGCAACAAACCTTGATAACTAAACAGTGAAACACATACGATTCTCGAAAATTTCTTTACATTTAAAG